>NC_021505.1:3665945-3977289 GCF_000412675.1 Pseudomonas putida NBRC 14164 | reverse complement strand
GCCAGGTATCAGCAAGCAGATCCGCCTGCTCGAAGATGAACTGGGTGTTGAAGTCTTTGCTCGCAGCGGCAAGCACCTGACACGTGTAACCCCGGCCGGTGAGCGCATCATCAATACCGCCGGCGAAATCCTGCGCAAGGTCGAAAGCATCAAGCAGATTGCCCAGGAGTTCTCCAACGAGAAGAAGGGTACGCTGTCCATTGCCACCACCCACACCCAGGCGCGCTATGCCTTGCCGCCGGTGATCAGCAGCTTCATCAAGCAGTACCCGGAAGTGTCCCTGCACATGCACCAGGGTTCGCCCATGCAGATTGCCGAGATGGCTGCGGACGGTACGGTCGACTTCGCCATCGCCACCGAGGCGCTGGAGCTGTTCGGCGACCTGATCATGATGCCGTGCTACAAGTGGAACCGCTGCGTGGTGGTGCCGCAAGGTCACCCGCTGGCCAAGCTGCCGAAACTGACCCTTGAAGCGGTTGCCGAATACCCGATCGTTACCTATGTGTTCGGGTTTACCGGGCGCTCGAAGCTGGACGAAGCCTTCAACCACCGTGGCCTTACGCCAAAAGTGGTGTTCACCGCAGCAGACGCCGACGTGATCAAGACCTATGTGCGCCTGGGGCTGGGCGTAGGTATCGTCGCGGGTATGGCCGTGGACGCCAAACTCGACAATGACCTGGTGGCCCTGGATGCCAGCGAGCTGTTCGAAGCCAGCATTACCAAGATCGGCTTCCGTCGTGGCACCTTCCTGCGCGGCTTCATGTGCGACTTCATCGAGAAGTTCGCCCCGCACCTGACCCGCGAAGTGATGGCCAAGGCCATTCAGTGCCATAACAAGCAAGAGCTTGAAGAACTGTTCGCAGGCGTTGAACTGCCGGTGCACTGATTCGCAATTGTGCGGGGCCGCAAAGCGGCCCCGGCTATCTCAAGCCTTGCTGATCAGGTTGCCGGCGTGCAGCCCGCATTCCTTCTGCGTCGACTCTTCCCACCACCAACGCCCTTCACGCTCATGCTGGTTCGGCAGCACCGGACGGGTGCATGGCTCGCAGCCGATGCTGATGAAGCCGCGCTCATGCAGGCTGTTATAGGGCAGCTCAAGCATGCGGATATAACCCCACACCTCTTCACTGCTCATCTGCGCCAGCGGGTTGAACTTGTACAGGGTGCGCTCGGGCGTGGAGAAGGCGCTGTCGATTTCCAGTGCCGCCACCTGGCTGCGGGTGCCTGGGCTCTGGTCGCGGCGCTGGCCGGTGGCCCAGGCGCTCACGGTGGCCAGCTTGCGGCGCAGCGGCTCGATCTTGCGAATACCGCAGCACTCGCCGTGGCCGTCCTTGTAGAAGCTGAACAGGCCCTTTTCCTTGACGAACGGGTCGAGTTTGGCACGGTCGGGGCTGAGCAGTTCAATCGGCAGGTTGTACTGCTCGCGCACCTGGTCGATGAACCGGTAGGTCTCCGGGTGCAGGCGGCCGGTGTCGAGGCTGAACACCTTGACCTGCTTGTTCAGCTTCCAGGCCATGTCGACCAGCACCACGTCCTCGGCGCCGCTGAATGAGATCCACAGGTCATCACCAAAATGCTCGAAGGCGAGCTTGAGAATGTCCTGCGGGGACTTGTTGGCGTAGGTCGCGGCCAGGGCGGCGACGTCGAAGGGTTGGCTCATCAGGCGGTTTCCATCTTGGCTGTGGCGCTGTGCGCTCGTAGTAAGGTGATGGTAACAAAAAAACGCGGGCTAGACGGACTCACAAGCCCTGCAAGGTCTGCATCAACACCCGCACTTTGGCGATCGACTCTTCATATTCGGCCTGCCATTCGGAGTCGGCCACCACCGCACCGCCGCCCCAGCAACTGACCTGGCCGTCCTTGACCAGCAGGCTGCGAATGGCAATCGAGCTGTCCATCTCGCCGCGCACATCCACATACAGCAGCGAGCCGCAGTAAAGCGCCCGGCGTGCAGGCTCCAGCTCGTCGATGATCTGCATGGCGCGAATCTTCGGCGCCCCGGTGATCGAGCCGCCGGGGAAGCTGTCGCCGATCAGGTCCAGGGCATCCTTGTCGCTGGCCAGCTGGCCGGTGATGCTGCTGACCAGGTGGTGGACGTTGGGGTAGCTCTCCAGGCTGAACAGCTCCGGTACCTTCACAGAACCGATCTTGCAGGTACGCCCCAGGTCGTTGCGCAGCAAGTCGACGATCATGAGGTTTTCCGAGCGGTCCTTAGGGCTGTGCAGCAGCTCCTCGGCATTGCGCTTGTCTTCAATCGGGTCGCTGGCGCGCGGGCGAGTGCCCTTGATTGGCCGGGTTTCCACCTGCCCCTGGCTGACGCGGATGAAGCGCTCCGGGGAGAAGCTGAGCAAGGCACTGCCATCGCCCAGTTGCTGGTAGCCGGAAAACGGCGTGGGGCAAGCTTGGCGCAGGGCCTGATAGGCGCGCCAGGGGTCGCCATGGCAGGGCGCGCGAAAGCGCTGGGTAAGGTTGATCTGGTAGCAGTCGCCGGCCTGGATGTAGCGCTGTACCTGGTCGAAGGCGGCCCGGTACTGGTCGGGCTGCAGGTCACCGGCCATCGGCGCGAGCAGCTGGAAGTCGCCGCTTGCGGTGTCGCAGGCGCCTTCGAAAAGCGTGATCAGGCGTTCGCGTTCACTGCCGGCCAGGCTTGGGTGGAACACCAGCTGGCTGGTGCCGTGCACATGGTCGCTGACCAGTGCCCAGGCATACAGCCCCAGTTGCGCGTCGGGCAGGCCGAGGTCGTCCACGGCCAGGCTTGGCAGGTGTTCCAGGCGGCGACCGAAATCGTAGCTCAGGTAGCCGATCAGGCCACCGGCGAAGGGTAGCTCGCTGCCTTCGGGCAGTTGCGCATGGCCCAGGTGGGCCAGGCCGTCGCGCAGGCGCTGGAGGAAGGTGCTGCCTTGTTCATCGGGGTGCGCTTGCAGCTGTTGCAGCGGCCAGGCGCTGAGCAGGTCGAAGCGGCCGCGTTCGGCGCCGGGGCGGGCGCTGTCGAGCAGGATCGCGCCGGGGGCCTGGCGCAGGCGGGCGAAATAGGCGGCTGGGTCAGGCTGGTAGGGCAGGGGGTAAAGCGTACAGGTCGGCATCAGTGTGGACGGCGATGTAAAAGCGAGGAGGGCGATTGTAGACCTGTGTAGGAAAAGCGCCTAGCACTGGGCGCGACATTCAACAGTGTGTTTGGCCCATTCGCAGCACAAGGCTGCTCCTACAGGTGAAACGCAGCCCAGCAAGCCTGCACAGTACCTGTAGGAGCAGCCTTGTGCTGCGAATGGGCTGCAAGGCAGCCCCGGCAATTCAGCGGTTAGGCACGTGCCCGAACAAACCCTGTGCTACCCGAACCCGCTGTTCGGCATCTTCGGTAATGCCATCCTTGGCCAGCGCTTCGATATGCGCCTCAATGGCGTGGGTGCGCTGGGTCAGGCCGCAGTCGTTGGCAATCTGGATGTTAAGGCCCGGGCGGGCGTTTAGCTCCAGGATCAGCGGGCCTTTTTCCTGGTCCAGCACCATGTCCACGCCGATGTAGCCCAGCCCGCACAGTTCATAGCAGCCGGCGGCCAGCTTCATGAAGCCGTCCCAGTTCGGCAGCTGCACGCCATCCACCGCATTGGTGGTGTCCGGGTGCTTGCTGATGATGTTGTTCAGCCAGGTACCGCGCAGGGTCACGCCGGTGGCCAGGTCAACGCCCACGCCGATGGCGCCCTGGTGCAGGTTGGCCTTGCCGCCGGACTGGCGGGTCGGCAGGCGCAGCATGGCCATTACCGGGTACCCCATCAGCACGATGATGCGGATGTCCGGCACGCCTTCGTAGCTGATGCTTTTGAAGATCTGGTCGGGGGTAACCCGGTACTCGATCAGCGCGCGGTCGCGGTGGCCGCCCAGCGAGTACAGGCCGGTGAGGATGCTCGAAATCTGGTGTTCGATTTCCTCATGGCTGATGATCTTGCCCGACACCGTGCGGTAGCGGTCCTCGAAGCGGTCGGCGATCACCAGGATGCCGTCACCGCCGGCGCCTTGCGCCGGCTTGATGACGAAATCGCTGCGCCCGCCAATGATCTGGTCGAGCTTGTCGATTTCTTTCTCGGTTTCGATGATGCCGTACATTTCCGGCACATGGATACCGGCCGCCAGGGCGCGCTCCTTGGTGATGATCTTGTCGTCGACGATCGGGTACAAGCTGCGCTTGTTGTACTTCAACACGTAGTCCGCGTTGCGCCGGTTGATACCCATGATGCCCCGGGCCTCCAGGGCTTTCCACGTCTTGATCAGGCCAAACATCAGGCGTCAGCCTTCTTCAGGAATGCCTTGAAGCGCACGAGTTCGGTCAGGCGGTAGCCACGGTAGCGGCCCATCGCCAGCATGAAGCCCACCAGGATCAGCAGTACGGCCGGGAACGTGAACACGAAGTACACCAGCTCCGGCACCATCATCAGCAGGTGCGCCAAAGAGGCTGCAAACAGGGTGCCGATGGCCACTTTCATGGCATGGCCACCGCCACGTTCTTCCCAGGTGATCGACAGGCGCTCGATGGTCATGGTCAGGATCACCATCGGGAACAATGCCACCGACAGCCCGCGCTCAAGGCCCAGCTTGTGGCTGAACAGGCTGATGGCGGCGATCAGCACCACGACGAAGGTCAGCACCACCGACAGGCGTGGCAGCATTTGCAGCTTGAGGTGTTCCAGGTATGAGCGTAACGACAGGCCAAGCGCGGTAATCACCGTGAACAGCACGATGCCAAAGCCCAGTTGGGTCTCGCGGAAGGCCAGGGCGATCAGTACGGGGGTGAAGGTACCCAGGGTCTGCAAGCCGATCAGGTTGCGCAGCACCAGGATCACCAGCACGCCGATAGGGATCATGACCATGATCATGAAGGTTTGCTGGGTCTGCAGCGGCAGGCTGTACAGCGAGTACTCGAGGAAGTCGGCGTCGGTGTTCTCGTCGGTCAGCTTGGCCAGGCGGATGGCGTTCATCTCGCTGTTGTTCATGCTGAAGGTGACGTTGGCCTTCTTGCCGCCATCGACGGTGATCAGGTTGTCGTCACCGGTCCACCACAGCAGGCGGTCGCTGGGCAGGCCTTGCTCCCCGGTGTCCGGGTTGAAGTACAGCCAGTCGTTACCGTTGAAACTGCGCAGCCACAGTTCCGGGGTTTGCGGGGTGTCGGCCACCAGGCGGATGGTGTGCACCTTTTCCATCGGTACGTGGGCGATCGACAGCAGCAGGTCGATGATCTGGGCTTTCTTCATCGGCGAGGTGTCGCCGGCCAGCAGCAGCTTGACGTTGTCGTCGTTGAGGTTGTTGACCCGCTTGATGGTCTCGCTGACGAAGGTCTCGACGTCGGCAGAGTGCTGGCGAATCGGCGCCATCAGGGCTTCGGCGGCGATCTTCTCGGGGCCTTCGATAGCCAGGCTGTCACGGAAGGTCGGGCCTTTGACCGTGGTCTTCTCGTTGCTGTAGCGCTTGGTCAGCACCAGGCGGTAGTAGAGGGTCTGGTTGCCGCTGGCGCGGCGGGCCGACCAGGTGACCTTGCGGTTACCGTCGGCACGGTTGACGCTCACCCCGTAGTTGTTGGAGATGAAGCTCTCGTTGAGGCTGACATAGTCGCGGTTCAGCGGTGGCACGAACATCTGCACCTTGACCGGGTCCTTGGTGCTGGCCACGAACTCGACCTTGGCGTCGATGTTCCACAGGTCGTCGGTTTCATCCTCGGTCACCGGGATGCCGAGGAAGAAGATCTGGTAAGCCGTGACCGCCACACCCAGTAGCACCAGTACGGTGATCAGGACTTTCAGATGGAGGGTAAGAGAGCGCATCGGAATTACTCTGCTTTGTGAGCGTCGGTGGCACAGGCAGGTTTGCCGGCCGCATATTTAAGGCTTGGGTCGACCAGCGCGTCGAAGTGCTTGAGTGCCTCGGAGCCGATCAGCAGCGGGAACTGGAAGGCGCTGCGGTCGGTGAGGTTGACTTCGATGGTGCGCATGGCCTGGCCCATGCAGATTTCAAGTTCGATGACCGGGCGTGCCGTGTAGGCCTTGCCCGATTCGGCATCATAGTCGCCGGCCCGGCGCTTGATCTTGCTTACGCGTGCCAGCGGGCGCTCGATCGGGTGCGAGTGGGCAGCATCGATGGCCAGGTAGAAGCGCACCCAGCTTTCGCCGTTGCGCTTGAACCGCTTGATATCGCGGGCGCTGAGCGAGGCGGTCTTGGCGCCGGTGTCGAGCTTGGCGGCCACTTCCAGGTCCAGGTCGCCCAGCCGTGCATATTCGTTGAGACCATAGACGGTCTTGCCCGCAGCCTGACCAAGGGCCGGCAGCAGGGTGAGGCATAGCAGCAATAAAACGGGTGTAAGTCTCATAATCCTGGCGCGGTGCAGTGCAAGGTTCTAGGCAAGGTTCTGGTCAAGGCGACTGGCAACTACTGCGCAAGCTTCCTCTTTTATCTGTCAACAAGCATGAATGTATGACAGACAGGCTATCCATACCCCATCGGAGGCGCGGCATTCTATCACGCCGACGTCTTGACGCCAGCGGTGCGCGATCTGACAGCACCGGGCGGGGGTTAGTTCGTTATTAGACAATTGTCGACAATGTTCATTTTGTCTTTGACTGGCGAGCGTGTTTTCGCTAATTTCTGGCAAAGAGATTTTCAAGGTGTCGACAATATGCAGGACCTTTCCACCGCCAGCCCGGTGCTGACAGACGAAACGGAAACCTTGTCTGAAAACGTCTTCCGGCGCATTCAGGCGGCCATCGTCAAGGGCGAAATTGCCCCCGGCAGCAAGATTTCCGAGCCGGAGCTGGCGCGCACCTACGGCATCAGCCGTGGGCCGTTGCGCGAGGCCATCCACCGCCTGGAGGGCCAGCGCCTGCTGGTGCGCGTACCGCATGTGGGCGCGCGGGTGGTATCGCTGAACCACGCTGAACTGATCGAACTGTACGAAATCCGCGAGTCGCTGGAAGGCATGGCCTGCCGCCTGGCAGCCGAACGGATGAGTCAGGGCGACATCGACGAACTGCGCCGTGTGCTTGATACCCATGAGCGCGATGCCGCATTCCAGGCTGGTGTGGGTTACTACCAGCAGGAAGGCGACTACGACTTCCATTACCGGATCATCCAGGGCAGCGGCAACCAGACCCTGGTCAAGATGCTGTGCGGCGAACTGTACCAACTGGTGCGCATGTACCGCATCCAGTTCTCTGCCACGCCCAATCGGCCACGCCAGGCGTTTGCCGAACACCACCGCATCCTCGATGCCATCGCCGACCGTGACGGCGAGCTGGCCGAACTCCTGATGCGCCGCCACATCGGCGCGTCCAAGCGCAACATCGAGCGTCACTATCTGGACGCCCACAACAACAGCCCACGAGGTGAGAAATGACTGTGAAGAGCACCCCCGGTCAGCGTTTCCGCGACGCCGTTGCTGCCGAACATCCCCTGCAGGTGGTTGGCGCCATCAATGCCAACCATGCCCTGCTGGCCAAGCGTGCCGGCTTCAAGGCCATCTACCTGTCCGGCGGCGGCGTGGCCGCAGGCTCGCTGGGCTTGCCGGACCTGGGCATCACCGGCCTGGACGACGTGCTCACCGATGTGCGCCGCATTACCGACGTGTGCGACGTGCCGTTGCTGGTGGATGTTGACACCGGCTTCGGTGCGTCGGCCTTCAACGTCGCCCGCACCGTACGTTCGATGAGCAAGTTTGGCGCTGCTGCCATCCATATCGAGGACCAGGTTGGCGCCAAACGCTGCGGCCACCGTCCGAACAAGGAAATCGTCAGCCAGCAGGAAATGGTCGACCGCATCAAGGCCGCTGTCGATGCCCGTAGCGACGACAGCTTCGTGATCATGGCGCGTACTGACGCCTTGGCCGTCGAAGGCCTGAACGCTGCCCTTGATCGCGCCGAGGCCTGCATCGAGGCTGGCGCCGACATGATCTTCCCGGAAGCCATCACTGAACTGCAGATGTACAAGACGTTCGCTGATCGGGTGAAGGCACCGATTCTGGCCAACATCACCGAATTCGGCGCCACGCCCCTGTACACCACCGAAGAGCTGGCCTCGGTCGACGTGTCGCTGGTGCTGTACCCGCTGTCGGCGTTCCGTGCCATGAACAAGGCCGCCGAGAACGTGTACACCGCGCTGCGCCGCGACGGCACACAGAAAAACGTGATCGACACCATGCAGACCCGCATGGAGCTCTACGATGCCATTGGTTACCACGCCTTCGAGCAGAGCCTCGACGCGCTGTTTGCCCAGAAGAAAGGGTAAGTGATGGCGCCTGTGCCGGCCTCTTCGCGGGTTTACCCGCGAAGAGGCCGGCACAGGCGAACCGAATTAGCCAGCAAGAAATCCATAACAAATTCAAGAAAGGAGAAACACCATGGCCGAAGCGAAAGTACTCAGTGGCGCAGGCCTGCGTGGCCAGGTGGCCGGCCAGACCGCACTGTCGACCGTTGGCCAGGCCGGTGCCGGCCTGACCTACCGGGGTTACGACGTGCGTGACCTGGCGGCAGGTGCCGAGTTCGAAGAAGTCGCTTACCTGCTGCTGTACGGCGAGCTGCCAACCCAGGCCGAGCTGGCCGACTACAAGCTCAAGCTCAAGGGCCTGCGTGACCTACCGCAAGCATTGAAGGAAGTGCTGGAGCGTATCCCGCGTGACGCCCACCCGATGGACGTGATGCGCACCGGTTGCTCGGTACTGGGTACCCTGGAGCCCGAGCTCACTTTCGAAGCCCAGCGCGACAAGACCGACCGCCTGCTGGCGCTGTTCCCGGCAGTGATGTGCTACTGGTACCGCTTCACCCACCATGGCGTGCGCATCGATTGCACCAGTGACGAAGACACGCTCGGCGGCCACTTCCTGCACCTGCTGCACGGCAAAAAGCCGAGCGAGCTGCACGTCAAGGTCATGAACGTGTCGCTGATCCTGTACGCCGAGCACGAGTTCAACGCCTCCACGTTCACCGCCCGCGTTTGCGCCTCGACCCTGTCCGACCTGTACTCCTGCGTCACCGCTGCCATTGGCTCGCTGCGCGGCCCGCTGCACGGCGGTGCCAACGAGGCGGCGATGGAGCTGATCGAGCGCTTCCAGAGCCCGCAGGAAGCCACCGCCGAGCTGCTGCGCATGCTGGAGCGCAAGGACAAGATCATGGGCTTTGGCCATGCCATCTACAAAGAGTCCGACCCGCGCAACGAGGTGATCAAGGGCTGGTCGAAGCAGCTGGCCGACGAAGTGGGCGACAAGGTGCTGTACCCGGTTTCCGAAGCCATCGACAAGACCATGTGGGAGCAGAAGCGGCTGTTCCCCAACGCTGACTTCTACCATGCCTCGGCGTACCACTTCATGGGTATCCCGACCAAGCTGTTCACCCCGATCTTCGTCTGCTCGCGCCTGACCGGCTGGGCGGCGCATGTCTTCGAACAGCGTGCCAACAACCGCATCATCCGTCCGAGCGCCGAGTATGTCGGCGTCGAGCAGCGCCAGTTCGTGCCGATCGAGCAGCGCTGAAACCGAACCTGTGGGGTGGCCTGTTCCGGCCTCATCGCCGGCAAGCCAGCTCCCACAGGTGTTGCACCGCCCTTGTAGCTAGTGCTGTACCTGTGGGAGCCGGCTTGCCGGCGATGAGGCCGGAGCAGCCAATACAGGGCAGCAATTAGAACGCTATCCACGACCGTACCGTGACCGAGCCTGATAACGATATGAACACAGCATTCCGCAAGCACCTTCCAGGCACCGACCTGGACTACTTCGATGCCCGTGCGGCGGTCGAGGCGATCAAGCCCGGCGCCTACGACGGCCTGCCTTACACGTCCCGCGTGCTCGCCGAGAACCTGGTGCGCCGCTGCGACCCGGCCACCCTCGACGCCTCGCTGGGCCAACTGATCGAACGCCAGCGTGACCTCGACTTCCCGTGGTTCCCGGCCCGCGTGGTGTGCCACGACATCCTCGGCCAGACCGCGCTGGTCGACCTCGCCGGCCTGCGTGATGCCATCGCCGACAAGGGTGGCGACCCGGCCGCCGTCAACCCGGTGGTGCCGGTGCAGCTGATCGTCGACCACTCGCTGGCAGTGGAGTGCGGTGGCTTCGACCCACAGGCCTTCGAAAAGAACCGCGCCATTGAAGACCGCCGCAACGAAGACCGCTTCCACTTCATCAACTGGACCAAGAAGGCGTTCAAGAACGTCGACGTGATCCAGCCGGGTAATGGCATCATGCACCAGATCAACCTGGAGAAGATGTCGCCTGTCATTCATAGCGACCGCGGCGTGGCCTACCCGGACACCTGCGTCGGAACCGACAGCCACACCCCGCATGTCGACGCCCTGGGCGTGATCGCCATTGGCGTTGGTGGCCTGGAAGCCGAAAACGTGATGCTCGGCCGCGCTTCGTGGATGCGCCTGCCCGAAATCGTCGGCGTCGAGCTGACCGGCAAGCTGGCACCGAACATCACCGCCACCGACCTGGTGCTGGCCCTGACCGAATTCCTGCGTAAACAGAAAGTCGTCGGCGCCTACCTGGAATTCCACGGCGAGGGCGCCCGCGCGCTGACCTTGGGTGACCGCGCCACCATTTCCAACATGGCCCCGGAATACGGCGCCACCGCCGCTATGTTCGCCATCGACCAGCAGACCATCGACTACCTGCGCCTGACCGGCCGCGAAGAGCAGCAGGTCAAGCTGGTGGAAACCTACGCCAAGGCGACCGGCCTGTGGGCCGACAGCCTGGGCGGCGCCGTCTACGAGCGCACCCTGAGCTTCGACCTGTCGAGCGTGGTGCGCAACATGGCCGGCCCGTCCAACCCGCACGCTCGCGTGGCCACCAGCGACCTGGCAGCCAAAGGCATTGCCGGCAGCTGGGAAGAGGTGCCGGGGCAGATGCCGGACGGTGCGGTGATCATTGCCGCCATCACCAGCTGCACCAACACCAGCAACCCGCGCAACGTGATAGCTGCTGGCCTGATTGCACGCAATGCCAACAGGCTTGGCCTGGCCCGCAAACCGTGGGTCAAGTCGTCGCTGGCGCCAGGTTCCAAGGCTGTGCAGCTTTACCTGGAAGAAGCCGGGCTGGAGAAGGAGCTGGAGCAACTCGGTTTTGGTATCGTCGCCTTCGCTTGCACCACCTGCAACGGGATGTCTGGCGCGCTGGACCCGGTGATCCAGCAAGAAATCATCGACCGCGACCTGTACGCCACCGCCGTGCTGTCGGGTAACCGCAACTTCGACGGGCGTATCCACCCGTATGCCAAGCAGGCCTTCCTGGCTTCGCCGCCGCTGGTGGTGGCCTATGCCATTGCCGGCACGATCCGCTTCGACATCGAGAAGGATGTGCTGGGCGTGGTCGATGGCAAGGAAATCCGCCTCAAGGACATCTGGCCGAGCGATGAAGAGATCGACGCCGTGGTACGTGCCGCGGTCAAGCCAGAGCAGTTCCGCAAGGTGTACATTCCGATGTTCGCCATCGAGGAAGACCGCGGGCCGAAGGTGGCGCCGCTGTATGACTGGCGCCCGATGAGCACTTACATCCGCCGCCCGCCGTATTGGGAAGGCGCGCTGGCCGGTGAACGTACCCTGCGCGGCATGCGGCCGTTGGCGGTGCTGCCGGACAACATCACCACCGACCACCTGTCGCCGTCCAACGCCATCATGCTCGACAGCGCCGCCGGTGAATACCTGGCGAAAATGGGCTTGCCGGAAGAGGACTTCAACTCTTACGCCACCCACCGCGGCGACCACCTGACCGCCCAGCGTGCCACGTTCGCCAACCCCAAACTGTTCAACGAAATGGTGCGCAAGGAAGACGGCAGCGTGAAGCAGGGCTCGCTGGCGCGTATCGAGCCGGAAGGCAAGGTGACCCGCATGTGGGAGGCGATCGAAACCTACATGCAGCGCAAACAGCCGCTGATCATCGTGGCCGGCGCCGACTACGGCCAAGGTTCGTCCCGCGACTGGGCGGCCAAGGGCGTGCGCCTGGCGGGTGTCGAGGCCATCGTCGCCGAAGGCTTCGAGCGCATTCACCGCACCAACCTGGTGGGCATGGGCGTGTTGCCGCTGGAGTTCAAGCCAGGCACTGACCGCAAAACCCTGGGCCTGGACGGCAGCGAGACCTATGACGTGCTGGGTGCACGTACGCCACGGGCGACCCTCACGTTGGTGGTTACCCGCGCCAATGGCGAGCGCCTGGAAGTGCCGGTGACCTGCCGCCTGGACACCGCCGAGGAAGTGTCGATCTACGAGGCGGGCGGGGTGCTGCAACGCTTTGCCCAGGACTTCCTCGAAGCGACCGCCTGAGCATGAAACGGGGGCCGCTTTGCGGCCCATCGCGACACAAGGTCGCTCCCACAACGGGCAGCGCAGTACCTGTGGGAGCGGCCTTGTGTCGCGAAAGGGCTGCATAGCAGCCCCAGGGTATTTCACCGGACTATCAGGATGCCCAAGACAATGGCACATGTACCCCAGATCAAAATCCCCGCCACCTACATTCGTGGCGGCACCAGCAAAGGCGTGTTCTTCCGCCTGCAAGACCTGCCCGAGCAGGCGCAGATCCCCGGCCCCGCCCGTGACGCACTGCTGCTGCGGGTAATAGGCAGCCCCGACCCCTACGGCAAGCAGATCGACGGCATGGGCGGCGCCACGTCCAGCACCAGCAAGACCGTGATCCTGTCGCAAAGCATCAAGCCCGAACACGATGTCGACTACCTGTTCGGCCAGGTCAGCATCGACAAGGCGTTCGTCGACTGGAGCGGCAACTGCGGCAACCTGTCTGCTGCGGTCGGTTCGTTCGCCATCAGCAGTGGCCTGGTCGACCCGGCGCGCATTCCGCGCAACGGCATCGCCACGGTGCGCATCTGGCAGGCCAATATCGGCAAGACCATCATCGCCCATGTCCCGATCACTGAAGGTGAAGTGCAGGAAACCGGCGACTTCGAGCTGGACGGGGTGACCTTCCCGGCGGCCGAGGTGCAACTGGAGTTCCTCGACCCGGCGGCCGACGACGGTGACGACGGCGGTGCGATGTTCCCCACTGGCAGCCTGGTCGATGACCTGGAGGTGCCGGGTGTCGGCACCTTCAAGGCGACCCTGATCAACGCTGGCATTCCGACCATCTTCGTAAACGCGGCGGATATCGGCTACACCGGTACCGAACTGCAGGACGCTATCAACGGCGACCCGCAGGCGCTGCTGCGTTTCGAGACCATTCGTGCTTATGGCGCCGTGCGCATGGGCTTGATCGACAATGTCGACCAGGCTGCCGGGCGTCAGCACACACCAAAAGTGGCGTTCGTTGCGCCACCGAGCACCTACACTGCGTCCAGTGGCAAGGTGGTACAGGCAGGGGATGTCGACCTGTTGGTGCGGGCCTTGTCGATGGGCAAGCTGCACCATGCCATGATGGGTACGGCGGCGGTGGCGATCGGCACCGCAGCGGCCATTCCGGGCACGCTGGTCAACCTCGCCGCTGGCGGGGGCGAGCGCAGCGCTGTGCGTTTCGGCCACCCTTCGGGCACCTTGCGGGTCGGGGCCGAGGCGCGCCGGGTGGAGGGTGAGTGGACAGTGACCAAGGCAATCATGAGCCGCAGTGCTCGCGTGCTGATGGAGGGCTGGGTTCGCGTGCCTGGCGATAGCTTCTAAAGCACCACTGGCGCTCGGCTTCAAGAGGGGCCGCTTTGCGGCCCTTCGCGGGCTTGCCCGCTCCCACAGGTAATCACAGGGTTTGAATGCTGTGATATCCCTGTGGGAGCGGGCGAGCCCGCGAAGGGCTGCACAGCAGCTCCGGCAATTCTGAAGGGAGCTGGATATGAGCGCCAACGTAGACCTCAACGACCGCCCGGATTACGACCGGGTGCTACAGACCCTGGCCGATTACGCCCTCGGCTACCGGGTCGATTCCGCCGAAGCCCTGGCCACCGCGCGCAACTGCCTGATGGACACCCTCGGCTGCGGCCTGCTGGCCCTGCGCTTCCCCGAATGCACGAAACTCCTCGGCCCTCAGGTGGAAGGCACGCTGGTTCCGAATGGTGCTCGCGTCCCCGGCACTTCCTATCGCCTCGACCCGGTCAAGGCCGCCTGGGACATCGGCTGCACGGTGCGCTGGCTGGACTACAACGACACCTGGCTGGCCGCTGAATGGGCTCATCCCTCGGACAACCTTGGCGGCATCCTGGCCGTGGCTGATCACCTGTCGCAGAAGCACGTCGCAGCGGGTGAGGCGCCGCTGCTGATGCGCGATGTGCTTGAGGCAATGGTCATGGCCCATGAGATCCAGGGTGTGCTGGCCCTGGAAAATTCTTTCAACCGTGTCGGGCTCGATCACGTGATTCTGGTGAAGGTGGCCTCAACCGCCGTGTGTGCCAGGCTGATGGGGGCCAATCGCGAGCAGATGCTCTCGGCCTTGTCCCACGCCTTCGTCGACGGCCAGGCCCTGCGCACTTACCGCCATGCGCCCAACGCCGGTTCTCGCAAGTCCTGGGCGGCGGGCGATGCTTCCAGCCGGGGCGTGCGCCTGGCCGATATCGCCCTGCGCGGCGAGATGGGCGTGCCGGGCGTGCTCACGGCGCCGCAGTGGGGGTTCTACGACGTATCGTTCAGTCATACCAACAAAGACTTGGCGCTCAAGCCTGCCGGGCAGTACGAGCTGCGTCTGCCTCAGGCCTTGGGCAGCTATGTGATGGAAAATGTGTTGTTCAAGGTCAGTTTCCCTGCCGAGTTTCATGCCCAGACCGCCTGTGAGGCGGCAGTGACCCTGCACCCATTGGTGCGCAACCGTCTGCATGAAATCGACCGCATCGTGATCACCACCCAGGAGTCAGCGATCCGCATCATTTCCAAGAGCGGCCCGCTGGCCAATGCTGCCGACCGTGACCACTGCCTGCAGTACATGGTGGCGGTACCGCTGATCTTCGGCCATTTGGTGGCGGAGCACTATGAAGATGCTTTCCATGCCCACCACCCAAGCATCGATCGCCTGCGCGAGAAGATGGAAGTGGTGGAAGACCTGCGCTTCAGCCGCGAGTACCTGGAGCCAGACAAGCGCTCGATCGCCAACGCGCTGCAAGTGTTCTTCAAGGATGGCAGCAGCACTGACCAAGTGGTGGTGGAATACCCGATCGGGCATCGGCGGCGGCGAGGGGAGGGCATACCGTTGCTGGAGGCCAAGTTCAGGGCAAACCTGGGGACGCGTTTTGCTCGTCAGCGGTGTGCGCAGATTGTGGAGGTATGCAAGGACCAGCAGCAGCTGGAGGGTATGGCGGTGCACAGGTTTGTGGATTTGTTTGTGATCTGAGGTGGCCGGTACAGGCTAAAACAAAAAGCCCCGGCATCGCTGCCGGGGCTTTCTTTACTGCCTGTAACTCAGCTTAAGCCTGAACCACCGGGATCTTGGCGTTGGCTGCCGCTTCGCGGAACTCGGCGATCTGGTCGAAGCTCAGGTAGCGGTAAACGTCGGCAGCCATGCTGTCGATGTCTTTCGCGTACTGCATGTACTCTTCGACGGTCGGCAGCTTGCCGATGATCGAAGCGACAGCAGCCAGTTCGGCCGATGCCAGGTACACGTTGGTCGCGTCGCCCAGACGGTTCGGGAAGTTACGGGTCGAGGTGGAGACCACGGTCGAACCGGTCTGCACACGTGCCTGGTTACCCATGCACAGCGAGCAGCCTGGCATTTCCATGCGCGCACCGGCCTTGCCGTAGATGCCGTAGTAGCCTTCTTCGGTCAGCTGGTGAGCATCCATCTTGGTTGGCGGAGCCAGCCACAGACGGGTAGGGATGCCACCCTTGACCTTCTCCAGCAGCTTGCCGGCAGCGCGGAAGTGGCCGATGTTGGTCATGCACGAACCGATGAACACTTCGTCGATCTTCTCGCCCTGTACCGAAGACAGCAGGCGGGCATCGTCCGGGTCGTTCGGCGCGCAGAGCACAGGCTCTTTGACGTCGGCCAGGTCGATTTCGATGATTTCAGCGTACTCGGCATCGGCGTCAGCCGACAGCAGCTCAGGGTTGGCCAGCCAGGCTTCCATGGCCTGGGCGCGGCGCTCCAGGGTGCGGGCATCGCCGTAGCCTTCGCCGATCATCCAGCGCAGCAGGGTGATGTTGGACGTCAGGTACTCGGCAATGGCCTTCTCTGGCAGCTTGATGGTGCAACCGGCAGCGGAACGCTCGGCCGAGGCATCGGACAGCTCGAAAGCTTGCTCGACGGTCAGTTCGTCCAGGCCTTCGATTTCCAGGATGCGGCCGGAGAAGGCGTTTTTCTTGCCTTTTTTCTCGACGGTCAGCAGGCCTTTCTGGATGGCGTAGTAAGGGATGGCATGCACCAGGTCGCGCAGGGTGATGCCGGGTTGCAGTTTGCCCTTGAAGCGCACCAGGATCGATTCTGGCATGTCCAGCGGCATGACGCCGGTGGCGGCGGCGAAGGCCACCAGGCCGGAACCGGCCGGGAACGAGATGCCGATCGGGAAGCGGGTGTGCGAGTCGCCACCGGTACCAACGGTGTCAGGCATCAGCATGCGGTTCAGCCAGCTGTGGATGATGCCGTCGCCTGGGCGCAGCGACACGCCGCCACGGGTGCGGATGAAGTCTGGCAGGGTGTGGTGGGTGGTGACGTCGATCGGCTTTGGATACGCCGCAGTGTGGCAGAACGACTGCATGACCAGGTCGGCAGAGAAGCCCAGGCACGCCAGGTCTTTCAGCTCGTCGCGGGTCATCGGGCCAGTGGTGTCCTGGGAACCGACGGTGGTCATCTTCGGCTCGCAGTAGGCACCTGGGCGCACGCCCTGGCCTTCTGGCAGGCCACAGGCACGGCCGACCATTTTCTGCGCCAGGGTGAAGCCCTTGCCGGAGTCGGCAGGCTGCTCTGGTTTCTTGAACAGGTCGGAAGCACCCAGGCCCAGCTCGGCGCGGGCTTTTTCGGTCAGGCCACGGCCAACGATCAGCGGGATACGGCCGCCAGCGCGGACCTCGTCCAGCAGCACTTCGGTTTTCAGCTCGAAGTTGGTGACCAGCTCGTCGCTTTCGTGGCGGCGTACTTCACCTTTGTACGGGTAGACGTCGATGACGTCGCCCATGCCCAGGTTGGTGCAGTCGAACTCGATCGGCAGGGCGCCGGCGTCTTCCATGGTGTTGTAGAAGATCGGGGCGATCTTGGTGCCGAAGCAGAAGCCACCGGCGCGCTTGTTCGGCACGTACGGAATGTCGTCGCCGAAGAACCACAGTACCGAGTTGGTAGCGGATTTACGCGAGGAACCGGTACCTACCACGTCACCTACATAGGCAACCGGGAAGCCCTTGGCCTTGACGGCTTCGATCTGTGCCAGCGGGCCGACCGAACCAGGCTGCTGCGGTTCGATGCCGTCGCGGGCCATTTTCAGCATGGCCAGGGCGTGCAGCGGGATGTCAGGGCGCGACCAGGCGTCCGGAGCAGGCGACAGGTCGTCGGTGTTGGTTTCGCCTGGCACCTTGAACACGGTCAGGGTGTACTTCTCGGCGATTGCCGGGCGGGCGGTGAACCACTCGCCGGCAGCCCAGGAGTCCAGCACGGCCTTGGCGTGAGCGTTGCCGGCCTTGGCTTTTTCGGCCACGTCGTGGAAGGCATCGAACATCAGCAGGGTGTGCTTGAGCTGTTCGGCCGCGACGGCGCCCAGTTCGGCGTCATCCAGCAGTGCGACCAGCGTTTCGATGTTATAGCCGCCCTGCATGGTGCCGAGCAGTTCGGTGGCGTGCTTGCGGTCGATCAGAGGCGACTGGGTTTCGCCCTTGGCAACAGCAGAGAGGAAAGCAGCCTTGACGTAGGCAGCTTCGTCGACCCCTGGCGGTACGCGGTTGGTGATCAGGTCTACGAGGAAGGCTTCTTCGCCGGCCGGCGGGTTTTTCAGCAGCTCGACCAGGCCTGCGGTTTGTTCGGCGTTCAGCGGCTGGGGCACGATACCCAGGGCGGCACGCTCTTCGATGTGTTTGCGGTAGGCTTCAAGCACAGTTATTTCCCTCATCAGTGGTCCCTAAAGGGGGTCCGGGACGCTTATCCAGCATTCGATGCACCCATGCGCTGCCACGGCTTTGTGGGCCGCCCAGCCAGAGTCGCAAAGAATCCTTACAGAAGCTGCTTTCAAAGTTTTACGCCTGCAGAACGGGGAGCTGATGAGGGCTGGCGCGGGCATGCGAGGGAAGCATGGCCCGGGCCAACGCCGTTCTACCGGATTAACTGTGCTCGTGACGCTTTGAAAACAGCTTCCAACGGACATTGTTGCCTTTGAAAAGGCCGGATGATTCTACGGCAAAAAAAGCCCGAAAGTAAGGCGCAGAAGATGACTTTAACGAGTGACCCTGGTTAGACAAAGGGCTAACATGGGCCCGTGTTCCTCCGCCAAACTGTTGTTTTTCATGTCCAACAAGTCCATCAAGACCCCTTGCGTCGGCCTGTGCTCCACGGTGTACGGAGACACGGTGTGCCGTGGCTGCAAGCGTTTCCACCACGAAGTGATCAACTGGAACGGCTACGACGACGCGCAAAAACGCGCGGTGTGGCTGCGCCTTGAGCAGTTGCTGGTGCAGGTGATGATGGCCAAGCTGGAGGTGTTCGACAAAAGCCTGCTGCGTCAGCAACTGGAGCAGCGCTCCATCCGTTTTGTCGAGCAGCAGTCGGAATATTGCTGGGCTTACCAGCTGATTGCCCGCGGGGCGCGAATGATCCGTGACCTGGAGGCCTACGGCATGGTGCTGCTGCCGGAGTTTCGCGACTGGGAACTGCCGCAATTGCGCGATGCCATCGATCGCGAGTTCTTCCTGCTTTCAGAAGCGCATTACCAGCGCTACATCGCCCCCAGCTTCCTGCGCGATGCCATGGGCAGCACGCAGGGCCAGTAGCGCGGGCGGATCAGTCGCCGGTGTATTCGCAACCGCTGGTGCAGGTTTCGTGGATGCGCACTTTCGACAGTTCCGGCATCAGCGGCTTGACCTGGTCCCAGATCCACTTGGCGATCACTTCGCTGGTGGGGTTTTCAAGGCCCGGGATGTCGTTCAGGTAGTTGTGGTCCAGTTGCTCGTAGATCGGCTTGAAGATCGCCTTGACCTCGGCGAAGTCGCGGATCCAGCCAGTGTGCGGGTCGAGCGGGCCGGTCAGGTGCAGGCCGACCTTGAACGAGTGGCCATGCAGGCGGCCGCATTTGTGCCCTTCAGGGACGTGGGGCAGGCGGTGGGCCGATTCGAATGTGAACTCTTTGAAAATTTCCACGCTGTCATAACTCTGTGTGAATCAATGAATGCGCGCATTCTACCAGCATGGCCGTTACAAGGCTTGCAGGCGTTCATGCAGCCGCCCGGTGGCGACCAGCTCCAGCAACTCGTCGCCCAGGCGCTGGCTTTCAGCGATAGCCTTGTACCAATAGCGCTTGCGGCCTGGCGCATCACCCATGAAGCGCTTGAAGTCGTTGCGGTCCGGCAGCTTGCCATAGGGCAGGGCGGCCAGGTACTGCGGCGAAGGGGTCATCAGCAGCACGTTCTGCAGGCGGGTGGCATCGCCTTTGCGCCAGGGCAAGGCTTTGTCGAACCAGCCCGGTACCACCTTGTCGGTGAAGTGCGGGTACAGCACCAGGTCGTCGCCGCGGTAGGGCAGGTCGAGGTGGTAGTCGAGCAGGCCGCCGTCGCGGTAGGTGCCAGCGCCCACGCCGGGGATGTCTTTCACACCCTGCATGACCATGGGGATCGAACCCGAGGCCAGCAGGGCGTGGCGCAGGTTGGCCAGGTCCAGCGGCAGGTAGCGTGAGGGGAAGTCGGTCAGTGCGTCGAGCGGCGGCGTGGCGCGCACGTCGTGCAGGATGATGCGCTCGAAGTGGCGCGCCAGGCGCGAACGGCCGAGCAGGTTGCTGGCCACCACCGAGCCCAGGCCCAGGCCCAGGCGGCCGCGATGGTCGTGGGCTAGCTGGCCATGGCTTTTCACTACCAGGATATTCAGGTGATAGTGCGGGTTGGCCAGCAGCTGGCCGTCGCGGCCCTGCAGCAGGTCGTCGAGCATGCGTTGGCAGCTGTGGCTGATTTCGGCCGGGGTGGCGCCCTTGGCGAAATCCAGTTCGGTGTACAACTCGCCCAGGCGACGCAGACCCGCGATGGGGTCTTCGAGGCAGGCGCTGGCGAAGCGCCAGGCACCGATCGAAGCGCCAATCAGGGCGCGCGGGCGCGGTGCCGAAGGCAGCCACTCGCCGAACAGTGCCAGGTCCAGGCCCTGGATACCCAGCGGCTTCGGGCCACCGGCCGCACCTGGCAGCACCCCGACATCGGCCGCCTGCAGGCCGCGCTCGCGGATGAGCCGCAGGGCACGGTCACCGGCCTTGAAGGTGAGGGCAGGGTACTTGATGTGGATGGCGCTCATGGCGGATCTCTTGGGCTTGTAGGAGCAGCCTTGTGCTGCAAAGGGCCCGTACAGACTACACAACTGTTGTGCCTGCACGGGCCCTTTCGCAGCACAAGGCTGCTCCTGCAGGAGACCAAACCTGCCTGGAGTTGTAACTGCGCTATCATGGCGCCAGCTGTTTTCAGGTTGAATTAAGGACCGGTGGTTAGTCTTAACCCCGTAGACAACTTACACAGTTCTCAGGAGAGAAGAACGATGAAAACCTTGACTGCCCTGTTCACCGCCGCTGCCCTCGCCCTGGGCGCGAATGCCGCTTTCGCCAAGGATGTACAGCCTGACGAAGTGGTCAAGCTGGTCAACGCCAAGACCATCAAGTCGCTGGATGATCTCAAAGCCACCGCCGTGGCCAAGCACCCCGGCGCCACCGTCACCGACTCGGAGCTTGAGGACGAGTACGGCCGCTACATCTACAAGGTCGAGTTGCGCGACACCCAGAACGTCGAGTGGGACGTGGCGCTGGACGCCAAGACCGGTGAAGTGCTGAAGGACGAGCGGGACAACTGATGATTCACTTACCGCGGCCGGCGCGCTACCTCGCGCTGGCGCTGCTGGCCGTGTGCTCCCTGGCCGCAGCCCGCGACCTTGACCAGGACGAAGCCCTGAAGCTGCGGCAGAAGGGCGTCATCCTGCCGCTCGAGCAATTGCTGGAAACCGCCCTGGGGCGTCACCCCGGGGCGCGCCTGCTGGAAGCCGAGCTGGAAGAAGACGACGATCGCTACGAATATGAGGTCGAACTGCTGACGGTTGAAGGTGTGGTACGCGAGATCAAGCTCGATGCCAGCACCGGTGCCCTGCTCAAAGACGAGGAAGACGACTGAATGCGCCTGTTGCTTGTCGAGGACAATGTACCGCTGGCCGATGAGCTGACCGCCGGCCTGCAGCGCCAGGGCTATGCCGTGGACTGGCTGGCCGACGGCCGCGACGCGGTTTACCAGGGCCAGAGCGAACCCTACGACCTGATCATTCTCGACCTTGGCCTGCCGGGCTTGCCGGGCCTGGATGTGCTGGCCCAGTGGCGTGCTGCCGGCCTGGTCACGCCGGTGCTGATCCTCACCGCCCGCGGCTCGTGGGCCGAGCGCATCGAGGGGCTGAAGGCCGGGGCTGATGACTACCTGAGCAAACCGTTCCACCCGGAAGAGCTGCAATTGCGTATCCAGGCATTGCTGCGCCGTGCCCGGGGCCTGGCCAACCAGCCGAAACTGGAGGCAGCGGGGCTGCACCTGGATGAAAGCCGTCAGTGTGTGAGCCGTGACGGCATGGATGTGCAACTGACCGCTGCCGAGTTTCGGCTGCTGCGTTACTTCATGCTGCACCCGCAGCAGATCCTGTCCAAAAGCCACCTGGCCGAACACCTTTACGACGGCGAAACCGAGCGGGACTCCAACGTGCTGGAAGTGCACGTCAATCACTTGCGGCGCAAGCTGGGCCGCAGCGTGATCGAGACCCGTCGCGGGCAAGGCTACATCTATGCCGGGAGCGCCGGGTGAAGTCGATCCAGGCGCGCCTGAGCCTGGGCCTGGTGGCGGTGCTGGTGGTGGTCGGCGTGGTGCTGGCGCAACTGACCTTGTGGCTGTTCGAAGCTGGCCTGCAACGCTACCTGGAAAACGGCCTGCGCAAGGAAAGCGAGAACCTGCTGGTGGCGTTGGTACGTGGGCCGTCCGGCCTGCAGCTGGATGAGCGGCGTATTTCGGCGGCCTACCAACGGCCTTTTTCCGGTTACTACTTCCGCATCGATTTTGACAAAGGCACCTGGAGGTCTCGTTCGCTGTGGGACCTTGACATGCCCAAACCATCGGCGCCCGGGCTTTCCGATAGCCATGAACTCGGCCCGGAAGGGCAGCAACTGCTGGCCCTGCGCGCGGACTACCGGCGCCTGGGCCAGGACATATCGATCAGCGTGGCACAGGACTATTCGCCGGTGCGCGAAGGTTTCCGGCGCATGCAGCAGATCGGCCTGGGCATGGGCCTTGTTGCGCTGATTCTGGTTCTCGTGCTGCAGCGCATCACGGTTACCCGCTCGTTACGCCCGCTTGAGCGGGCACGCCAGCAGATCGCCCAGCTGCAGCAGGGCCAGCGCTCGCAGCTGGATGAGCAGGTGCCCAGCGAGTTGGCGCCGCTGGTGGGGCAGATCAACCACTTGCTCAGCCATACCGAAGACAGCTTGCGCCGGTCGCGCAATGCCTTGGGCAACCTTGGGCATGCACTCAAGACGCCGCTGGCGGTGCTATTGAACCTGGCTTCCAGCGCGCGCCTGAAGGATCTGCCGGAGGTAAGCGCGCAGATGCGTGAGCAGTTGGAGCAAATTCAGCAACGGCTGGCGCGGGAGCTGAACCGTGCGCGCCTGGCAGGGGATGCGCTGCCTGGCGCGCAGTTCGATTGCGACGCCGAGCTACCCGGATTGCTGAGCACGTTGGGCATGATTCACGGAGAGGGCTTGCTACTGGCCAGGGACGTGCCGCCCGGGTTGCTGCTGCCGTGGGACCGCGAGGACTTCCTGGAGCTGCTGGGTAATCTGCTGGACAACGCCTGCAAGTGGGCGGACAGCGAGGTGCGGCTGAGCATTGCGCCGAATGCCGGGGGTTACCAGCTGTGGGTCGATGACGATGGCCCAGGCATCCCTGAGAACCAACGGCTGCAGGTGCTGGAGCGGGGCTCGCGGCTGGACGAGCAGGTGGACGGGCATGGGCTGGGGTTGGGTATCGTGCGTGATATCGTCGACGCCTGGGGCGGGCGTCTGGCCTTGGAGCAGAGCCCGCTGGGAGGATTGCGTGTGAGCATCGACCTGCCGCGCAAGGCTCGGTAATGCCGGGGCCGCTAGGCGGCCCATCGCGACACGAGGCCGCTCCCACAGGTGTGCCCAATCCGCCTAGGCCGTATCAGTACTGCAAAAAAATTGCAGTACAGCCGCAGTTTTTTGAATTGGCCCAAATGCCCCCCCGCCCGGCAAAATCCCCCCACGAAACCCTGCGGTTTCCATCTCTCCATGGAAGGAGCCCCTTGTGGTATTGCACGCGCAATACGAGGCCCAGGCCAGCTCGGCTGGGCTTTCTTTTTAATCAGAAAAAACCAAAGACCCCGATTACCCAATGTCTGCCTCGCGTTCCGAAAACCGCCTGCAGCGCCTGTTGCCGGCGCCCCTGAATACCTCTCCAAAAGAATGGTTGCGTGCCGGTATCGGTGCGTTGCTCGGTCTGTTCCTCGCTGGCTGGCTGACCAGCATGGCCTATGGCCCCGGCATCGCCTTGCACCTGCTGGGCCCGCTGGCGGCCACGGCAGTGCTGGTGTTCGCCGTGCATTCCGGCCCGTTGGCCCAACCTTGGCCAGTGCTGGGCAGCTACGCGCTGGCCGGCGCGGTCGGCCTGGCCATGCGCCAGGGCTTCGGCCCGGAGCTGTGGGTGGCCGCAGCGGCCCTGGGCGTCTCGATCCTGGTGATGTGCCTGCTGCGCTGCCTGCACCCGCCGGGTGGCGGGGTGGCAGTGAGCGCAGTGCTGGCTGATTCGGGGCTGACCGCCATGGGTGATCACCTGCTTGAGCCCATTCTGCTCAACGCGCTGATCCTGGTGAGCGTGGCGGTGCTCTACAATCGCCTGACCGGTGTGCGCTACCCGAAAGGCGTAGCGCCGCGCAAGGATGTGCACCATACCCACGACCCCCTGCCCAGTGAGCGGGTCGGCATCCGTGGCGAGGACCTGGATCAGGCCCTGGAAGAGCTGGGTGAGTTCGTCGACGTCACCCGTGACGAGCTGGAACGCATCATCCTCGCCACCGAGCAGCACGCCCTGCAGCGCAGCCTTGGCGGTATTACCGCGGGTTCGGTGATGTCGCGCGATGTGCAGTTCGCCACGCCCGAAACCACCCTTGAGCAGGCCTGGAAAATGCTGGCCAGCCACCACCTGAAAACCCTGCCGGTATTGCAGCAGGGCAAGCTGGTGGGCATCGTCAGCCTCAGCGACCTGGTTGGCCCGGCCATGCAGCGTGGCCGCTTCAGCTGGCGCGGGCTGTTCGGCCGCAAAGCGGTACGCATGGAGCAGGTGATGAGCCGCCGGGTGGTCAGTGTCAGTAGCCAGCATCCGCTGGAGCGCCTGTTGCCGTTGTTGTGCGAGCAGGGCCTGCATTGCCTGCCGGTGCTCGATGCCGGCAAGCTGGTGGGGGTAATCACCCAGACCGACCTGATCGCTGGCCTCAAGCGCCAGCTGCTCAGCAACGCCGAGGCTTCAGATAACCGGGTCCCAGCGTTGTGACCAGTCGCTGGCGCCGGCGGCTACCAGCTGGCGCAGGATGACGAAGGCCTGTTGCAGGGCTTCGCTGTCGCGTTTGCGTGGGTACACCAGGAAGGTCGGGTAGGTGAACTCCGGCGCCTGCGGTACCCGCTCGAACACGCCGCTGTCCAGGTACGCCTGCACCACGCGCGTGCGGAAGTAACCGCTGCCGCCCTGATCGAGAATGAACTGCAAGGCCAGGGGGCCCAGGTTGAAGCTGAGCGCCGGGCGGGCGCAATCGGGCAGGGCGGCATCGTGCTGGCGGCGGAAGGCCTCGCCCCAGTCGATGTAGATGTAAGGCTCTGGCTGGTCCACCCGGCGCACGCGGATCAGCTTTTCTTCCATCAACTGTTCCACCTGCAGGCCTGGCCCGTAGGTCGGCTGATACACCAGCGCAGCGTCCAGCAAACCCATCTCGACCTTGCGCAGCAGCGACTCGCCGTCGCTTACCTCGCTGCGGATGGCATGGCTGGGCAGCTCACGGTGCAGGGCACTGATCCAGTCAAGCATCATCGGGTTGCCCAGGCTCACTTCTCCCCCCACATGCAGCACTTGCTGGCAGCCCTCGGGCAGCGGCAGGTCGCGCCGCGCCGCTTCCCAGGTTTGTACCAGCTGGTTGGCGTAACTGACGAATGCTTCACCGTCGCTGGTCAGGCTGGCGCCGTTGCGGCTGCGCACAAATAGCTGGCAGCCCAGTTGCTGCTCCAAACGCTGCACCCGGGCGGTAATTGCCGTCTGTGACACGAACAGGCGTTCGGCGGCGGCGACCAGGCTGCCGCAACGCACGATTTCCAGGAAGGTTCGGGCCTGATCGATATCCATGGGCTGCTCGGTGGCTGAAGGGTGGCCTATTCTAGAAGCTTTGCACCGTTATGGGGCGCTTTTGCGTTGTCTGCAAATTTGCAGGTCGGTTGTGACTTTAGTCCCATGGCGGCGCGGGTGTAGCGGTCCATACTCAGGTTTCGCCCTTCAATAACAACAAGTACCGGGTTCCCTTCGATATGAGCTACCAGCACAGCTACGCCCATTCCATTTCCGACCCTGCCGCTTTCTGGGCGGAACAGGCCGCGCACCTGGCCTGGCACCGCAAGCCTGCCCTGACCCTGCAAGACAATGCCGACGGTACCCACCGCTGGTTCGCCGATGGCCGTCTGAACAGTTGCTACCTGGCCCTCGACCACCAGATCGAGCTGGGCCGTGGCGAGCAGGTGGCGCTGATCTACGATTCGCCGGTCACCGGCGTGCAGCAGGCCTACACCTACAACCACTTGCGCGACGAAGTGGCGCGCCTGGCCGGTTTGCTGCGCCAGCTGGGGGTGGAAAAGGGCGATGGGGTGATCATCTACATGCCCATGGTGCCGCAAGCGGCCATGGCCATGCTGGCCTGCGCGCGGATTGGCGCGGTGCATTCGGTGGTGTTCGGCGGCTTTGCCGCCAACGAGCTGGCCCTGCGCATCGATGACGCCCGGCCCACGCTGCTGCTGACGGCATCCTGCGGGCTGGAATTCGACAAGGTGATTGCCTACAAGCCGCTGGTCGACCGCGCCCTGCAACTGGCCCGCCACCAGCCGCGCAATGTGCTGGTGCTGCAACGGCCGCAGGCGCAGGCGCAGCTGCAGCCAGGCCGCGACCTGGACTGGCAGGTAGCCTTGGTCGGCGCCCAGCCGGTGGCACCGGTCGAGCTGGATGCGGGCGACCCGCTGTACATCATGTACACCTCTGGCACCACCGGCAAACCCAAGGGCATCGTCCGCGAAAATGGCGGCAATGCCGTGGCGCTATGCTATGCCATGCGCCATATCTACGGC
This sequence comes from Pseudomonas putida NBRC 14164, assembly GCF_000412675.1. NCBI lineage: Bacteria > Pseudomonadati > Pseudomonadota > Gammaproteobacteria > Pseudomonadales > Pseudomonadaceae > Pseudomonas > Pseudomonas putida. Next base: position 3,950,836 of record NC_021505.1, on the reverse strand, counting down.
ATGCAGGCCGGGGACGTGTGGTGGGGCATTTCCGATGTGGGGTGGGTGGTCGGCCATTCGCTGATCGTCTATGGGCCGCTGATGAGCGGCTGCACCACGGTGTTCTACGAAGGCAAACCGATCCGCACGCCGGACGCCTCGGCCTACTGGCGGGTGGTGGAACAATACAAGGTCAACGCGCTGTTCTGTGCGCCCACCGCCATGCGTGCCATCCGCAAGGAAGACCCGGAGGGCGAACTGATCCGCAAGCACGACCTCAGCTCGCTGCGCCAACTGTTCCTGGCGGGTGAGAAGCTCGATTCCAGCACCCATGAATGGCTGGAGCGGGTCAGCGGCAAGCCGGTGCACGACCACTGGTGGCAGACTGAAACCGGCTGGCCGGTCACCGCGCCCTGCGTGGGGCTGGACGGCAGTGCGGCGAAACCGGGTTCAAGCAACCGGGCGGTTCCGGGCTATTACGTACGTGTGGTGGATGACGAGGGCCATTTGCTGGGCCCCAACCACCAGGGCTCGATCGTCATTGCCTTGCCATTGCCGCCTGGGTGCAGCCAGACCCTGTGGGGCGATCACGAGCGTTATTTGCAGGCTTACCTGCGCACTTACCCGGGGTATTACCACACGGGTGACGGCGGCTTTCTGGATGATGACGGTTTCGTCTACATCATGGGGCGCACGGATGACGTGATCAATGTCTCTGGCCACCGGCTGTCCACGGGCGAAATGGAGGACCTGGTGGCCTGCCACCCGGCGGTGGCCGAGTGTGCGGTGATTGGCGTGCACGATGAAATCAAGGGGCAAGTGCCGTTGGCGCTCGTTGTGCTCAAGGACGGCGAGGGCATTGCCGAGGCGCAGTTGCTGGTAGACCTGGTGGGCAGCGTGCGCGAAGCGATTGGCCCGCTGGCCTGTTTCAACCGGGTTCGGCTGGTGAAGCGGCTGCCCAAGACCCGCTCGGGGAAAATCTTGCGCGCGGTGCTGCGCAAGATTGCCGACGGGCAGGACTATGTACCGCCTTCGACCCTGGATGACCCGGCGGTGCTGGGGGAGATCGAGGCGGTGCTGGCGGATTTGCCCAGGGCGGGTTGATGCTTTGACCTTCAGGGCCTCATCGCCGGCAAGCCAGCTCCCACAGGTTGACCCCAGGCGCTGAAGCCTGCGCGGTACCTATGGGAGCCGGCTTGCCGGCGATGAGGCCGGGGCGGGCAATGCGGTGCTAGGGGGCTACCTGGTGCAGTTGCCCCAACCGGCTGCGGGTCCGCATCAGGTCGGCAAGCGGCCCGCCCAGGCTCTCTTCCAGCGGCCGTTTACCAACCACTGTCACCTGTCGGTCCTGGTCATACAGCACATCCACCAGGTTGACGAAGCGCTGCTGCGCCGCCAGCGAACACTGCGCCAGGTCATCCAGCCCATCGATGATCCATTCATCGTACTCCTGCGCCAGCACCAGGTAGTCGATCACCGCCGTGGCCTTTTCGCACAAGTCGTCAAAGCCAAGCACCACCCGCCGGCCATCGATGGCCAGTGCGCGCAGCGGGCGTTTGTTCACTTCAAGCATTACCGGCTGCTCGTCCGGCACGCCAAGTACCTGGCGCTGCGCTGCCGTCCCCGGCCATACATAGTGGCCTTGGGTAAACCGCTGGTGCTCGCGGTTGGCCGGCAAGCTGCGAAAATCGGTGCCGCCACCCACTTCCAGAACCTGCATGCGCCCGTTGATCAGGCGGATCACCGGCAGGAAACGCTCGTGGTACAGCGGGTTGGGCAGCAGCCCTTCGGGCGCGTAGTTGGAGGTCACCAGCAGGAACACGCCGCGGGCGAACAGGGCGTTGAACAGGCGAGTAAGCAGCATGGCATCGCCGATGTCATGCACGTGGAATTCGTCGAAGCACAACACCTGGCAGCCACCCACCAGTTCGTCGAGGGTTGCGCCCAGCGCATCGTCCAGCGCCCGGTGGCGGTGCATGCCCTGGTGCAGGCGGGCAAAAAAATCATGAAAGTGCAGGCGGCGCTTTGCTTCAACCGGCACCGCCTGGAAGAACCCGTCCAGCAGCCAGCTCTTGCCGCGCCCCACCGAACCGTACAGGTACAGGCTGCGTGGCTGCCCTTGTTCGAGCAGTGCCAGTTGTTCGGCCATGCAGTGGATCACCCGTCGCTGGCCGTCACTCAGCTGGTAACCGCGGCTTCGGGCTTTGTCCTCGAACCAGTCGAGCAGTTCGCTCTGGTTGGCGGTGGCGCCGCGCAGGCGCTGGCCAAGCTGGCGCAGTGGGGCAGGGATCCAGGCAGACAAAAGCAAAGCTCCTTGGGCGATGACGGGGCAGCGCGCAGCTTGCCCGAGGGCAGCCATTTTGACTAATACAGAAAGTGATCGGCAATGATCACCTGATGCGATAGGTCTGGCTGCACACCTGCATTGCCTAGGCTTTACGTTCCAGTTGGCGCTCGATCATGTATTTCACCGCCAGGCGGCGCTCCTTGAGGTGGCGCAGGTCTTCGTCAACGAAGTTGCCCGCCGAGATCGATTCGGCGGCTAGCACCTGGTTGTCGATGTCCATGTACTCGTCCAGCAGCCGATCCAGCGCTTTGTCCTGCTGGCGGCGCTGCTGGACGATTTCGCGAGGGTAGTGCAGGTCCTGGTACAGGTCGTGAGAGACAGGCATGGGGTCCTCCTTGGTCAATGCAATTGGCTCAATAGATTTGAAGGGAGGAATGCGATTGTGTTGAAGCGAAGCGGGGGGAAAGCGACGGATGGTCACTGCACAAACCGCCGAAATGACTAACCCGCTGTTTTTTGACAATTTTTTTTCATCAGGGGGTTCACAGATGAAAACTTTGTTGTTAAAGTGCCGCGCATTCCAAGACAACAACCCAGTTGTCACCCAGTTGGAATTGTCAGAGCAGCGAATGCTGCATCCGATACAGGGGCGTCGCCAAGCGGTAAGGCAGCAGGTTTTGATCCTGCCATGCGTTGGTTCGAATCCAGCCGCCCCTGCCATTTTCCAGTTTCAAACGTATATCGCCCGGTGCTTAGAAAGATAAGCGCTGGGTTTTGTCGTTTCCGTATTTTTAATTCCGTCACACGATTCTTGCAGGAGCGGCCTTGCCGGGCCGCTCCTGCCAAGGTTTGTGCTTTCCCGAATTACCCGGCAATGCCCAGCATCTCGTTCAGCACCCTGGCGAGTTCATCCGCTTGCGCCGGTTTCTGAACCACCACGCTGCCCGGCAACTCCAGCCCCTGCAACTCCGCATAGCCAGTCAGGAACACCACCGGCAGGCGCGGGTACCGTTCGCGTGCCGCCAGCGCCAGTTGCGCGCCGTTGAACTCGGGCATGGCGAAATCGGTAAGCAGCAGGTCGATCTCGTCGTCCAGCAAGGCCAACGCCTGTTCGCCGCTGTGCGCCTGTCGCACCTGGTAGCCATATTGGCGCAACACATCGCCAAGCAAGTCCCGCACCAGATGGTCATCATCCACCAGCAACACCGTGCGGTTGCGGCCGCTGTCGCTGACCGGCTGGCCGAGCGGCGGGATCACCGGCTCGCTCACGATCTGGTCCTTTACGGCGGGCAAGTACACCGCCACCTGCGTGCCGCGGCCCGGGGAGGTATCGATGCGTACACCACCCCCGGACTGCTTGGCGAAGCCGAACACCTGGGCCAGGCCCAGGCCCGAGCCCTTGCCGATGTCCTTGGTGGTAAAGAACGGCTCGAACACCTTGGCCAGCACGTCTTCGCTCATGCCGCAGCCGGTATCGCGGATGCTCAGCATCACGTACTCGCCCGGGTCCGGGTCTTCCGGGCGTTGCGGGCGGTTGTCAATGCGGGTGTTGCGGGTGGTCAGGGTCAGCTGGCCGCCGTCAGGCATGGCATCGCGGGCATTGATCGCCAGGTTGAGGATGATCATCTCGGTCTGGGTGGGGTCGGTCAGTGCGTGCCACAGGGCCTGGTCCAGGTCCAGGCGCACCGAGACGTTGCCACCCAGTGTGCGGCGCAACAGCTCTTCCAGGCCGGCCAGGGTCTGGTTGAGGTTGAGCGCTACCGGCTCCAGGCGCTGGCGGCGGGAAAATGCCAGCAGCTGCGAGGTCAGCTTGGCGCCACGCTCGCCCGCCTCACGGATGTGGGTGAGCCGCGTACGGGCCTTGTCCAGGTTGGCCTTGGCCAGGTCGCGCTCAAGAAAGCTGGCGCCGGTAAGGATCACCGTCAACAGGTTGTTGAAGTCGTGGGCCACGCCAGCGGTCAGCTGACCGACGGCTTCGAGCCGCTGCATCTGCTGCAGCGCCGCCTCGATGCGCTCGCGTTCGTTGATCTGTTCGCGCAGGCGGGCGTTGGCTTCTGCCAAGCCCAGGGCGGCTTCGCGCTCGCTGGTGATGTCGCGTGCCACCACATACAGCAGCGTGTCTTCCGGCACCACCACCCACGATAGCCAGCGCTGCTGGCCGCCGGCATGCAGGATGCGGCCGACGAAACGTACGCTGGTACGGCCATGGGCGAGGGCAGCCAGTTCGGTCAGCAGTAGTTCCTGGTCGGCTTCGGGCAGCAGATGCAGCAACGACGACTGGCTCAGGCGCTCGCGGGAGAAGCCCAGGCTGGCTTCCCAGGCGGGGTTGAGTGCAACTGGGGTCAGGTCCTTGTTCAGCACCGCCAGCAGGTCCTGCGACAGCTCCCAGGCACGGTCGCGTTCGCGGGTGCGGCGTTCGACCCTCTCCCCCAGCATCTCGTTGAGCTGACGCAGCGCCTGTGTGGCCAGGCGCTGGGTGTGGATGTCCTGCAGCACGCCGGAAAAGCGCACGCACTGGCCATCGACGAACTGGCTCTGGCCGCTGCTGAGCAACCAGCGCGGCTCCAGGCCGTTGGGTTGCGCGATGCGAAATTCGACGCGGTAGCGGCCGCCGCTTTCCGGGCGCATGGCGTATTCCACCGCCTCACGCACCATTGGCAGGTCATCGGGGTAGATGCCACCGAGGAATACCTCAAGGCTCATTTCGGTGCTGGTAGGCAGGCCGAACAAGGTCTTGCAGCGGTCGTCCCACAGCAGCAGGCCTTCCTGCGGGCGCAGGTCCCAGGTGCCCATGCCGGCGGCGTCGATGGCGATACGTGCCCGCGCCTCGACGTCGATCAGAGCCTCTTCGGCGCGGCGCCGGCGCTGGCGTTCCTGCACTTCGGTCAGCGCCCGGCGTACCGCCTTGGGCAGCAGTGGCAGGTTCTTCTTCAGCACATAGTCGGTGGCGCCCAGGCGGATCATTTCCACCGCGTGCTCTTCGCCGTAGATGCCGGAGAGGAAGATGAACGGAACGTCCGGTGCCAGGCGTTGGGCAATGGCCAGCACCTCGGTGCCAGACGACCCCGGCAGCACGCAGTCGCACAGGATCAGGTCGTAGCGGGCCTCGCGCAGGGCATGGTCGACACCCACATGGTCGAATACCAGCTGGGACTGCACATGCAGCCCGCTGCGCTCCAGACGCATCAGGGTAAGCTCGGCGTCCATCGAGCTGTCTTCGACCATCAGTAGTTTCAACGGCGTTTGCTGCATCGTTGCGGCGGCCTCAGTTGCTACCGCGACGATTCAGCCGCAGTGAGCCGGGTGGCGGTTCGTTAAGCACTGCCCAGAATACCCCGAGGTCAGAGATGGCGGCGACGAATTCCTTGAATTCCACCGGCTTGACCACGTAGGCGTTGACCCCGAGTTCATAGGCGCGCAACAGGTCGGGCTCCTCCCGCGAGGAGGTCAGCATCACCGTCGGGATGCTGCGCAGTTCGGCGGTGGCGCGTACTGCCCTGAGCACTTCAAGGCCGTCGACCTTGGGCAGCTTCAGGTCCAGCAGCAAGACGGCGGGGTTGCCGTCGTCGCGGTCGGCATAGGTGTTGCGGCGCAGCAAGTAGTCAAGTGCCTCGGCGCCGTCGCGCAGCACGATGACCTCGTTGGCCAACTGGCTGCGCTCCAGGGCCAGCAGGGTAAGTTCCAGGTCCCGGGGGTTGTCTTCGACCAGCAGGATGGGTTTGAGCATGATGGTAGCGGTGCCTCATGTAGCAGTGTTTCGGGGGAGGGTGAAGTGGAAGCTGGCGCCCTGGTCGATCTGGCCTTCGGCCCAGACCCGGCCGTCATGGCGCTCGATGATGCGGCGCACGCTTGCCAGGCCAATCCCTGTGCCCTCGAAATCTTCCATGCGGTGCAGGCGCTGGAATACGCCGAACAGCTTGTTGGCATAGGCCATGTCGAAGCCCACGCCATTGTCGCGGATGCAGATCTCGGTTTCGCCAGGATGCTCCACGGCACTGATGCCGATGTGGGCAGGCGTACGGCCACGTGTGTACTTGATGGCATTGGCGATCAGGTTGTGCAAGGCCATGTTGATGAACGCCGGGTCGCCGATCACCTTGGGCAGCGGGGCGATGTCCCAAACGATTGCGCGGCCTTCGTAATCGGGGGCCAGTTCGCTGCGAATGGCCTCGACCAGCGCGTTAAGGTCTACGTCGGACAGGCGCAAGGCAGAGCGGCCCATCTGCGAGAAGTTGAGCAGGTTGTCGACCAGGCTGCCGGCAAAGTGCGCGGCTTCACCAATGTGCTGCAAGAACCGCTTGCCGCGCTCGGTCAAGCCCTGGCCTTCCATTTCACCCAGCAGTTCGGTATAGCCGGCGATGTGCCGCAGAGGCGCGCGCAGGTCGTGGGAAACACTGTAGGAAAACGCTTCGAGCTCCTTGTTCGAACGGCGCAAGTCACCCGCCAGCTGTGCCAGTTCTTCGGCTTTGCGCAGGACTATGCCAAGCACGGCGGTGCGCAGTTCCAGCACGCCGTCGATCACTAACGGGTCCCAAGGCTCGCTATAGCCGCGCAGCTCTTCCTGCCAGCGTTCGAAACTGTGCCGTGGGTCGAGGTTGCCCTGCGGCCCGACCTGCTTGGTCGGCTGGCCCGCCCAGTTCACCGTGCGCACCTGTTCGGGCCGGAACCACAGCAGGTAGTGCGAATGGATCTGCGAGATGGCCACCGCCAGCACACCACCGGCGTGGGTGGCCAGCTCGGGCAGGTCAATGATGTCGCGGCGCACGTTGTCACTGTGGAACACCGTGTCTTCGCCGCGCTGGCCAAGCCAGTGCACCAGCGCGGTCACCTGGGCTTCAGGCGGGGTCTGGCCGATCAGGTCACAGCGTTCGGCCGAGATAACTGCGGCGCCTTGGGCGCCGGCAAAGGCCAGCAACACCTGGGGCAGGTCGCGCAGGCCGTCACTGACGCTGTCGTGGTCGGCCATGGACGAGATCATGCGCACGATGTGTTGGCGCAACGCCAGCAGCTTGCGCGTGCTGGCGTGGGACTCGCGGGACTCGATCTGCAGCGACAGCACACTGGCCAGCAACTCGCAGGCCGTGCGGGTACGCAGGTCCACCGCACGTGGCTGTTGGTGGTGGCAGGAAATCAGCCCCCACAGCTCACCGTCGACCACGATCGACAGCGACATCGAAGCGAGTGTGCCCATATTGCGCATGTACTGCAGGTGCACCGGCGACACACTGCGCAGTGCGGCAAAACTCATGTCCAGTGCCTTGCCGGTGCGCGGGTTGATGACCGGTAGCAGGGGCGAGGGCTGGTAGTTGGCATCCTCGATCACGCGGATGCGGTTGACCCGGTACAGTTCGCGCGCCTGGCGCGGGATGTCTGCAGCCGGGAAGCACAGGCCCAGGTAAGCGGGGTAGCCTGGGTCGGCGGACTCGGCCAGCACCTGGCCGTTGCCCTCGGCATCGAAACGGTACGCCTTGACCCGGCCAAAACCGGTGATGCGCTTGAGCTGCAGCACCGTTTGCTGCAGCAGGTCTTCGAGGCTGCTGGCCAGTTGCAGGCTGCCGACAAAGCTGCGCACGAGCGGGTAATAGTCACCTTGCCCGGTCAGTTCCGGCGACAGCCGAGGGGGTTCGAATTCGGCAATCAGTACTTCGTCGTGGCCGTGCACCAGCAAATGCAGCGGGGTGCTGTACGGCGCACTTTGGCGCAAGCGCACGTCACCGATGTGGAAGGGGAAGACCTCATCTTCGGGCAGCCTTGCGAGCTGCGCGTGCAGGTCAAAACCGTCGCTGACCAGGCTGGCGAAGGGGCAACCGATCAGTTCACGGGCTGGCAAGCCCAGCCAGTGCTCGACGTTTTCACTGGCCTGCAGCACGCACAGGTCGGTGGCGTCCAGCACCAGCAGGAAACCGTGGGGCTGGATGCTGCTCGGCACGTGGATCGGTTCCCGGGCACAGCGCTCCATGGCTTCTGCCAGCGTGGTGTCTGCAGTCATCAATGAAAACGCTCCTGTCATGTCCGTCCATGTATGGCATTGGCGCCCGGCGCTGGAGGAACGTGCTTTACCCTACCAGAAACCGGGCACATTTACCGGCCCTCGGCCATTGGAGACACGGAGGTGGCCTGGGGTTCTGCGCCGTTCCGGCTTTTTTTAACGGGGCGCTATCGCTTTATCGCTAATACCAAAAAACGGCCTGGGGCCACCACGGTTGCACTGCCTCGCTGCTACGCTCTGTTCAGGACGTTTCGACAAGGATAAAAAGGTGACGGAGCGCTTAATGGCCGCGTTGTTGGGCCTGTTGTTCAGCGGCAGTACCGTGGCAGCGGATTTTCTCGTGGAAGTGCGTGTGCTGGTGCAGCGCGGTTGCATGCTGGTCAACCAGACCCGCGACGCGGGAGCCCAGGCCCTCGGACGCATTGATCTGGGCACGGCGGCACGCCTGGACGGCCCCGGCGCACCGTTGAGCGGCGTTCTGCTAAGCCAGCGCCCACCGCGCCTTGAGTGCAACCCGGACACCCCTTATCAGGTGCGCGTCGATGGCGGCCAGCATGGTGGCGTCGGCGAGCTGCGCTACCTGGCCAGCGACGACCACACGGCTAGGCCCATCCCTTATCGCTTGTACCGCGACGCAGCCTGGCGTGAGCCTCTGGCGGTAGGGGTCGCCCAGTCGGCAAGGGTACCGAGCAGCGGCTCGGTCGAGCTGCCGTTGTACGCTCGCATCGACAAACTGGCCTGGGTGCCGAATGCAGGGGTTTACGCCGACCTGCTCAAAGTCACGGTCACCTGGTAGGGACGCCACCATGCACAAGGACGCCACGCCATGAACCGCACTTCGATCCTGTTGCTTACCCTGGGCCCGTTGCTGGTTCCTGGTGGTGCGGCGCATGGCAGCACCACCGGCTTCATCCAGGCGCGGTTGGTGATCAGCGCAGCCTGCCAGATCAGCAGCGACGACACGCAACCGGCTGTGCTGGGCAACCCGGGGCTGCTGGACTTTGGCGAGCGTGGCCCGAACTGGGACCAGCCGCTGCGCAGCCGGGTTGACGAAGCGGGCGGCGCGGGCTCCCTGCAGATCAGCTGCACGCCCGAAGTAAGGGCCTTCAATGTGCGGATCAATGGCGGCCTGAATGGCGACGACGGCGTGCGCCGGCTGAGCAACGGCCGGGAACTGATCCCTTATCAGCTGGCGGTCGACCCGGGCGGCAACAGCCGCTACGCCATCGGCCAGGCGCGTGCCTTCACCATCAACAGCACCCAGCAAGTACCGATCCCCATTTACGGTGTGGTGGTGGCGCAACCGCGCGCACTGCCGGCCGGGCTTTACCGCGACACCCTCAGAGTGACCCTGGACTGGTAACTACGCAAGGAGACCCCGATGCGAACGAACCTTTCATGCTGCATGCTCGCAGGCCTGGGCCTGGCCTTGGCTTCCCAGGCCCAGGCTGCCACGGTGACCGGCAGCATCAATTCGACCCTGACGCTGATCTCGGCGTGCCAGGTAAATGGGAGTTCTGGCACGTCGGGGCTCAACTTCGGTGCCTTGAACTTCGGTACCCAGGATGCCTTGTTCGTCACTGCCAATGCCCAGGTGCTGGGAGGCGGGGGCGGTGCCATGAGTATCTTGTGTTCGGCGGGTACGGTGCCTGCGATCAAAGTGCGCGCAGGCCTGCATGACGGCCAGTCGAGCGGTGGCACGCGTGCGCTCGCCGATGGTTCCGGCAACTTTGTGCCGTATGACCTGTACACCGACACCGGGCGCACGACGCTGCTGGCCATCGATGGCACCATCACCCTGCCGACCAGCACTGGCGTGGCCCAGACCGTCAACCTTTACGGCAAGGCCGTGGGCAAGGCGGGCCTGCCTGCAGGGGTCTACAGCGACACGATTTCGGTCGAACTGTCGTTCTGAGCCATGCGCGGCTGGCTGGCTGGTGGGCTGACCGGAATCGGCATGCTGTTGGCTGCCCCGTTGGGGGCGGTGACCACCAGTACCTTCACGGTAACGGCGCAGATTGTCGCCGGGTGCCTGGTGGTGGGCGGTGTCACCAGTTACGGCACGCTCGATTATGGCTCGCAGTCGGCACTGTCCAAAGCGTTGCTCAGCACCTCGCTGGGTGGCTCGACAGTGACCTTCCAGTGCACGCCGGGCGTGGCCATGAGCATGAGCGTGGACGGCGGGCAGAACAGTGCCAGTGGCACACGCAACCTGAAACGTACCAGCGGCACGCAAGTGCTGGCTTACCAGTTATACCGGGACGCGGCGTACAGCCAGGTCTTGGGGATCGGCCAGAGCGTGGCCGTGAGCTATTCCGACCCGACGGCGATCAAGCTGCCGGTGTACGGGCGAGTCCAGCTGACCGGCGTGCTGCCGGCAGGGACCTACACCGATGTGGTGCAAGTGACGGTGACCTGGTGAAGGCCAGCGCACCAAAGACAAGTGTCTAAGGAGAGCTGCATGCGGGCAGGCGCGAAGTGGGCGCGTGGATTGATCGGATTGTTGTGGCTGGCAAGCCTGCCGGCCGGGGCGGCCACCTCGGTGCTGATCTGGCCGATCGACCCGGTGCTGGAGGCCGACCAGAAGGCCGGTGCACTGTGGCTGGAAAACCGCGGCACTGAGCCGGCCAATTTGCAGGTACGGGTATTCGCCTGGCGCCAGGGTGATTACCAGGAACAGTTCCAGGCGCAGCGCGAGATCATCGGCAGCCCGCCGGTGGCCAACATTGCCCCCGGGCAGAAGCAGCTGATCCGCTTGACCCGTACCGGCCCTTCACCTGCCGGCCAGGAGCAGGCCTACCGCATCATCATCGACGAGATCCCGCCCGCCATCCCGGTCGACAAGGCCGAGCCCGGCGCTACTGCGGCCATCCGTTTGCAGATGCGTTATTCGGTGCCGCTGTTCGTCTATGGCGAGGGGCTGTTGGGCAAGGCCGACCCTGAAGGCAAACGCAATGCCGAAGGTGTGGGCATGCCGCAGCTCAGCTGGCGGCCGGTGACGGTGCAGGGCAAACCTTACGTGGAAATGCGCAACACAGGCCCCGTGCATGCGCGGCTGACCGATGTGGTGGTGCAGCAAGGCAGCCAGAGCAAGCCACTGGCTGAAGGCCTGCTGGGTTATGTGTTGCCGGGCGCCAGCATGCGCTGGCCTGCTCCCGTCGCCTCCACCAGCGGCAGCGTGCTGAAGGGCAGGGTCAACGGCCAGAGCGCGGCGGACGCCATCCGCCAGGGCCAATGAGTCAACGACTGTATGCAGTGCAGGGGCCAGGGAGGACCCGGCAATGGTTGGAAACCGTGTGTGAAATGGCTCTCGGCGACGACGTGCCGCTGGTGCCTGGGGCTGGTCATGACCAGCCCTGTGCTGGCGCTGGCCGACGACCTGCCCCCGCCGCCCACGGAGATGTCCGCCATCGCCGACGCTACCCTGTACCTGGACCTGGTGGTGAACCAGATGCCCAGGGCTGAACTGGTGCCGGTGCAGCAGCGGGCCGGGCAGTTGTACCTGGGCAGCGACGTGTTGCGGGCAGCCGGTATCTCGTTGCCGGGCAATCCCCAGGGCGAGGTGGCCCTGGAAAGCTTCACGGGGCTGCACGCCGACTACGACAGCCAGAACCAGCGCCTGCTGCTGCAGGTGCCGCCGGCCTGGTTGCCAGACCAGCAAGTGGGTGATCGCAACCTGTACCCGGCCAGCGATGCGCGCAGCAGTTTCGGCGCCTTGTTCAACTATGACCTGTATCTGAACGACACCGATGAGGGCGGCACCTACCTGGCCGCCTGGAACGAGCTGCGCCTGTTCGACAGTTGGGGGACGTTCTCCAGTACCGGGCAATGGCGCCAGTCATTCAATGGCGCACAGGCGGACGATACCCGCCAGGGCTTCATGCGTTACGACACCACCTGGCGCTTCACCGACGAGCAGCGCCTGCTCACCTACGAAGCCGGTGACTTCGTGACCGGTGCCTTGCCCTGGAGCAGTTCGGTGCGGGTGGGCGGCCTGCAAGTGTCACGCGACTTCGCTGCACGCCCCGATTTGGTCACTTACCCGTTACCGGCGTTCGCCGGCGAAGCCGCGGTGCCGACCTCGCTCGACCTGTTCATCAACGGTTTCAAGTCCAGCACCACCGAGCTGCAGCCTGGGCCGTACACCCTGACCAACGTGCCGTTCATCAACGGCGCCGGGGAGGCGGTGGTGGTCACCACTGATGCCCTTGGCCGGCAGGTGTCGACCACCTTGCCGTTCTATGTCACCAGCAGCCTGCTGCAGAAGGGCCTGTCCGACTACTCGGTGGCCGCCGGTAGCCTGCGCCGTGATTACGCGGTGCGCGATTTCAGCTATGGGCCCGGGGTTGCCTCGGGCAGCCTGCGCTATGGCCTCAGCGACATGTTCACCCTGGAAACCCACGCCGAAACTGCCGAATCGCTGATGCTGGGCGGCTTGGGCGGGAACATGCGCCTGGGCAACTTCGGCGTGCTCAACGCCGCCCTGGCGCAAAGCCGGTTCGACGGCGACAAGGGCCACCAGGTCGCCCTGGGTTACCAGTACAACAGCCAGCGCATCGGCTTCAGTTACCAGCGCCTGCAACGCCACGGCGACTACGCCGACCTGACCCGGGTGGACTCCCCGGACATGCAACTGAGCAAAAGCAGCGAACAGGTCACGCTTAGCCTCAACCTGAACGAATACGGCAGCATCGGTGCCGGTTACTTCGATGTGCGCGCCGGTGATGGCACGCGTACCCGGCTGATCAACCTGAGCTACAGCAGGCCGCTATGGGGCAGCAGCAGTGTGTACCTGTCTGCCAACCGTGAAGTGGGTGACAGCCAGTGGGCCGTGCAGGCGCAACTGGTGATCCCGTTCGACCTGCACGGCACCCTGGCCCTGGGCATGGAGCGCAGCAAGGAAGGCGAGAGCCTGCAAAGGGTCAACTACAGCCACGCCGTGCCGGTAGGTGGCGGTGTTGGTTACAACCTGGGCTATGCCGCAGGCAGCGACCGCGATGCCTACCGCCAGGCCGACGTCACCTGGCGCTTGCAGTCGGTGCAGTTGCAGGCCGGTGTGTATGGCAGCAGCGGCGCGATGACCCGCTGGGCCGACGCCAGTGGCTCGCTGGTGTGGATGGATGCCGGCGTATTCGCCGCCAACCGCATCGACGATGCCTTCGTGGTGGTCAGTACCGGTGGTTACGCCGATGTGCCGGTGCGCTACGAAAACCAGGATGTCGGCCGCACGGATGCCAAGGGGCACTTGCTGGTGCCGTACAGCAGTGGCTATTACCGCGGCAAGTACGAGATCGACCCCATGGACCTGCCGCCGGACATCCTTGCAGGGGACGTGGAGCAGCGTGTGGCCGTGCGCCGGGGTAGCGGCTACTTGCTGGAGTTCCCGCTCAAACGCGTAATGGCGGCCAGCATCGAACTGGTGGATGGCAACCAGCAAGTGCTCAAGCTGGGCAGCCGTGTCACTCATGAAGAAAGTGGCAGCCAGGCCGTGGTGGGCTGGGATGGCCTGGTGTATCTGGAAAACCTGGCGGCCCACAACCGCCTGCTGGTGGAGCTGGAGGGTGGTGGGCATTGCGAGGTGGCGTTCGATCTGCCTGAGGCCCAAGGCTCGATCCCCTTGGTCGGCCCCTTGGTGTGCAAATGACGGCCGGGTGGGGCGTGGTATGGGCGTGCACCGTGCTGCTTTGTGCGGGCCCGGCCTGGGCCAAGTGCACGTCAGTGGCGACTTCGGCAGCGGCATTTGGCTCGCTCAACTCGACCCAGGTACGAACCACGGTGCAGACGGCTTCCAGTGCCAACTCGGGTTTGCAGTGCAACGGCTCGGTGCTTAGTGTGCTGAGTAGTACCGATTCATTCGTGGTGAAGATCACCTCGGCCACCAACGGCCTGGTAGGGCCCACCGGAGATGTCATCCCTTACACGCTGTATGCTGACGCCACCACTACCTATCCGATCACGCGCGGTACGGGCTTCGAATTCAGGACCACCGGCATCCTCGACTTGCTGGGGCTGCTCAACGGTACGCCCAAAGCCGTGCCGATCTACATGCGCACTCTGATCAACGCCAACGTTGCGGCGGGGCTGTATCAGGAAACCCTCAATGTCGAGTGGACCTGGAAGTACTGCGATGGGATTGGGTTAGGCGGCATCTGTATCGGGACTGACCAAGGCACGGGCACCAAGCCGCTGACGGTGACCCTGACGGTGACCAACGATTGCCAGATCACCACACCCAACATCAGCTTCGCCAGTGCGCCTGTGGTGGCAGGGTTTGGCACGGTGAGCCAGGGCATAAACGTGTCGTGCACCAAGGGCAGCAACTACACGGTGGGGCTGGATGACGGGCAGAACGTGTCGGGCGGGCGGCGACGGATGAAGTCGTCGGCCAACAACTACCTGGCCTATGACATTTTCAAGAGTGCAGGGGTGGTGCGTTGGGGGGCATCGGGGGCTGCCAGGCGTTCCAGCACGGATGCCGACGTAAACCCCGGTGCGGGTACCGGCACGGGTAGCCAGGTGTTCAACTACAACGCCAAGGTCTATACCGACCAGGCTACGCCGCCGGCAGCAACCTACTCTGACAGCGTGATACTGGATGTGCAGTTTTGACTGAACCCCATCCCATCCATGGTCCCCTGTAGGAGCGGCCTTGTGTCGCGATAGGGCTGCGCAGCAGCCCCAAGATGGCAGACCCAGCACAGATTGCCGGGGCCGCCACGCAGCCCATCGCGACACACGGCCGCTCCTACAGGGGCCGGGTGAGGCAGGGCTCAGCGCAAATCGTCCGCCATTTTTGACAGGGTCTCCAGCACCGCCCCCGCCAGCGCCTTCGAACGTGCACCCGACCATCCGGTAACCGGATCGGGCGCGTCGTCATGGTCCTTGAACGGCATCTCCAGCGTCAGCGACAGGCAGTCATGGGCCATGCCCACGGCATTGCAGGCCAGCGTGGTATTCGCCTGTCCCGGCTGGTCACGGGTATAGCCATGCACGGTCTGGAAGTCGCGGGTCACGCTGCACAAAGTGCTGCGGAATTGCTCTTCGAGTTTTGCCAGCCGCGGCGTGTAACCCGGGTTACCCTCGCAGGCGGCGGTGAACACGTGCGGAATCTCTTCGTCACCATGCACGTCGATGAACGCATCCACGCCGTACTGCTTCATCTGCGCCTGGGCGAAGAACACCTCCGGGGTCAGCTCGACGCTGGCGTCCTGCCAGGCGCGGTTGAGGTCCTTGCCCTTGTAGTTGGTGCGCAGGTGGCCGAGGAAGGCGCCGTCGGGGTTCATGTTGGGGATCAGGTACAGGTCGGCCTTGGCCAGCAAGCCCTGGATCACCGCGTCGTTGGCTTGCAGGCGGTCGATCACGCCCTCCATGAACCATTCGGCCATGTGCTCGCCCGGGTGTTGCTGGGCAATCAGCCACAGCTTGCGCTTACCTGCGGCGCCATCGCCGGCACGCAGCAGGGGGATGTCGCGGCCCTGCACGCTGCGGCCGCTGGCCAGCAACTCGACTCCCGGCAGTTGCTGCGCGCGTTCGATCAACTGGTTGTGGCGCGCGCGTGGGTAGGGTTCGAAGTAGGCGAACCAGATCTGGTCCTGCTCTGCGTTCACTTCGAACGACAGCGCGGTGCCGTCGAACTGGCTGGGCACACGGAACCAGCTTTGCTGATCGTAGGAGGCCACCGCGTTGTAACCGCTCCAGGCGTTCTTGTACGAAGAGCCAGAGGCGTTGTCGAGGCTGAAGCGATGGACCTGGCCCGGCGTCAGCCCGCTGACCTTGAAATGAAACCACTGATAGTGGCCGCTGTGGGTGTCCGGGCGGATGGCCAGGTGCACCTGGGCCGGGTTGATGGCGTCCAGTACCTGGATGTTGCCGGAATCGAAAGCGCAGTCGATCTGCAGGGGGGATAGCGTCACGGTCATGTGCCGGGCTCCTTTGCGGGCATTGTTGTAGGGGTACTGTACACGGCTTGGCAGGTTCGCTGCCTCTTTAACGCGGTTGTCATGCAGCCATGGCAGCATCCGGGTCCCCCTTCGCACAGGTGAACCTACAGTGCATTCCGGCATGAACCGCAAGCCCTTCATCCTCCGCTCCCGCGACATGCGCAGCGATGACTTTGGTGCTTTGTTCACACAGATGTTCGGCAACCTGTATGCCGACATGCCGCCGCTGGCCGAGGGCATCAGCATTGGCGGCGTGTATGGGCGCTTTGAAGGCATGAGCGTGCGGCGCATGCAGTATGGCGGGGATTTCAGCATCACCCTGCCCACGCCACAGGATGAGATCACCTTCGTGCTGTCCACTGCTGGCAAGATCATCTTCGATCACCGAGGCGAGTCGGTTGGTGGTGCCCAGGTGGGGCTGGCGGTCGACAAACGCGATATTCGCACGGTGCGCTTTGCCGAAAACCATGCCCAGTGCGGCATGTCGATACACCGCGGGTTGTTTGCCGAGCGCCTGTCCCTGTTGTTAGGCCAACCCTTGGCGGCACCGGTGTGTTTTGCCCCGGTGGTGGACCTGGCGTTGCCGGTGTTCCAGGGCATACGCGCGTTGCTGGAAATGGCCACCGGTACGCAGTTCGACCAGCTGATCAATACCGGCGTGCTGATGCCGACCCGCCTGCAGGAAATGATGGTGGATGCGGTGCTGGAGGCCTGGCCGCACAACTATAGCGATGCCCTGCGCAGCCCTGCGCCCGGGTTGGCGCCGCGCCATGTGAAGCTGGCGATGGCGTACCTGCACGAGCACCCGGCGCGTTTGGTCAGTGGCACCGAGCTGGCGGGGTTGGCCAATGTCAGCCTGCGCGCCTTGCAGGATGGCTTCCGCCGTTTTGCTGGTACATCGATTGTCGGGTATCAACGGCAGGTGCGGCTGGAAAGTGCGCGCCAGGTGCTTGCGCGCGGGGAGGGCGGGTCGGTGGCCGAAGTGGCCTTGCGCCATGGTTTTAGCAACGCGGGGCGTTTTGCCCAGTACTTCCAGCAGGCGTTCGGAGTAAGCCCGGCTGAAGTACGGCGCAGTGGTTAGCGCTGCCGGGCACCGACTTTACCTGCGAACACCGGCGCAGCCGGTGCCAGCGGTTACAGGATCAGAACGCGTAGCTGGCCTTGAGGCTGCCGCTCACCCCGTGGCTGTCCCCCCCGCCCATAGCCGCCACTTCGCCGCCGACACTCAATGCACCCAGGTGGGCCATCAGGCTCACCCCGCCAGTGAACTGATCGCGGTTGTCGAATGCCGCACGTTGCTCGATATCCAGCCCCAGCAGATGCCCTTGGCTATCCACCTGCTGATCACCCAGGGCATGCTCGTAACCCACTTCCACTCCCGGCACCAACCGCCAGCTGCCTACCGGAATCGGCGCGAACGACGCCTTGAGGTTGGCCACCGCACTGCGCCGGGTTTCTTTCAGGTCGTCCACTTGCAGGGCCAGTTCGCTGCCTTTCTCGGTGAAGCCGTTCAGGTCGACGTGGCTGACCCGAACGCCAAGGCTTGGCTCCAGCACCACGCCCTGGGTGGGCAGGCGATAACCCAATGCCAGGCTGGCACCCGCCAGGGTGCCGTGGCTGTCACCTTTGGCCGTGCCCAGGCCGCCGCCCAGTTCGCGCTTGCTGGAGTAGTCAAGCCAGCCGCCGCTGATGTCGGCATCGATGAACAGCCCGTGCTCCAGGCTCCCCGGGGCAAAGCGTGCCCCCAGGCTGAGGAAGGTCAGGTCAGTATCGGCCTCGCCACCGGCACCGCCCACATTGCCGCGGTTGTAGCCAAAACCGGCATGGCCGCTGAGCTGTTCGGAGAAGCGCTGGGTCATGCCCACCATCAACCCTTGGCTGTGTTCGTTGCTGCTGGCCGCATGGGCTGAGCCGTCAGTGCCCAGGTAGCCCGCCAGCGCCGTGCTCCACAGGCGCGCCTGGCCGACCTTGAGGTTGCTGGCGTCGGTAAAGGGCGAAGCCGCACGCGTGACCATGGCACCTTGGCGCAACAGGTAGCTGGCGGCATCCGCGTGCACCTGGCCGCCAACCGTCGAGGTCACGCCGCCCAAGGTGCCGGCATCGATGGCCGATTGCAGGTAGTAGTTGTAGGCGCTGTAGCTGCCCGACAGCGGGGTGTCCTGCAGCTCGCGCAACAATTGCGCGCCGGCGGCAGCGTTGCCCAGCAGGCCAGCCTCGCCGGGCAGGGAACCATAGCGCACCATCTTGCCGCGCAGCACGTAGATCGTTTCCTGGCTCAGGCCAAGGCCCTGCTTGAGGTAGTTTTCCATGTTGCCGTAGTCGGCGCTGATTTCATCGAGGCCAGCCTGCAGGTAGCTGGCTTCGACCCCCAGTAACGGTGCATAGATTTCGGCCATGCTCGCCGGCATCGCCGCCAGGGTGGCAGCCACTCGGGCGGCGGTGTAGTCGTTGGTGGCCAGGTAGTTGCTCATGATGGTGGCCTCGTCCACCCCGGCGATGCTCAGCAGCACCGCTGCCGTCCAGCCGGTGCGGTCCTTGCCCGCAGTGCAATGGAACAGCGCCGCGCCATCGGCAGCGGCCAGTTCGTTGAACAGCACGGCAAACTGGCCACGCATGCTGGCGTCATTGACGAAGGCGCGGTTGGTCTCCTGCATCATCGCCCGCGCCTGTTCTGCGCTGCTGAAGGAAATATTGGTGATGTTGGAGCCCGATGTGGTGCTGCCAATGATGTCGATGTTGGTGTAGCTGGCGCCGTCCGGCAGGGTATCGGGGGTGCTGGCTATTTCGCTTGGGGTGCGCAGGTCGTACACATCGCTGATACCCAGGCCATTGAGGGTAGCCAGGTCGGCGGCGGTCGGGGTAAGGGCATTGGAGCGGTAGAACACGCCCGCCCGCATTGTGCCGTCATGGCTGGTGGTGTAGGCACTGGTGGTGCCGGCGATGTCGCGGAAATTGTCCATGCCGGCCAGGCGCGGGGTGTCGAGCGCTTCGGCGGCGTGGGCGGTGGAAATGGCAAGGGTGAGCAGGGACAGGGAGCAGAGCACACGTTGCAGCACGGATCAGGCCTCAGGCAGTGGTTTGGGCTGTCTACTGTCCTGGAGCAATATGAAACTGAATGTTACAGGTTGCGGTGATGTGCAAAAGCTTGCGCGATCTGTCCTGGTTTTGCGTCTTCTGTCCCGGCGACTGGGGCGAAAAGCGCTCCCATCAATCACCCACTGGCTACGACAAGGGTTACTCGCGATCGATATTTTTTGCATATTAGCTTATTACTTTAATCACGTTTATTTATTTAATGCGGCCCGCTACATTCGCAGTTCTTTCAACCTGCAAGGAACTGCGGATGTCTATTCGATCTCGCCTGCTGCTGCTCGCCGCTGCCACACTGCTGGCCACACAGGCATTTGCCAGTGACCGCCTGACCCTGCGCATCGGTGACCAGAAAGGCAATATGCGCGCCCAGCTGGAGGCCGCCGATGCCCTGCGCGACCTGCCTTACGACATCCGCTGGGCAGAATTCCCCGCTGCCGCGCCGTTGGCCGAAGCACTGAATGCCGGCGCGATCGATGCCGGCATCATCGGTGATGCGCCGTTGCTCTTCGTGCTGGCCTCCGGTGCGCCGGTCAAGGCCATTGCCGTGGACAAGTCAGACCCGTATGGCACGGCGCTACTGGTGCGCCCTGATGCTGCGCTGCACAGCGCGGCCGACCTCAAGGGCAAGCGTATCGCCACTGGCCGTGGCTCCATCGGCCATCACCTGGCGCTGAAGGCGCTGGATCAGGTCGGGCTCAGCGAAAAAGACGTGGAGTTCCGCTTTCTCGGCCCGGTCGACGCCAAGATCGCACTGGCCAATGGCTCGGTGGACGCCTGGTCGACCTGGGAACCCTACACCGCGCTGGCAGAGCTGAGCGGCCAGGGCAAGGTGCTGGTCAATGGCCGCGGGCTGTCCAGTGGCAACAGTTTCCTGGCGGCCACCGACAAGGCGCTGGATGACCCGGCGCGCAAGGCCGCATTGCAAGATTACCTGGCCCGCCTGGCCGCCGCCCAGGTCTGGGCGTACCAGCACCTGGACAGCTATTCGCAAACCCTGGCCGCGATCATCGGCTTCCCGCAGGACGCTGCCCGCCTGCAGTTCGAGCGCCGCCAGTTGCGTTGGCAGGGCATCGACGCGAAGACCATCGGCGAACAGCAGGAAACCGCCGACTTCTACCACGCCCACGGCCTGATGAACCAACGCCTGGACGTTGCCCCCACCTTCGCCACGGGCTTTACCGTGCCCGCCACTGGCTCGCTGGCCCAACATTGACCTGGAGACACCCCATGCTGCACCGTAAACGCCTGCGTCACCTGGCCCTGGGCCTGCTGCTCGGTGGCCTGCTGCCGTCGCTTGCCAACGCCGAGCAGACCCTGCGCATCGGTTACCAGAAATCCTCCACCCTGCTGACCCTGCTCAAAGCCCGTGGCACGCTGGAGCAGCGCCTGCAGGCCGAAGGCATTCGCGTCAGCTGGCACGAGTTCCCCAGCGGCCTGCCACTGCTGGAGGCGCTGAACCTGGGCAATGTCGACCTGTCGGCGGACGTGGCCGATACCGTACCGGTGTTCACCCAGGCGGCCGGTGCCAAACTCACCTATTTTGCTCGTGAGGCGCCATCGCCCACGGCCCAGGCCATCCTGGTGCCAGCCAGCTCGCCGCTCAAGACCCTGGCCGACCTCAAGGGCAAGCGGGTGGCGGTGACCAAGGCGGCGGGTAGCCATTACCTGTTGATCCAGGCCCTGGCCAAGGCCGGCCTCAGCTTCAAGGACATCACCCCGGCGTACCTGATCCCGGCCGACGGCCGGGCGGCGTTCGAGAATGGCAAGGTCGATGCCTGGGTCACCTGGGACCCCTACGTGGCGAGCGCCCAGCGCCAGCAGAACGCGCGCGTTCTGGCTGATGGCAGCGAGCTGGCGAGCTACCAACGTTACTACCTGGCCGGCAGCGATTACGCCAAGGCGCACCCTGAAGTGCTGCAGCAGGTGTACCAGGCGCTGCGCGAAATCGGTGCCTGGACCAAAGCCAACCCCGCAGCGGCTGCCCGGGTGCTGGGGCCGCTCTGGGGCAACCTGGACAGCGCCACGGTGCAGCAGGCCAATGGCCGACGCAGCTATGACGTGCAGCCGGTGCAGTTGGACAACCTTGGTGAACAACAACGCATTGCCGATGCCTTCTACCGCGAAGGGTTGCTGCCCAAACCGGTGGATGCGCGAGCGGTGACTGTATTCGAGCCCAGGGCTGCTGACTAAGGATGCCTGAGCCGGCCTCTTCGCGGGTAAACCCGCTCCTACAGTTGATCGCGATGAAAGATCAATACCCGGCTCGCTTCAGATTCATCGCTCGTGCCTGGCCATCCAGCGCAGCAATGCAGCGATCGGCACGCTGCGGTGAGCCTCGTGCCGGTACGGTTTGCCTTCGGCGGTGTAGCGTTCGCGGTAGCGGCTGAGGACCAGGTTGCGACCGTCGGCGGACACCCGAGCCTCCAGTTCGTGCAGCAACAACGGTTGCCGGGCGGCGCCTTCCAGGCGCCGGAACAGCAGCATGGCCGCTTGCGCATCATTCATGGCCGGTTACCTGCGAGCAATTGGCTTGCCACGTTCCGGGCTTGCCTGCCTTGCCTTCTGCTACGAGGTTGTTGCGTTGCTGCGCGGTGTAGTCGCGCAGCGCCAGGTAATAATCGGGCCAGGTTTGCAGCCAGGCCGTCAACGGTAGCGCGGCGGCGCGGCTGTCCACCACATGCCCGGCAGTGGCCACGGTACTGAGGGTGTCGACCGTATCGCTATTGTCGCCGAACGGGTCCACCGCCAGGCTCAACACGCTGCCCGTTGCGTCGCGCAGGTTGTGCGTACCCAACAGCGGCAGTTCGACGGTGGGGCCATTGGCGATGCCCCAAACCCCGAAGGTCTGGCCGAAGTCTGACCTATGCTGGCTCAAGCCCATTTTGCCCGCCACATCGACCACGCCCGCCACACCCAGGGTGGTGTTGAAGATGAAGCGTGTGAGGCTGGTCATCGCCCGTTCGCCATTACCCTGCAGCAGGTCATTGACGAACACCTTGGGCTCGCCAAAGTTGTTGGCAAAGTTATGCACGCCTTGCCGGGCAAAGCCGGGGAGCATGCCATAGCCCCGGGCGACAGGCGCTAGCAGGTAGTCGTCGAGCGTGCGGTTGAAGGCGAATACGGCGCGGTTGGCCGGCTCCAGCGGGTCACTGACCTGATAGGCGAGGTTGCCGCAGGCGCTGGTGGCGTGAGCGCGTTGGCTGCAGGCTCCGGCCGCGAGCAGCGATAACACCAGCGCAGCAGAGCGCGCCGTACGGGAATTGGATGATGAACGGGACATAGGCACATTCCTGGCAAGAACTGGCGGCGATGCTGCGCAATGTTCGTTGCCCGGTAATGTCCGGATCGTCTCGGCACTGACACTTTGTTTCCGGGTTGAAATATATGACGACCACAGGGGCATGGCCTTAAAGTACGGCTTGTTTACCTTGTGTGTGGTGCGTTTTCGTGAGCCATTTGCTGATAGTCGACGATGATGTCGAGGTGCTTGACCTGCTGCAGAAGTTTCTTCGCCAGCATGGTTACGAAGTGGACGTGGCCCAGGATGGCCAGGGGCTGTGGCAGGCGCTTGATCGGCGGGTGCCGGACCTGGTCATCCTCGATGTGATGTTGCCCGGCGACAGCGGCCTGGTGTTGTGCCAGCGGCTGCTGGCCGAACACAAGGTGGCGGTGATCATGCTCACCGCCATGGGCGAGCTGAGCGACCGGGTTGTGGGCCTGGAACTGGGGGCTGACGACTACGTGACCAAGCCGTTTGCTGCCCGTGAACTGCTGGCGCGGGTGAGGGCAGTCTTGCGTCGGGCCGGCGAAAAGGCAGGGGGCACGGCGGGCCACGCCAGTAGCAGCCTTGAGTTTGCCGGCTGGCAGCTGGACGTGGTGCGGCGCGAATTGCGCTCGCCGGACAACGTCATGATCCCCTTGTCCAATGGCGAATTCGAACTGCTGCTGGTGTTTGCCGAACACCCGCGTCGGGTGCTCAGCCGCCAGCAATTGCTGGACATGGCCCGTGGTGATGCCTACGACGCTTATGACCGCAGCATTGACGTGCAAGTAAGCCGGCTGCGCCGCAAGCTTGAAACCGACAATGGGCGTGAGCCCCTGATCCGTACACTGCGCAACGCCGGTTACCTGTTCACCCCCACGGTCGCGAAGCGATGAGCCTGGTTGCCCGGGTTCGCCAGGCCCTGCCGCAGCCCAGAATCACCATTGCCCGATGGATTGCGTTGACCACGCTGACAGCGATGCTGTTCCTGCTGCTGCTCAAGGGGCTGTTCAGCCTGCTGCTGAGTGTGTGGGCGCAACCACCGCTGCTGGAGAGCGGGGTGATCGAGAAGGTTGCAGCGGTGACCCGCATCCTCGATGCCGCGCCGATGGCGCAGCGTGCCAATATCGCCATTGCGGCAGGTGACGGCTCCTATTCCGTGCGATGGTTGCGACGCCATGACGAGGCGGGTGTGCCGGCGTTGGTCGATGCCGAGTTCCGCGAGGGCACGCCTATCCTGCGTGCACTGCTCAAGCGCCCGGATGCCAGGGTCGAGGCGTTCGAGCCGTCCGACATGCCGGAATACACCTCTGAACGTGGCTATGCCTTGATGATCGAGCTGGCCGACAAGTCGTGGGTGCTGTTTCGAGCCACAGACCGCAGCTGGGGCCTGGACGAGCTGCCGCGCAACCTGATCGTCCTGGTGTTGATGCTGGTTTCCAGCCTGGCTGTCGCACTGTCGGCCACACGCTATCTGGCCAAGCCGTTGGAGCGCTTTGCCCAGGGGGTGCGGCGTTTTGGCAAGGACTTCAACGCCCCGCCGATTCCGGTGGTTGGCCCGCACGACCTGCGCCAGGCCATTCTTGCGTTCAATGCCACCCAGGCCCAGCTCAAGCATTACCTGAACGACCGTACCCAGATGCTGGCGGCAATCTCCCACGACTTGCGTGCACCGCTGACGCGCATGCGCTTGCGTGCCGAGTTCATCGACGATGCCCAGCTACAGGCCAAGTTGTTCAAGGACGTGGATGAGATGCAGGCGATGGTCGACGCCGCGTTGGCGTTTTTCCGTGATGATGCGCGGCTGGAGCAGACGACCGTGTTCGACCTGGGCGAGTTGCTGCTCACGGTGGTGGACGATTTCAAGGATGCGGGTGTCGAGGTCGGCCTCAGCGGGCCGCGCCGTTGTGTGTATACAGGGCGGCCGGTGGGTATCAAGCGGGTGTTGGTCAACTTGATCGACAATGCTGCCAAATACGGCCGCGAGCCATCGGTGGTGTTGGCGGTAAGTGCCAGGCACATCGAGATAACCGTGCAAGACCGCGGCCCGGGCATCGCGCCGGCGCTGCAGGAGCAGGTATTTGTGCCGTTTTACCGTATCGAAGGTTCGCGCAATCGGGACACGGGTGGTGTGGGGCTGGGCCTGCCCGCAGCACGGGCCATCGTGCTGGAGCAAGGCGGCAGCCTGACCCTGAGCAACCGCCCCGGTGGCGGTTTGCAAGCCAGGGTAGAGCTGCCGCTGGGTTGATCAGAGGCCCAGTTCGCTGAGCCCGGGGTGGTCATCCGGGCGGCGACCCAGCGGCCAGTGGAACTTGCGTTCGGCTTCGCTGATGGGGTGTTCGTTGATGCTCGAATGCCGGTTCTGCATCAGCCCATCTTCGACAAACTCCCAGTTTTCGTTGCCATAGGCACGAAACCACTGGCCGCTGTCGTCGTGGTACTCGTAGGCATAGCGCACGGCAATGCGATTGCCGGTGAAAGCCCATAGCTCCTTGATCAGGCGGTATTCCAGTTCATGGTTCCATTTACGGGTCAGGAATGCCTCGACCTCGGCACGCCCACGGGGGAACTCGGCGCGGTTACGCCAAACCGTATCAGGGGTATAGGCGAGTGCAACTTTGGCCGGGTTGCGGCCGTTCCAGCCATCTTCGGCCAGGCGGACCTTTTCGATGGCGCTTTCGCGGGTAAAGGGCGGCAGGGGTGGGCGGGACATCGCGGTACTCCTCAGGTCGGTTTACGTGTAGCAGATTAACCGCCGATGCCCGATCAAGAGAACGGATGCGCCAGGCACTTCATAATTGCAGTGCGTGGAACAATGCATGATTTCACGCGTAGTGCAGCCGCGGCTACAGGTGGTCGCAGTCAGACAGTACTGGCTGCGGCCACCCAACCGTCCATCAGTCCCAGGCAGGCGCCAGGCCGTCAGGGCTGACCTCGCGGCCATTGCGTTCCAGCGTGGCGATGCGTGCCATGTCGTCGGTGTCCAGCTTCAGGTCGCGGGCAAGCAGGTTGCTGGCCAGGTTTTCGCGCTTGGTCGAAGACGGTATTACCGCGTAGCCCAGCTGCAGGGCCCAGGCCAGGGCAACCTGGGCGACGGTGGCCTTGTGCTTGGCCGCGATGTCGGCCAGCACCGGGTCTTTCAGGACCTTGCCATAGGCCAGGGTCATGTACGAGGTGACGGTGACGCCTTGCTCCTTGAGAAACGCGGCCAGCTTGCTGTTCTGCAGGTACGGGCTGAGTTCGATCTGGTTGGTGGCAATTTCGCCCTTGCCAACGATTTCGATGGCCTGGCGAGTCAGTGCGATGTTGAAATTGGACACACCAATCTGTCGGGTCAGGCCCAGCTTCTTCGCTTCGGCCAGTGCGGTCATGTATTCCGGCAACTCGACGCCGTTGCCTGGGGCTGGCCAGTGGATCAGCAGCAGGTCGACGTAGTCGGTACGCAGTTTCTTCAGGCTTTCGCGCAGGCTTGGGACCAGCTTGTCCGCCGCGTAGTTGTCGACCCAGATCTTGGTGGTAATGAAAAGCTCGCTGCGCGGTACGCCGCTTTCAGCGATGGCTTGGCCGACTTCCGCTTCATTCTTGTAGATCTGTGCGGTGTCGACGGCCCGATAGCCCAGCTCAAGGGCCGATTTGACCGAGTCGATGACGGTCTGGCCAGTGAGTCGGAAGGTGCCGAGGCCGAAGGAAGGAACGCTCATGGGCTTACTCCTGGGAAATAGGGTTGGATCCTGTGGCAGCCAGTGTGCAGGTTCGCAGGGCAACGAATAACCGGCTGCTGCGTCAAAGTCCTTTGACCAGCGGGCAAGAATCGCGTTTCACCCTGGCCTTCATTACATAAGTAACGCCAGAACGGGGTGAGACCTTGGTCAGCTAACGCTTTTATCAAGCGGACACACTGCCCATGACCCCTTCTGTGATACCTGCCGATTCCATCGATGCGCTGATTGCCAATAATCTGCCTGGTTGGGTAAAGCGCGCTCGCGTCGAACACTTGACACTGTTGCGCGCAGCTTCATTGCGTCAGCAGCGGGCGCAGGAGCAACTCCACGCCAGGTTGCAGGCCCTCAAGCCTCTGGACGAGTTCGCCGAGCCGCTGCTCAAAAGTGCGCTCGCGGCGCGCTCCATCACACAGGTAGACCTACGCCTGGCCCGGGTCAGATGGGTGACCCTGCGGGCAAATCCGCCGATATCGCCTGCTTTGCCAGCTTCCTCGACGCGGGTCGAAAGTACCCAGTCGCTGCTTTCGGCGGCACTGCACAACTTCCACGAAAATGAAACTCGACCGGGCTGGTTCGCCACAGGGTCACAGCTGGTCAATGCCAGTGGAAAGAGGCTGCCAATGAGCGTTGAGGTATTCGCCCAGCTCTGTCGCAGCCTCGATATCGGTCGACATTATCAACGCCATCTGCAATCGCAGCTGCAAACCGAAAGCATGGCAGGTGTGCAGGTCGAGGCCATCATGGACGAGGCATTGAGCGCCAGGCTGGGGCTTGACGCGGTTGTAGCCAGGGTCAAGGGTGAAATTGACGAGTTGACGTATCAGCGTATCCGCCACGTTGTCGAAGCCGCATCAGGGCCTGCCGAGGACACCGTTGTGAGGTGCCACACCCTGAGGCTGCTGGGCAAGAAGATCATTGGCGCACTGGCGATCGAAGTACGTCAGAACGCCCGCCTGGTTGGCGTTATCGCATGGTTGCCTGAGGACCGGTACGCCGCAGTGAGCTGGCATGCCAACTGGGAACTGCTGTACCTGACGCTGGGTGTACGCATGCGTGACGAAGCGTATCGCCAGTTCTTTCAGCGTTTTGTCGCAGAGCGGGATCGCGTCGCTTTCTACACGGCCCTGAACGCGCTGCTGAGGCAGGGCAATACTGTGTTACCGCTCGAGCTGGATGGCCGCTGCTTTGCGGTCGAAGGCGACGTGTTCACCGCGCTGCGCAAAGCGCTGCTCGACAAGATGCTGGATGATGCACGGGTACTGGCGGTATCAACGGAGGATGAGGATATCGCCGACCGCCAGGCCCGTCTGCAAGGCTATCTTGACTTGGGGCTGAGCGTGGCAGGCCTGGCAGCGCTGTTTGTGCCCGGGTTGGGCCAGGCCATGCTCGGGCCCACGGTCGCGCAGTTGGCGGGCGAAGTCTACGAAGGGTACCAAGACTGGCAGCTAGGTGATCGCAACGCTGCCTTGGGCCACCTGTTCAACGTGGCGGAGACGGTGGCTACAGGGGCGTTGACGGCTGCAGGGGCGGTGGGTCTCGGCAAGCTCGCGCAGCGCGTCGCACGCGTGGATGCGCTGGTGCCGGTAAGCCTGGCGGATGGCCAGTTGCGTCTGTGTGATCCGGCTTTGCCAGGCTATCAGCTACCGGGCATCGACCTGCCGCCAGGGCAGGCCATCAATGAAAATGGTCGTTCGCTGAGGCGCCTGCACGATGCCGTGTATGAGGTAAGTGAAGGCGACGATGGGGTATGGCGCATTCATCACCCGTCCAGGCCGGGGGCCTATTTACCAGCACTCGAGCACAATGGTGCCGGGGGATGGGTGCATGAGTTCGAGCAACCGCAGCGCTGGCAGGACGCCGCCTACCTGGTTCACCGGCTTGCCAGCCGCACAGCGGCTGTTTCCGACGAGGCGGCTGCCTTTGGCGTGCAGGTTACAGGTTACGGCGCGGACCAGCTGCGCCGGTTGGTTCTGGAGAGCGCAGCACCACCGGCGCGTTTGCTCGATGCCATCGAGCGCTGGCACCTGCACAATGAGTTTCCGACTCTGCGGGGTGAGGCATTCGAGGCAATATTCAACGAGCGGCAGGTCAACCCGAACGCTGCGGACCAGGTGCTGATGCGTGAATTCCCTGGCCTTTCCCATCGCTGCGCACGAGAAATTGTCGAGCACGCCAACAGTGTCGAGCTCGAGCGCCTGGATGATGCGGGGCGGGTGCCGCTTACCCTGGCGGAGCGAGCACGTTGGGCCGTACGTGACAGCCGGATTGATCGTGCCTTGGCAGGGTTGCGTCAGCCTGCTGCGGTAAATGCTGATACTGAAAAGCTCGCGCAGGGCGGGCTGGGCGATGCCCTTGCCGACCGGGAGGTGGCGGCCCGAATGATTGGGCTGGCCCCGGTGGGGCAAGGCGTTCGCCCGCCTTTGCGGTTGTTCGATGGGCGCTTGGGCTACCCGCTCAGTGGCCACCTGTCGGGGACCCGCCAGGCGCTGCGGCGCACTTTGAATCATGTGTTCCCGCTGATGACCGGTGAAGAGTTGCAGTCGTACCTGCAAGACCTGGCTCGGCGGGGTTTAGAGCCGTGGAGCCATGTCAGCCAACTGTTACACGCCAAGGCCAGCCTCAAGCAGGCACTGCACGCCTGGCGGAGTGAGCCAGGGCTGAACCTGGTTCGCCGCTGGCGCCGGATCAAGGTTGCCAGGCGCATCATGATGAGCGGGCAGCGCGCGACGCCGGGTGATGTAGCGGGTGATTACCACCTGAGCATCGTGGGTGAGCGGGTGGGCAATCTGCCGGCCTTGCCTGAGCATGTGTCTTTCGACCACATCACACACCTCACATTGCGCGATATGCGGGTGACGAGCGTCGAGGCGGGTTTTCTGGTTCGCTTCAGCAACGTGCGTAACCTGGATTTGCGGGGCAACCAGCTGACCCGGCTTCCGGCAGGCATCGAGCAACTGGGCGAGTTGAGAAACCTGCGCCTTGCTGACAACCAGATCGTACTTACCCGCGACGACAACCTGCGCCTCAGCCAGCTCGAGGGGCTACGCCGCCTCGAACTGAACGGTAACCCGGTAGGTTTGCTCCCGCCATTGGCATCGTTCCCGCTGATGCGCCGGTTGTCCTTGCGCAACACCGGGCTGGGCGAATTGCCCGTTGATCTGGCCAGGCACGGCAACCTGGAATTGCTGGACATGCGTGACAACCAGATCCACACGCTGCCTGAGGCACTGTCTGCGCTGCCGCTTCGCTTGTTGCAGGGCCTGGAGCTGCACGACAATCCACTCTCGGATCAGACCGTGCAGCGCCTGCAATTGGCCAGAGCGTCCGCCGGGTCACCTGCACGTCGGCTTGCACATCACCCATCGTCGGGCCCGAGCGCTGCATTACCTTGGCTGTCGGGGTTTTCCACGGCGCAGCGCGAGGCGCGACTGGCGCTCTGGGCCCGCTTGTACCGGGAGGACGGTGCGAGTGATCTGTTCCGGTTCATTTCTGACTTGCAGGGCCTGCGTGAATACCGCGAACAGCCCCGCGACCTTCAGTTGCGGGTATGGCACATCCTTGATGCCTGCGAGCAGCACACTGAAGTGCGTGCGAGCCTGTTCGAGCAAGTTAGCCGGCCGCGCAGTTGCAGTGACGAGTTGCTGCTTACGCTCAGCGAACTGGAGATTGGCGCGATGGTCGCCAGGGCTGGAACAGCGGGCGATGGGTTGCACAAGGAGCGGGCGCTGGTGAGGCTGGGGCGTTCCTTGGCCCGCCTGGACAAAGTCAACGCAATTGCGGCCCGGCATATTGCTGAGCAGCATTCTATCGATCCCGTCGAGGTGTATTTGACCTATCGCGTAAAGCTTGCGGATAGCCTCGACCTCCCTGCGCAGCCTGACAAGCTGATGTACCAGAGTGTCAGCGGGGTGGGCCCTGACGAGCTGGACGCTGCACGCAACGAGGTTCTGCGAGAGGAAACACCACAAGTCTTGGCGCAGGCCCTGGCAGATCGAACCTTCTGGCAGGCCTACCTGCACGAACACCAGGCGGCACGCTTCAGCCAGATGGAGGTGCCTTTCCAGCAGCGCTTGGATACGTTGTTCATGCAATGGAAAACGCTGAGTGACGGCGACTATCTCGCGCAAATCGAGCAAATCTGCGCTGAGCGGGAGGCCGTGCGACACCAGCTTCTGCTGGCGTTGAGCCGCGAGGCAATGCAGCGCCACGGCCTTTAAACGAAACAGCCCGCCGAGGGGCGGGCTGTTCGCTGGAGCGGGACGATCAGCGGCGGCGGAACAGCGGCAGCGGTTCGTCTGTCGCGGCCTGGTAGGTCACCGAGAAGTCCTTCAGGCTTTGCAGCGCGTCTTCCGGGTCCTTGTCGGCACGGATGGCGAATGCATCGAAACCGCAACGGGCCATGAAGAACAGCTGGTCGCGCAGTACGTCGCCGATGGCGCGCAGCTCGCCCTTGAACTTGTAGCGGTCACGCAGCAGGCGCGCATTGGAGTAGCTGCGCCCGTCGGTGAAGGCCGGGAAGTTCAGTGCGATGACCTGGAAGTACTGCACGTCTTCGCCGATTTCTTCCGCTTCTTCGTCGCTGTCCAGCCACACGCCCAGGCCGCCGTCGCGGGCCTTGAGCACGTGGGCATGGTCACGCCACAGCTGCAGCGGCACGATGTAGTCGTCGCAGTTGGTCAGCTCGTCGAACGAGGTTTCCTTGGGCAGCAGGTGCCAGGTTTCGTCGACGATCTGGTTGTTCTTAATGATTCGCTGCATAGACGCGTTCCTTGAAGGGGTCGATGCCGATACGCTGGTAGGTGTCGATGAAACGCTCTTCCTCGGTACGTTGCTCGACGTACACGGCGATCAGCTTCTCGATCACATCGGCCATGGCATCCTGGGCGAAGGACGGGCCGAGGATCTTGCCCAGGCTCGCGCCGCGCGCGGCATTGCCGCCCAGCGATACCTGGTAGAACTCCTCACCCTTCTTGTCCACGCCGAGGATGCCGATGTGGCCCACGTGGTGGTGGCCGCAGGCGTTCATGCAGCCAGAGATGTTCAGGTCGATCTCGCCGATGTCGAACAGGTAGTCCAGGTCGTCGAAACGGCGCTGGATGGACTCGGCGATCGGGATCGACTTGGCGTTTGCCAGCGAGCAATAGTCACCGCCCGGGCAGCAGATGATGTCGGTCAGCAGGCCGATGTTCGGGGTGGCGAAGCCGCCTTCGCGCAGTTCCAGCCACAGCGCGTGCAGCTGACGCTGCTCGACGTCGGCGAGGATGATGTTCTGCTCGTGCGAAGTACGCAGGAAACCGAAACTGTAGCGTTCGGCCAGGTCGGCCACGGCGTCCAGCTGCTTGTCGGTCAGGTCGCCCGGGGCAACGCCGGTAGGCTTCAGCGACAGGGTTACAGCGACGTAGCCAGGGCGCTTGTGGGCCCGGGTGTTACGCGAGCGCCAACGGGCAAAGCCTGGGTTTTCGGCGTCCTGGGCGGCGTAGTCGACGTTTTCGAGGGCCAGGTACTCCGGGTCGACGAAATGGCGCGATACGCGCAGTACTTCGTCTTCGGTCAGCGTGGTGTTGCCGCCGCGCAGGTGTACCATTTCGGCCTCGACCTTCTCGGCGAACACTTCAGGCGTCAGTGCCTTGACCAGGATCTTGATCCGCGCCTTGTACTTGTTGTCACGGCGACCGTAACGGTTGTACACGCGCAGGATGGCGTCCAGGTAGCTGATCAGGTCCTGCCACGGCAGGAACTCGTTGATGAACGAGCCGACCACCGGGGTACGGCCCAGGCCGCCGCCGACCAGTACACGGAAGCCCAGCTCGCCAGCAGCATTGCGCACCGGCTCCAGGCCGATGTCGTGCACTTCAATGGCAGCGCGGTCTTCCTGCGAGCCGTTGATGGCAATCTTGAACTTGCGCGGCAGGTAGGCGAATTCCGGGTGGAAGGTGGTCCACTGGCGGACGATTTCGCACCACGGGCGCGGGTCGATGATTTCGTCTGCGGCCACACCGGCGAACTGGTCGGTGGTGGTGTTGCGCAGGCAGTTGCCGCTGGTCTGGATCGCATGCATCTGCACCGTGGCCAGTTCGGCGAGAATGTCCGGAATGTCTTCCAGTGCCGGCCAGTTGTACTGCACGTTCTGGCGGGTGGAAATGTGCGCGTAGCCCTTGTCGTAGTCGCGAGCGATCTTCGCCAGGGTGCGGACCTGGCGGGCGCTCAGCTGGCCGTACGGCACGGCGACACGCAGCATTGGCGCGAAACGTTGGATGTATAGGCCGTTCTGCAGGCGCAGAGGGCGGAATTCTTCTTCGCTCAGCTCACCGGCCAGGTAGCGGCGGGTCTGATCACGGAACTGCTTGACGCGGTCCTCGATGATCCGCTGATCGTACTCGTCGTATACGTACATAAAAGTCCTGTCTCAGGCATGCAGCTATTCGCGCGCACGGCCGCGCACTCCGGTACGGAGCCGGGGAACGATATCAGGTTGCGGTTATGCGCTAAAGTGATGTTTTTGCATATGAAAAGAACCAAATGAACTATGTGAGACTGACTGCCATTTGTGCGCTGGCGGTAGCCAGGCGTTTATAATCCGGGGTTTGCTTCGCAGAGATGTGACCCCATGCTCAAGGCCCTGTGCCAAAGCTTGTGTCTTGCCCTGCCACTGGCGGCAAATGCGCAGCCGGCCTCGGTGGTGTTTCTCAATCCGGGGCTGTCCACCGAGACGTTCTGGACCAGCTACACCCGCTTCATGCAGGCCGCTGCGGACGAACTGGGCATGTCCCTGCGCGTGGAGTACAGCGAGCGCCGCGCCGACCTGGCGCTGACCCAGGCCAGGGCGATCCTGGGTGGGGCGCATCGGCCGGATTACCTGGTGCTGGTCAACGAGCAGTACGTGGCACCCGAAATTCTGCGGTTATCGCGTGGCACCGGGGTCAAGCTGTTGCTGGTCAACAATGGCCTGACCCCCGGCCAGGCCCGCAGCATCGAGACCCAGCCCGACAAGTATGCCGAGCCCTTGGGTACCTTGATGAGCAACGACGAGCAAGCGGGCTTCCAGATGCTGCACCTGATGGTTGCCCAACTGCCTCGTGACGCAGGCCCGGTGGACTTGGTGGCCTTTGCCGGGCTCAAGACCACACCGGCTTCGCAGCTGCGCGAGGAGGGCATGCGCCGCGCCCTGGCCGACTTCCCTCAGGTCCGCCTGCGCCAGGTGGTATACGGCGGCTGGAGCCGCGAGCGCGCCTACGAGCAGGCGCAGCAATTGCTGGAGCGATACCCGGCCACTCGCCTGGTGTGGTCGGCCAATGACGAGATGGCCTTTGGCGCCATGCAGGCGTTCGAGGAGGCCGGGCGCACACCGGGGCGTGACGTGCTGTTCGGCGCCGTCAACAGTTCGCCCGAGGCCTTGCGTGCGCGCATCGACGGGCGCTTGAGCGCGCTGATGGGTGGGCACTTCACCCTTGGCGGTTGGGCCATGGTGATGTTGCACGACGATGCCCAGGGTGTCGCGCTGAACCGCGACGGCCAGCGCGTGCACAGTGCCCCGGTACTGCAGGCAATCGACGAGGCCAAGGCCAGGCGTTGGCTGAAACTGCTGGAACGGCCCGACTATGGCGTCGACTTTCTGCATTACAGCGCCGAAGGGCGGCCGGCCAGCTACCAGTACCCGTTTCTGACGTCACCGGTCGACTATTGAAAGACCTTGCTTGAGGGAAGGGCATTGCTCGTCTTAACTGCTGGTTGTGAAGTGCATTCCCATAACCACTACAAGAGGCAATGCAATGGGAAACTCAACCAAGGTCCGCAAAGCTGACAGCAGCGTCGATGCCTGGGCGATCCTCTGCCTGATCGTCCTGGTGGTGGTCACTGCCGTTTATTGGGTCAGCCACCAGTAGACTTTTCTATCAGACCGTGATGTAGCAACAGCGCCTGCGGGGGGATGTCCTGCGGGCGTTTTTGTGTTGCCTGTCCCGGCCTCATCGCCGGCAAGCCAGCTGCCGCAGGTACAGCGCAGGCCCTGAGGCTGCAGAAAACCTGTGGGAGCTGGCTTGCCGGCGATGAGGCCGCTACAGGCTAGCGGGTAAGGTGCAGGGCCAGCTGCACCAGGCCGATCAGCACCATGATGAATATCAGGGTGAAGAGCGTCCCCAGCGCAATGAAATGGCTGGCTTTGCCGTGGGTGAAATCGCGAGCGCGGTTCTTGCCGCTTTGCACGCCAAAGGCGGCGGCGAGGATGCTGTGCAGCATCTGCCAGAAGGTTGGGGGTTTGCCTTGGCTGGAATCGTCCATGGTGGCTCCTGAAGAAATCAGAGGCAATCAGGGACAGTGTAGGCAACGACGCCAAGGTTGCATGTGCCGGCCTATTCGCGGGGCAAGCCCGCGAAGAGGCTGGCACACCCTTAGTTGTCGTACCCGAGGTTCGGCGCCAACCAGCGCTCGCTGACGCTGACATCCTGGCCTTTACGTGCGCTGTAACGCTCGATCTGGTCCTTGTCGACCTTGCCCACGGCAAAGTACTGCGCCTGCGGGTGGGCAAAGTACCAGCCGCTGACCGCCGCCGCCGGGAACATTGCAAAGTGTTCGGTCAGGAACACCCCGCTTGGCCCGGTTTCGCCGATGGCGGTGCCGTCGAGCAGGCGGAACAGGGTTTCTTTCTCGGTGTGGTCGGGGCAGGCCGGGTAGCCCGGGGCCGGGCGGATGCCGCTGTACTGCTCCTTGATCAGCGCTTCGTTGTCCAGGTGCTCGTCGCGGGCATAGCCCCAGTGCTCTTTACGCACCTGCTCGTGCAGCCACTCGGCGCAGGCTTCGGCCAGGCGGTCGGCCAGGGCCTTGACCATGATCGAGCTGTAGTCGTCGCCTTTGTCCTGGTAAGCCTTGGCAACTTCCTCGGCACCAATGCCGGCGGTGGTGATGAACCCGCCCACATAGTCGGTGACGCCGCTGGCTTTTGGCGCCACAAAGTCGGCCAGCGACCAGTTGGGCTTGCCGTCCGGCTTGATGGTCTGCTGGCGCAGGTGGTGCAGGGTGGCCAGCGCCTTGCCGTCCTCGCCGTACACCTCGATGTCGTCATCGGCCACCTGGTTGGCCGGCCAGAAGCCGAACACCGCGCGGGCGCTGATCAGCTTTTCGTCGATCAGCTTGTCGAGCATCTCGCGGGCGTCCTTGTACAGCGAGGTGGCAGCTTCGCCAACCACTTCGTCGGTGAGGATGCGCGGGAACTTGCCGGCCAGGTCCCAGGAGATGAAGAACGGGGTCCAGTCGATGTATTCGGCCAGGGTGCGCAGGTCGATGTCTTCCAGCACCTTGACGCCGGTGAAGGAGGGCACCGCTGGCTGGTAGCCGGCCCAGTCGTACTGCGGCTTGGCGGCGATGGCCTGGGCGTAGCTCAGGCGCTCGGTGCGGGCACTGCGGTTGGCGGTGCGCTCGCGCACATCCACGTACTCCAGGCGGGTCTTCTCGACGAAGCCCGGCTTGAGCTCCTTGGACAGCAACTGGGTGGCCACGCCAACCGCACGCGAGGCGTCGGTGACGTAGATGACGGCGTCGTTGCTGTACTTCGGTTCGATCTTGACTGCGGTGTGCGCCTTGGAGGTGGTGGCGCCGCCGATCATCAGGGGCAGTTCGAAGCCCTGGCGCTGCATTTCGCGGGCAACGTGGACCATCTCGTCCAGCGACGGGGTGATCAGGCCAGACAACCCGATGATGTCGCACTTCTCGTCGCGGGCGGTTTGCAGGATTTTCTCGGCAGGCACCATCACCCCGAGGTCGACGATGTCGTAACCGTTGCAGCCCAGTACCACGCCGACGATGTTCTTGCCGATGTCGTGCACGTCACCTTTTACCGTGGCCATCAGGATCTTGCCCTTGGCTTCTGGCTTGTCGCCTTTTTCGGCTTCGATGAACGGAATAAGGTGCGCCACTGCCTGCTTCATCACACGGGCCGACTTGACCACCTGGGGCAGGAACATCTTGCCTGCACCGAACAGGTCGCCCACCACGTTCATGCCGCTCATCAGCGGGCCTTCGATGACCTCGATGGGGCGTGCGCATTGCTGGCGGCACTCCTCGGTATCCTCGACGATATACGCGGTGATGCCTTTGACCAGTGCGTGCTCCAGGCGCTTGCCGACCGGCAGCGAACGCCAGGCTTCGTTTTCGACTTCCTTGGTGGCGCCGCCGCCTTTGTAGTCGTCGGCAATGGCCAGCAGGGCATCGGTCCCTTCCGGGGTGCGGTTGAGCACCACGTCCTCGACCTTCTCACGCAGCTGGGCCGGGATCTCGTCGTAGATCTCCAGCTGGCCGGCGTTGACGATACCCATGGTCAGGCCGTTGCGGATGGCGTGGAACAGGAACACCGAGTGGATCGCCTCGCGCACCGGGTTGTTGCCACGGAACGAGAACGACACGTTGGACACACCGCCCGAGGTCAGCGCATGGGGCAGGTGGTCACGGATATAGGCACAGGCCTCGATGAAGTCGACGGCGTAGTTGTTGTGCTCTTCGATGCCGGTGGCAACGGCGAAGATGTTCGGGTCGAAGATGATGTCTTCCGGCGGGAAGCCCACTTCGTTGACCAGAATGTCGTAGCTGCGTTTGCAGATTTCCTTCTTGCGCGCGGCGGTGTCGGCCTGGCCAACCTCGTCGAAGGCCATCACCACCACGGCGGCGCCGTAGCGCTTGCACAGGCGGGCGTGGTGCTTGAACTGCTCGACGCCTTCCTTCATGGAAATGGAGTTGACGATGCCTTTGCCCTGAATGCACTTCAGGCCGGCTTCGATCACTTCCCATTTGGAGGAGTCGATCATGATCGGCACGCGGGAAATGTCCGGCTCGCCAGCGATCATGTTGAGGAAACGGACCATGGCCGCCTGGGAATCGAGCATCCCTTCGTCCATGTTGATGTCGATCACCTGGGCGCCGGCCTCGACCTGCTGCAGGGCGACTTCCAGGGCTTCGGTGTAGTTCTCTTCACGGATCAGCCGGGCGAACTTGGCGGAACCGGTGATGTTGGTGCGCTCACCCACGTTGACGAACAGCGACTGGCGATCGATGGTGAACGGTTCCAGGCCCGACAGGCGACAGGCCTTGGCGATCTCCGGGATCTCGCGTGGCTTGTATTTGGCCACGGCTTCGGCAATGGCCTGGATGTGGCCCGGGGTGGTACCGCAGCAACCACCGATGATGTTGAGGAAACCACTGGCAGCGAATTCTTCGACTACTGCCGCCATTTCGGCCGGGGTCTCGTCGTACTCACCGAAGGCGTTCGGCAGGCCGGCGTTGGGGTGGGCGGAAACGTGGGTATCGGCCTTGGTCGACAGCTCTTCCAGGTACGGGCGCAGGTCCTTGGCGCCAAGGGCGCAGTTCAGGCCCACGGAAATCGGCTTGGCGTGGCGCACCGAGTTCCAGAACGCTTCGGTGGTCTGGCCCGACAGGGTACGGCCGGAGGCGTCGGTGATGGTGCCGGAGATCATGATCGGCAGTTCGACAGCGTCCTCCTCGAACACCTGCTGCACGGCAAAAATGGCCGCCTTGGCGTTGAGGGTGTCAAAGATGGTTTCGATCAGGATCAGGTCGGCGCCGCCCTCGATCAGGCCACGGGTGGCCTCGATGTAGTTCTCTACCAGCTCATCGAATGTGACGTTGCGGTAGCCGGGGTCGTTGACGTCCGGGGAAATCGAGCAGGTGCGGCTGGTAGGGCCGAGCACGCCTGCAACGAAGCGCGGCTTGTCGGGCGTTTCCAGGGTCTTGGCATCGGCTACCTGGCGGGCAATGCGCGCGCCTTCCACGTTCAGCTCATAGACCAGCGATTCCATGCCGTAGTCGGCCTGGGAAATCTGCGTGGCATTGAAGGTGTTGGTTTCAAGGATATCCGCCCCGGCATCGAGGTAGGCTTTCTCGATGGCAGCAATCACGTCCGGGCGGCTGAGCAGCAACAGGTCGTTGTTGCCTTTCACATCGCTTGGCCAATCGGCGAAGCGCGTGCCACGATAGTCGTGTTCCTCGAGACGGTAGCTTTGGATCATAGTACCCATGCCGCCGTCGAGGATCAGGATGCGCTCTTTGAGTGCGTTCTGGAGTGCTTGGAGACGAGCGCTGCGGTCGGACATAGGAACTACCTGGTCGGGCAAATATCAGAAGGTGCGGAATCATATCAAAGTTGCGCGGTTCTTAGGCGCATCGCCCATTTGCATGAAAACCGCTCATGTTGATGACACGGTTAACAGCACCCGGCACGACCAGGCAACAATCGTGATAGCTTTTTAGAATCAGGACTTTTCGCACATGGTGCATCGTATCCTTGCCGGCGCCTTCGCCCTGCTCATCAGCGGCGCGGTGTTCGGGCAAGCCCCCCAGTCGAGCCCGGCTATTTCCTACACCCGGGACATTCAGCCGATCTTCACCGAGAAATGCGTGGCCTGCCATGCCTGCAACGACGCCGCCTGCCAGCTGAAGCTGGAAAGCCCCGAAGGTGCGGTACGAGGGGCCAGCAAAGTCCCGGTCTACGAGGGCGACCGCAGCAAGGCGGTGCCCACCACGCGGCTGTTCTACGACGCCCACAGCGAAGAGCAATGGCGCAAGAAAGGCTTCTACTCGGTGCTCGACAACCAGGGCAGCCAGGCCGCGCTGATGGCGCGTATGCTGGAGCTGGGGCACAAGACCCCGCTCACGCCCAACGCCAAGCTGCCCGAGGAAATCGTCCTGGGCCTGAGCCGCAACAACATGTGCCCGTTGCCTCATGAGTTCGACGCCTATGCGGGTGCGCACCCTAAGGAGGGCATGCCGCTGGCGGTGACCGGGCTGACAGACAAGGAATACGACACCATGCGTCGCTGGCTGGCGGCCGGTGCGCCGGTGGAGTACCAGCCGATCAAGCCCAGTGATACCGAAGCCAGGCAGATCGCCGACTGGGAAGAGCTGCTCAACCGCCCAGGTTCCACCGAGGCGCTGGTTGGCCGCTGGCTTTACGAGCATCTGTTCCTGGCGCACATCTACTTCGTCGGCGGCGAGCAGGGCCACTTCTTCCAATGGGTGCGGTCACGCACGCCCAGCGGCCAGCCGGCCGACATCATTGCCACGCGTCGCCCCAACGACCCACCTGGCACCGACTTCTATTACCGCCTGATCCCGGTGCAGGGCGTGATCGTGCACAAGACGCACATCACCTACCCGATGGGGCCGCAGAAGCTCAAGCGGGTGAAGCAGCTGTTCTACGCCGGCGACTGGCATGCCGCCGCGCTGCCAGGCTACGGCCCGCGTCACCGGGCCAACCCGTTCGAAACCTTCGAGGCCATCCCGGCAGTGGCGCGCTACCAGTTCATGCTGGATAACGCCGAGTACTTCGTGCGCACGTTCATCCGTGGCCCGGTGTGCCGCGGGCAGATCGCTACCGACGTGATCCGCGACAACTTCTGGGCATTGTTCCAGGAGCCGGCCTTCGACCGCTATATCACCGATGCCAAGTACCGTGGCGAGGCCACGCCGCTGCTGGCCATGCCCGGGCAGATCGATGACGTGGGCAGTGTGCTGAGCCTGTGGCACGCCTACCGCGACAAGCGCAACGCGTATGAAAAGCTGCGCCGCGACGCCTATGCCGACATGCCGGCGCCGGGCTGGTCGACCTTGTGGGCCGGTAACGACAACGCGCTGCTGAGCATCTTCCGCCATTTCGACAGCGCTTCGGTCAGCAAGGGCCTGATCGGTGATGTGCCGCAGACCGTGTGGCTGTTCGACTACCCGCTGCTGGAACGCACCTATTACCAGCTGGCGGTAAACTTCGACGTGTTCGGCAACGTTTCGCACCAGTTGCAGACGCGCCTGTACTTCGACCTGATCCGCAATGGCGCCGAGGTCAACTTCCTGCGCCTGATGCCGGCCGACCATCGCCAGGCGATTCTCAGCGACTGGTACCAGAACAGCGGCAAGGTGAAGATGTGGATGGATTATGAAGACATCGACAGCGACACCCCGAGCGGCATCAAGCTCGACCCACGCGACCCCAAGCGCGACTTTGGCCTGAAGCTGCTGCAGCGCACCGGCAGCCTGAATGCTGCGCCCGACCCGATCAACCGCTGCCAGGGCGCGTTCTGCTCACGGCCGCAGATGAGCGAAGAGTTCCGCAATGCCGAGCAGTCACTGAGCCGCCTGGTGTCGCGCCCGGCTGCCGGGCTGAAGGTGATCAACCAGTTGCCCGAGGCGACCATGCTGCGCATCGAAGGGCAGGGCGGCCAGCGCCAGGTGTACAGCCTGCTGCGCAACCGCGCGCACAGCAACGTGGCGTTCCTGCTGGGCGAGGCGTACCGCTACCAGCCGGGGCTGGATACCCTGACGCTGTACCCGGGCGTGCTCAGCAGCTATCCCAACTTCATCTTCAATGTGCCAACCAACGATGTGGCGGAATTCGTCGAGGACATGGAGTATGCGAAAGACGATGCAGCCAGGTTCGAGCGCATTGTCATGCGTTGGGGTGTGCGCCGCAGTCACCCTGACTTCTGGCGCTACTTCCATGACCTGAACAGCTTCATCAAGGAGACCACGCCGGTCGAGGCGGGTGTGCTGGACATGAACCGCTATGAGAACCTCTGATCGGGTAGGCTGACCTTTCCGAGTACCCTGCGGTCGGAAATGGTGGGTGGTCCGGGGGCTGCTATGCAGCCCGGTTGCCGGTGAGCGCGGTCCCTGTGGGAGCTGGCTTGCCGGCGATGGAGCGCAAAGCGCGCCCGAAGGCCTCAATACACCGGCAAGCGCAGGGTATTTCATGCTGTATTCGCTTCAGGCACTGCGGGCGTTCGCCGCCTGGGTGGTGGTGTGCCACCATTTCATGCAGATCTTCTTCGACTTCCACGCCACCGGTCCTGTGGGCCAACTGCTCACCGACCGTGGTGCCGTGGGTGTCGACATCTTCTTCGTCATCAGCGGGCTGGTCATCTACCTGTCGACCCGCGACAAAACCATCGAACCGCGCCAGTTCCTGCTCAATCGGGTGCTGCGTATCGTCCCTGCCTACTGGTTTTACACCGCGTTGATGGCCGCTTTGCTGCTGGCCTTCAGCCAATGGATGCCACATCAGGAATTCGCCTGGCATCACATGCTCCTGTCGATGCTGTTCATCCCGGCGGAAAACCCCGGTGGCTATGGCCTGTACCCGACCCTGAACGTGGGCTGGACGCTGAACTTCGAGATGTTCTTCTACCTGCTGTTCGGTTTGGCCTTCCTGGTACGCCAACGGCATCACCTGCTGCTGGTTACCGTCGCGTTGTTACTGGTCAGTGAGGTGCTGGGCCGGCTGGGTGTGCTCAGCCGCTTCTACAACAACGACATCATCTACGAGTTCCTGCTCGGCATTGGCCTGGGTGTGTTGTACCGCCGTGGCCTGATCCGCCAGGGGCGTTGGCTGCCGCTGGTGGTGCTGGGGGTGGCGGGCCTGGCCATCTATCACCTGGATGCGTCCCAGCGCTTGCTGCACTGGGGCGTGCCGAGCGCGATGATCGTGCTGGCCTTCATCTCCCTGGAACCGGCCTTCCAGGGAAACCGGCTGCTCAAGGCCTTGGGCGACTGTTCGTATTCGGTGTACCTGGTTCATGTGCTGGTGCTGTACGCCGGCTGGTTCGCCAGCGAGCGGCTGCATTTGAACCCATACCTGGTGTTCGCCCTGTGCGTACCGTCCATTGGACTAATGTCGTGGTTCAGCTACCAGTGGCTGGAGCGCGGCCTGTACCGGCGCATGCAGGCCTGGCTGGCGGCGCCACGGGGGCAGGCCGCGGAATATGCGCTTTCCCGAGTCAAATGCTAGGACTTTGTTCGAGGAGCCGGTTGGCGTACACTTGGCGGCAAGTCTGTGAGGAACCTACATGAGCGATATAACCATTACCGACGCCGCCCATGACTACCTGGCCGATCTGCTTTCCAAGCAGAACACGCCTGGCATCGGCATTCGAATTTTCATCACCCAGCCGGGCACTCAGTACGCAGAGACGTGCATTGCCTATTGCAAGCCGGGCGAAGAGAAGCCTGACGACACCGCCGTGGGTCTGAAGAGCTTCACCGCTTACCTGGACGCAGTCAGCGTGCCGTTCCTGGAAGACGCACTGGTCGACTACGCCACCGACCGCATGGGTGGCCAGCTGACCATCAAGGCACCGAACGCCAAGGTGCCGATGGTCAATGAAGACAGCCCGATCAACGAGCGTATCAACTACTACCTGCAGACCGAGATCAACCCCGGGCTGGCCAGCCACGGTGGCCAGGTCAGCCTGGTGGACGTGGTCGACGACGGCATCGCGGTGCTGCAGTTCGGTGGTGGTTGCCAAGGCTGCGGCCAGGCCGATGTTACCCTGAAGGAAGGCATCGAGCGCACCTTGCTCGAGCGTATTCCGGAGCTGAAGGGCGTGCGTGACGTGACTGACCACACCCAGAAAGAGAACGCCTACTACTAAGGCCGATGCACCTGCATGGCTTGTGTAAGGGCGGCTCTCTTAGCAACAAACTGTTACGGTTTCAACCCCTGCGACAACAGGCCGCAGCCCGTATTCAAAGGGCTGCAGGCCATACCCGCGTTCGTCGGGTAGAACCGCTTTGGGTGTCATGCAAGAATGCCCCGGTTTTTCAGCCGGCCCGTCCCGAGGGCCGGCACCTTCCCTGTAAAGGATGGTTTCATGAATGATCTATTTACCCGGCGCGCGGTTGTCGCCGGGATGGGCGTTCTCGGGCTTGGCCTGCTGGCAGGCTGCAGCCCGGCCCGCGGGCTCGAGTTCAAGTACGGCAAGAACATGAGCAACGAGATCCTTGGGCGCAAGTTCCGCCTCAAGGACCCGCAAGGCAATGTGCGCACCCTGTCGAGCTTCTACGGCAGCATGCCGATGATCTTCTTCGGGTTCACCCAGTGCCCGGCGGTTTGCCCGACCACCCTGGCGCGCGCGGCACAAATCCGCAAACTGCTGCGCGGTCGTGACCGCGACCTGTTCCAGGTGGTGTT
The DNA here is from genome assembly GCF_000412675.1 of Pseudomonas putida NBRC 14164. Taxonomy (NCBI): domain Bacteria; kingdom Pseudomonadati; phylum Pseudomonadota; class Gammaproteobacteria; order Pseudomonadales; family Pseudomonadaceae; genus Pseudomonas; species Pseudomonas putida. Next base: position 3,907,604 of record NC_021505.1, on the reverse strand, counting down.
CATCACCTTGGACCCGGAGCGCGACACCCCCGAAGTGCTCGATGCCTACGTCAAGGCCTTCGACCCGTCGTTCACCGCACTCACTGGCACCCCCGAAGAAATCGCGGAAGTGGCCAAGGAGTTCAAGGTGTTCTACGAGAAGGTCCCGGCCGGTGACACCTATACCATTTCTCACTCGTCCACCAGCTACGTCTACGATACGCGTGGCACCCTGCGCCTGAGCCTGGGCCATTCCCTGAATGCCAAGGAATGCGCCGAAGACCTGGTCACCCTGATGGAGATCTGCTGAATGTCGATGCAACCGATCAAACGCGGCCTGGCTGCCCTGGCACTGATGGGTCTGGCCCTGCCGGCCCTGGCCCAGACTACCGTGAGTGATGCCTGGGTCCGTGCCAGCGTGCCGCACCAGCAGTCCACCGGTGCCTTCATGACCCTGACCGCCAGCAGCGATAGCAAGCTGGTGAGCGTGGCTTCGCCCGTGGCCAAGACCGTGCAGGTGCACGAGATGACCATGAACGGCGACGTGATGGGCATGCGTGAGGTGAAGGCTGTCGAGTTGCCGGCCGGCAAGGCCGTGACCCTGGACCCGAATGGCCTGCATGTGATGCTGATGGGCCTGAACAATCAGGTAAAGGAAGGCGATAAAGTGCCGCTGACCCTTACCATCGAAGATGCAAAAGGTGCCAAGGAAACACTGGACGTGCAGGCAGAAGTGCGCCCGCTCAACGCTGAGGCGGGCGGTGGGCATGACCACATGCACATGAAGCACTGACCGACCAAAGGGCCGCGCTTAGCGGCCCTTTTCTTTTTCAGCGGCGCCTTTCAGCTACGAAAGCGCGGCAGCGGCCTGTCGAGCGTCAGCGAGGTCAGGGTCTTTCGAACCTGGGCCTCATCGGCCTCCAGTGCCTTCAGGCTGGCGCGGATCTTGCCGGCGGCGGGCACATCGCCCTGCCGGTCGATCCAGTCGGCAATCTCCTTGCAGGCACTGTTCAGGCAGGCCTGGCGCTGGTTCATCAGCGACAGGAGGGTGGTGAGCTCTCTTTCGGACATGGCAGGATCCTCCATTCAGCCTTGTCAGTGTAGCAGAGGGTTGGTGGGCCTCCCGTTGCCTCTGCAGGAGTTGCCGAAGAGGCGAAAATGAACGCTCCATTGCCCAAGTAACACCGAGTTACTGTTGGGGCGAATAAACACAGTGTTTAAACCGATGCCGCTACGCGGCATGGGGTATCAACCTTAACTGCTTGATCTGGTGTGCTGCATAGTTCTGTCATGCAGTTTTGCAGACCTAGGCCCGCTTTCGGCATCGGTTGACGCGTGTAGGAATATTCTCAGCCTGATTCTTCCTGCGCTGGCCGTGCCCGCTATGGTTACAACTTCAGCATTGAGCCCGGTGGTGGATGAACTCTAAAGTCAGTCGACCTAAACCGCTGGCTCAGGAATACAGCCATTATGCAGGCGTTGAGTCGTAACCCCGGAACACGTTCTCTGGCGTTGGGCTATTGCTTTTCCAAATGTGGTGAATTTGCCTTCGAAGCTGCGTTTGCCGTGGCAATCGTGTCCATGACCGAGGCGGATCTGCTTTTGATTGGCATCGCCTATTTCTTCCGCTACTTGCCGAGCATGGTGTTTTCACCCTTGGGGGGCTGGCTGGCAGATAACGCAGACAAGAAACGAACACTATTTGCGGTCGAGGCGGCCAAAGGTCTGCTGGCACTTGCCTTCTTTACCTTGTTCAGCTTGTCCTCACCCGTGTTGCCCGTCCTGGTCGGCCTTGCGATGCTGATGACAGCGCTCGAATGCCTTTATGTGCCTGCGTTTCGCGCGTACTTTCCGGACCTTGTCGAAAAGGCCCAGCTGGCCTCGGTGAACAGCGCTATCCAGGTGATCGAGGATGCTGCCTCGATTATCGGGCCGTTGGTGTTTTCGGCATGTGTGTTACTGCTGACTCGCGAAGCAACCTTTTTGTTCTTTGCGGGGTGCCTGGTGTTGTCGGCCATTTCCATCGCTACCCTGGGGCCTGCCAGGCAGGGCGCCCGGCAGGCATTCGATGGGCGCGCCATAGTCCGGGATGCGGCGCGCAGTGTCAGTCAGCTCAGGGTTAGCAATGCGCCTTTGTTTGCTGTTATTGGCTGCACCACGCTCTGTGCGATGTTCGCCACCTCGGTGATTCGCTTTATCCTTCCTGCGTCAGTGCTGGAACACTTTGTCTCTGAAGCGGCGGTGGGCTACGTATTCTCACTGCTTGCGGCAGGCACTGTGCTGGGTGGCGTGCTCTACACACGCTTCAACCCGCGCACCACCGCACGATTGGTGGTGCGTTACTGGGTGCTGTACGGTGCACTGTTTTTTGCTGCAGCCGTGGCACTGCAATTCAACAACTGGGTGTTCCTGCTTATGTTGTTCCTGGTCGGCTTCATGGGTGCATTTGTCGATATCGCTATCGTGACCAACATCCAGTGTTTGTCGAGTGAGCATGAAGTTGGCCGGAATTTTTCCCTCTACTACTTTACTGCCGTCATTGGTGACGCCGTTTCAGGGCTGGTTGCCAGCCTGGTCTTTGTGCTTGCGGGGCCGGCCACCTTGGTCTGGATGACGTTCATGCTGTTCATCGCGCCAGTACGCTGGAACCTGAAAGCACATTCCCTGGATGGCGACAATCGTGGATAGCCCGACGCGCGGTGTGGCGCATGGGGCAAGCTTGAGTTGGCTTCAGGCGGGTAATACAGATTGAGCGCATGCCTGCCGATACGCCCCCGGCGTAACCCCGTAGGCTTGCTTGAACTGCCGACTCAAATGGCTCTGGTCAGCAAAACCAAGGTCGAACGCCACCTCCGAAGCGGCCAGGCCGCTCTTCAGCATTTCCCGGGCGCGGGCCAGGCGCCGCTGCTTCAGCCAGGCGTGCGGTGGCGAGCCGGTGGCCTGGCGGAACACCCGGGCGAAGTGGAAGGGTGACAGGTTGACGGCCGCCGCCAGCGCTTCGAGCGAGGGTGGGTCGGCCAATTGGCTTTCCAGCAGTTCGCGGGCGCGGGCCACGGCCAGTGGTTCGTGGCCTGGGGCCGAGGGTTCGGCGCATTGCCCGTGGCGTTGCACCAGGGCCAGCACCGCCTGGCGCCACGCGGTTTGTTGCTGCAGGGCGCTGGCGCCGTTTTCGGACAACTGATGCAGCTGGCTGAAGGCGATGGCCAGGGCCGGGTCGTGGATCACGCTGTCCCTGAAGCTGGGCATGCCGTGGCGGCCCAGTTCCAGTTCGTCCAGTACACCGGTGACCCGCTCGTGCTCGGGGTAGAAGCCGCGATAGCGCCAGCCCGCCTCATGGGCGGTGGCGCCGGTATGCAGCTCGTCGGGGTTGATCAGCACCATGCTGCCGACCGGCGCCAGGTGCTCGCTGCCGCGGTGCCAGAAGCGCTGGGCGCCGGATTCGATCACCGTGAACACATAGCCTTCATGCACATGCGGGGCGAAGCGCTGCTGGAAGTAGCGCGCGTGCAGCATCTCGACGTCGCCCAGGGCCGGCGCCTGCCAGAGGTGTGTCTGCTCGCGCAGGGGCGTGGTCATGCCAGCCAGCTGCGCAGAAGGAAGAAGATCAACATGCTCACCAGCATGCTCAGCAACACGCTGCGGGTCAACAGTACCAGGGCGATGGCCACCAGTGAACCGAGCAGGTAGGGGTTTAGCAGGCTCAGGTTGAGCTGGTGGTCGGGCATGAAGATGATCGGGCCGCAGATGGCGGTGAGCATGCCGGGCACGGCAAAGCCGAGGAACTGCCGGGCATTGGAGCTCAGACGCAAGGGCAGGCGTGGCTCAAGGAACGCGTAGCGGTTCAGGAACACAATGGCGCCCATGGCGAAAATCAGGATCCAGGTCATGCGCGGGCTCCGGCAAACTTCTGGCAGATGAACCCGGCGCTCATGCCCAGCAGGCCTGCAGCCACCAAGGCGGCCTCCCAATGCCAGTAGCTGAACAGCACCGAGCAGAACAGCGACACGGCTACACACACCACGGTAGCCAGGTTGCGCACCAGCGGCGCGATCAGGGCGACGAAGGTGGCTACGATGGAAAAGTCCAGGCCGAGTTGGTCGAGGTGGGGAATGTTCTGGCCCAGCACGATGCCGGCCAGGGTGAACAGGTTCCAGGCAACGTAGAACGTCAGGCCTACCCCCAGGGCATACCAGCGGTTGAATTGCTGCTGGTCGTACTTGCTGGTCAACGCGAAGAACTCGTCGGTCAGCAGGAAGCCCAGGCCCAACCGCCAGCGCAATGGCTGGCTGGACAGCACCGGGCGCATCGACAGGCCATAAAGCAGGTGCTGCGAGGTCAGCAGCAGGGTGGTGAGCAGGATCGACGCCAGGTTGGCGCCGCCCTTGAGCATGCCAATGGCAACCAGTTGCGCGGCACCGGCGAAGACGATGGCCGATAGCCCTTGCCCCTGCCAGGCACTGAGGTTGGCCTCGATGGCCATGGAGCCGGCCAGCAGGCCCCAGGGGGCGACGGCCAGGGACAACGGCATGATGGCGATGGCGCCGTGGAGGAAGGCTTGGCGAGCGATGTGGGGCATGATGGCTGCAATGCGTGTACGAGGCAGATCAGCATGCCAGACGGGGCGGGGGATGGCTTGAACGATCTTGCTGCTCGACGCGGTTCCTTGCGTGAGGGACTGTCTTCGCAGTAATTGAAAGCTTGCGCGATCACTGTGGGAGCGGGCGCGCCCGCGAACACGGGCGAAGCCCGTGCCATACGCCGCGCCGCCTGCTTCGCGGGCATGCCCGCTCCCACAGGTACAACGCAGGCTTCAGCCTGATGCGGCAGCTGTGGGTAGGTCACGGATGGCGGGTCAGGTGTTGTTGCGCCGTCATGCAGCCGTTGATGTCCACGGCTTTCTGCAGCAGGCTCAGGCGGTGCGGTGGGTCCAGGTCGCCGAGCAGGCGGTACACCTCGGCCTGGTAGTCGCGCTGGCGCCCCCACAACATTTGCAAGCCTTCTGGCCGGCTGCGGCTGCAGGCCAGGCGGGTGGTCGGTTGCGGGTAGTAGGGGGCGTACACGGTGGCCATGCTGGGGATGGCCTCCAGCGCCGCACGGTATTCGCTGCTGGCATTGTAGGGCCGGCACCAGGTGGCGATCGCTGGCGCGGGTGCGGCAAACCCCTGCTTGAGACTGGCTTCGAGCAATGGACAAGCGGCATCCGGAATTTGCGCGGCGGGCAGGTAAGTCATGTAGTACAGCGCCAGGCGGTACTGGGCGACCGGATGGCCCAGCTCTACCGACTTTTTCAACAGGGCAACCGCTGTCGGCAGCGTATGGGCCATGGCCTGGCCCTGGCGGCTTAGCTCGGGATCGCCGCCCAAGGCGGTGCGCAGGGTACTGGTATCGTCGCCCTGGTTATCGGCCTGCTCCAGCAGCGGCAAGGCCTGGCGATAGAGCAGGTCGGCGTGAGGGTCGATGCGCACCTCCAGCGCGTGCGCAGCCAGCGGCATCAGGGCGGCCAACAGCGGGGGCAGGCGTCGCATGCGGCTCACAGGCAAGCCCCGTGGGCGGCCAGGCAAGGATGGGCGGCTTCGATGTTAATGGCGGTCAAGCGTACGCCTCTGGAAAATCGGAACGACGGCCTATTCTAGCCACCCAATGGGGGTGGCCGGAAGACCAGTCGACAACTGTCAGACGAGCTTGATCGGCGTGACCTTGCGTTGAGCGTGTTTTTCCTGGGCCAGGCCAAGCTTGGCGGTAATGACCTTGGCCAGGGCGTTGTTGCCCAGGTCGTTCAGGTGCAGGCGGTCGATGAACAGGTCAGCGCCGAACACTGGCGAGCTGCTGAGCATGCCGTTCATGTCATAGCAGGGCACCGGGTCGGCCTGGCTTTTGATGCGGCGGAAGAAGGCCGAGTGCAACTGGCTGTCGAATGCGCCGTCCAGCAGCCGGTCGAAGTTTGCCGGTTGTTGTTCCAGGGCGGCCAGCATGGCCTGCTCGCCAGCAGGCAGGGTGTCCCGGCACCAGGGCAGCAACGGCTGCAGGATGAAGGTGAGGGTAGCGTGGCTGTCTGCCAGCAGCCGGTCCCACTGACGCAAGGTGCGGCCAATGCTGTCGGCCGCGCGGGCCAGGCGCTTTTCCGGGGGCGAAAGCGGCCAGATGACCGGAGCTTGGGCCGCAGGCGTGGTCAGGGCCTGGCCGATGCGCCGCCACAGTGACGGCCTGCGGGGTGGTGCGGCAGGCTGCAGGCCTTCGCTGAAACTGTTGAGAAAAGCCTGGTAGGCCTTAGCGTGCAGTGGGTTGTTGGGGCTGCCGAGCACTTCACTCAGCGCTTCGTGGGCCAGGCTGTTGAGGCCGCTGAGCACCACCACGTGGCCGAGCTGGCTAAGGCGGTGCTGGTGAGTCAGGAACATAAGCAGCTCCTGGCTGGCATTGAGCCCGCAACCGGCCAGGCTCAGCCAGACCTCGCCGGTGAGCGCCGACAGGTGCGAGGCCACCGTGTGTTCGTCGGAGCTGGCGCCGATGCCCAAGGCCGTGGAGCCGCCGACCAGCAGGTTGATACGTGAAGCGCCGCCGCGTTCGGCCGCCGAAAAACGCTTCCCGGCGCAATGGCTGTAGCGCAGGCCAAGGGCATCGGTGTTGATGGTGCCGGAGCGGTAGCCGGTTTCATGCACGTGCACAGTGTGCGGCGCACGGCGGCTGCCCAGCAGCAGAAAGCGCTGGTAGTCCTGTTGCAGCGGCGAAGGAGGCGGGCTCATATCAGTCGCTGTCATGGTCTTTCCTTCTGTTGCAACGGGCACTTCGCATCAGGGTCAGGCCGCCAGTTCGTTAAGGTTGTACAGCAGGCCGCCGGCGGCGATCAGCAGCAGGGCAACGCCCGAAGCCAGGCTGATCACGCGGTTGCTGCGCTGCGAGGCGATTTTGCCGATGGCGAAGATGTACAGGCTGAGCACGGCGAAGTCGATGGCCACCCACAGCAGCGACAACACCACCATGCTTTTGCCGAACGACTCGGTGATCTGGATGAACTGTGGGAAGAAGGCGATGAAGAAGATGATGTCCTTGGGGTTGGAAATACCCACCATGAAGCCTTGCAGCAGCCCGCCACGCGCGGCCTTGGGCGCCTCGCTCGCCGCCTCCGGGGCCGGCGCCTGCAGGGCGTCCCTCAGCGTGCCCACGGCGATGTAGCCGATGAACAGGCAACCCAACAGGCTCATGGTACTGAGCCATGCCTTGTCGATGGCGGCGCTGGTGAGGATGATCCAGGCTGCGGCGCCGATCAGCACCAGTGAGGCCCAGTTGGTGCCAACGGCGGTGAACATGGCCTTGCGCGAGCCGGAGGCAGCCGCAGTGTTGACGATCAGCGCCACCACCGGGCCGGGGGTGGCGATGAGCAGCAGGACGGTGAGGGCATAGGTGAAGGTGAGTGCGGTATTCACGGTCAGTTCTCGATCAGTAAGTCGGGTGTCGCAGGGTGTGCGGCATGTGCGTGGAACGGGCAGCGTGACGGGTTGAGCGAGCCTGTCTCCTGCAGTTGGTATTGCTTCCATTCGTAGTTGTCGGTGTCGCCGAAAAAGCCAAGGGTGTCGGGCATGACGCCGTCGTTGTAGTGGTGCACGCGCTCGCGTATGCGCTCGCGGATGCGTTTGCCACTCTCGGTGTTGGCGTTGGCCACTTCGTCGAAGTTCGCCCGTGGATTGATGACGAAGGTGATGTGATGCCCCAGGTTGCGGCTTTTCATCTGCTGGTGGCCGGGGAAGTTCATGTTGATGAACAAGGGCATGCCGGCATAGCAGAACGACCAGCCGTTGTCGTCGGGGTCGGTGGGCATGCCTTGCGGCCAGGGGTGCGGGTCGCGCGCATGCACGCCACGCAACACCTTCCAGGCCAGCGCCTGCTGTTCGGCCAGGGTGTAATCGGCGGCGGTTTCGAGAAACACCACCAGTGGGCTGCCGATGCGCTGCTTGGGTGTGATCGGGGCGACGGTACCCACGTAGTCGGCCAGGCCCTGGGCGATGTCATCGGCCAGTTGCTCGGCGCGGGCGAAGAGGATGTGGCAGGTTTCGCCATTTACCGCCTTGCGGCCGAACAGGCAAGGGAAGTCGGGGTTGGCAAGGATACTGCGAAAGTGTTCTATGGTTTTGAAGGTCCAGTGTTGCGTATTGCATCCATGTTCAACGGCCTGCTCTAGCGCATCCAGGCGATAGCAATTTCCATATCCCGTAAACATGATTTCCCCAGGCGTTGATTAAGTGAACGTTCCAGTCATATGCAGGCAGGATCTTGGTTATGTTTATTATTTACCTGCATTTTCCGAGACGCTCTCGACGTTGTAAAACGCGTGGAACTATGACCTACTATTAGTCTTGTTCATGCTCGGGACGTCGCCATGTCGGAACGGATTCAGGCCTTGCACGCCCTGCGTGCCTTCGAGGTGGCCTCTCGCTATGGCTCTTTTACCCGTGCGGCGGAAGAACTGGCCCTGACCCAGGGGGCGGTCAGCCATCACATCAAGACCCTGGAAGCCCTGTTTGGCTGCGACCTGTTCGAGCGGCGTGGCCCGAAACTGAGCCTGACCGAGCACGGGCGCCTGCTGTCGCAGGAGCTGAAGGTTGGCTTCAAGATCATCGAAAATGCCTGCGCGTTGCTGCGCCAGGACCGCTACGGCCTGCGCCTGAAGGCGCCGTCAACGCTCACCATGCGCTGGCTGTTGCGGGCGCTGGATGCGTTCAAGAAGGCCGATGACAACTGCAGCGTGCAACTGTCCAGCGTGTGGATGGATATCGACACCGTGGACTTCTATTCCGAGCCCTACGACTGCGCCATCCTGTTGGCCAGCGGGCGTTTTCCCGCTGATATCGAGAGTTTCAAGCTGTTCGATGAATGGCTGATCCCGGTGTGCCAGCCCGACTACATGCCACAGCCTCAACCGGCCCTCGCAGACCTCGCCCAATGCGAGTTCCTGCACCCGTCACCCGACCGGCGCGACTGGCGACGCTGGCTGGCGCGGATGGGCGCACTGGAGATCAGCATCGACCAGGGGCAAGTGTTCGATACGCTCGACCAGGGCATTTCGGCTGCCCAGCAAGGCCTGGGTATTTCGGTGGTCGACCTGGTGCTGGCCAGTGCCGACCTGCAGGCCGGGCGCCTGGTCACGCCGTTCAAGCACGCAGTGGCCACCGGTGACGGGTACTACATGACCTGGCTAAAGGCCAGCCCTAAAGCGCGGCAGATGCACAAGCTGCGCGACTTCCTGCTGGGCCAGGTTCCACCACTGGCCTACAAGGACATCAATTACCTGTACGGTTGAACACCCGCTCGAGCATGAAATCGATGAACACCCGCAACTTCGGCGGCATCTGCCGCCCGGACGGCCACAGCAGATAGAAGCTACCGCGCCGTTCCATGAAGTCGTCGAGCACACTGACCAGCGAGCCATTGGCCAATTCACGACCCACGTTGAAGTCCGGCAGACAGGTAATGCCGCGGTGGTTCAAGGCAAAGCAGACGCGTGTTTCGACGTGGTTGCAGACCATCGAGATGGGGATGTCATAGGCTTGCTCGGGATGCTCCTGGCGCAGCGGCCAGGTTTCCAGCTTGCCGTTGCTGGGGAATCGATAATGCAGGCAGGTATGCGCCGCCAGGTCGCGTGGGTGCAAGGGTGTGCCGCGTTCGCGCAGGTACTCGGGCGAGGCCACCAGGCGGTGCTGAAAGTGCCCCAGGAATTTGGCGCTGAGCCGGGAGTCCACCGGCTGCCCGCCGCGCATCACCACATCGAAGCCTTCGCCGACGATATCCACCATGCGGTCGGAGAAGTCCAGGTCCAGTTCAACCTGTGGGTACAGTGCCATGAACTCGGCCAGTGCCGGCATTACCAGTCTGGTCACCTGCGGCATGCTCACCCGCAGGCGCCCGCGCGGCGTTTCGCTGGCCTGCGACAGTTCCTGCTCGGTGGCCTCTATTTCGGCAAGGATGCGCCGGCTGCGCTCGAGGAACATCGTGCCTTCGGCGGTGAGGGTAATGCTGCGTGTGCTGCGGTGGAACAGGCGCACGCCCAGGCGGCTTTCCAGGCGCGCCACGCGTTTGCCCACGGCCGAGGCAGTGATGCCCAGCGACTGGCCGGCGGCGACGAAGCTGCGGGTTTCGGCCACCCGATTGAAAACCACGAACCCGCTGAGGCTGTCCATGTTGCATTCCTGATTGCGGACATAAATGTCCTGGGTGAGCGGCATTGTAACCGTCTTTTTCCGCAGTGGCCTTGCTTGCAGACTGTCCGCCTTGTTTTCCCACTCAAGGCAATTGCAATGTCCCGGACATCCTCCCCACCGTTGCTGGACGCCAGTAGCGAACGCCTGCCCCTCAGCGGGCTGCTGGCACTGGCCATGACCGGCTTTATCGCCATCCTCAGCGAAACCCTGCCGGCGGGCTTGCTCGACCAGATCGCCGACGGCATGCACATCAGCCAGGCCATGGCCGGGCAATGGGTCACGGCGTATGCCTTGGGCTCGTTACTGACCGCCATCCCGTTGGTGACGTTGACCCAAGGCTGGTATCGGCGCCGGGCGCTGTTGCTGGCGATCCTCGGCTTCGTGCTGTTCAACGGGCTGACCGCCTTGTCGGGCTCCAACAGCCTGACCCTGGTGCTGCGCTTTTTCACGGGGGCTGCCGCCGGCCTGGCATGGGGCCTGATCGCGGGCCATGCCCGGCGCATGGTGCCGGCACCGTTGCAGGGCCGGGCCATGGCGTTGGCGATGCTCGGGCAGCCGATTGCGCTGTCGCTCGGGCTGCCCATTGCCACCTGGCTGGGCGCTGGGCTGGGCTGGCGTGCAACGTTTGTGCTGGTCACCCTGGTGGCGTTGCTACTGGTGGTGTGGGTGCTGCGCTCGGTGCCGGAGTACCCGGGGCATGCCGCTGGCAAGCGCCCGGCGGCCATGCAGGTGTTGCGCACGCCGGGGGTGTTGATCGTGCTGCTGGTGATCCTGACCTGGATCCTTGGCCACAACATCCTCTACACCTACCTTGTGCCGCTGCTGGCGGCGGCGGGCATGGCTGGGGAAATTGGCGCGGTGCTGATGGTGTTCGGCCTTTCGGCGCTGGCCGGGATCGGCCTGGTGGGGATGCTGGTCGACCGACACCTGCGCAAGCTGGTGTTGCTGAGTTTGGCCGGTTTTGCCTTGGCCACGCTGGCATTGGGGCAGGCGTCGTCTTGGTTGATGTACCTGAGCATCGCCCTGTGGGGCTTGACCTACGGTGGCGCACCGACCCTGCTGCAGACCGCCTGTGCCGATGCGGCGGGCGAGGGCGGGGATGTGGCGCAATCGATGCTGGTGACAGTGTGGAACAGCGCTATCGCCTTGGGCGGGATCGTGGGTGGCGCGTTGCTCGTCGGGAGCGGGACCGAGGCCTTTGGCGGGGTGGTGTTGGCATTGATCGCGGTGGCCTTGTTGCTGACCTGGGCGGCGCGCAGAAGTGGCTTCGTGGCGGGGGCCCGCTAGCGTAGAATTGCGATTTTCAGCAGAGGTCGACGCAGTGGAGTTGCAGCAGGGTTTTGTGCTGACCCGTCATTGGCATGACACGCCCGAAGGCACCTGCGTGGAGTTCTGGCTGGCAACCGATCAGGGGCCACGGCAGCTACGCCTGGCGCCACAGGTCTCGGTGGCGTTCATTGCGCAGACGCATGAGGCGCATGCGCGGGTGTTGCTGGCCAACGAGCCCGGCGTCGAGCTGCGGCCACTGGCCCTGAAAGACTTCGACCAGCGCCCTGTGCTGGGGTTGTACTGCCGGCAGCACCGGCAACTGATGCAGTTGGAGCAACGCCTGCGTACGGCGGGTGTCGAGGTGTTCGAAGCGGATATCCGCCCACCCGAACGCTACCTGATGGAGCGGTTCATCACTGCTCCGGTGCAGTTCACCGGCCAACCCGATGCCCAGGGCGTCCTCTGCGATGCCCAGCTCAAACCCTCGCCCGGTTATCGCCCGCCGCTGCGCCTGGTGTCGCTGGACATCGAGACCAGCGAGCGTGGAGAGCTGTACAGTATCGCGCTGGAGGGCTGTGGCCAGCGCCAGGTGTACATGCTCGGCCCGGCCAACGGCGATGCCGCCGAGCTTGACTTCGACCTGGAGTATTGCGCCGATCGCGCCGCTTTGATTACCCGGCTCAACCAGTGGATGGCCAGGCATGACCCGGACGCGATCATTGGCTGGAACCTGGTGCAGTTCGACCTGCGCTTGCTGCATGAGCATGCCAAGTCGTTGCAGGTGCCACTGACGCTGGGGCGCAACGGTGCGGCCATGACCCTGCGCAGCCATGCCGGTGGGGGCCACGTTTTTGCCGATGCGCCGGGGCGTTTGCTGATCGATGGCATCGAGGCGTTGCGTTCGGCTACCTGGAGTTTTCCCTCGTTCAGCCTGGAGAACGTCGCCCAGACCCTGCTGGGCGAAGGCAAGGCCATCGACACGCCGTACCAACGCATGGACGAGATCAACCGCCGCTTCGTCGAAGACAAACCGGCCCTGGCGCACTACAACCTGAAGGACTGCGAACTGGTCACGCGCATTTTAGCCCATACCCGGCTGCTCGACTTCCTGCTCGAGCGTGCGTCGGTGACGGGGCTGGCCGTGGACCGCAGCGGTGGGTCGGTAGCTGCGTTCTGTCACTTGTACATTCCACAGATGCACCGTCTTGGGTTTGTCGCGCCCAGCCTTGGCAGCCGCCCTGACGAAGCCAGCCCCGGCGGTTTTGTCATGGATTCGCGGCCGGGGCTTTACGATTCGGTGCTGGTGCTGGACTACAAGAGCCTGTACCCGTCGATCATCCGTACCTTTCTCATCGACCCGGTCGGGCTGATTGAAGGCCTGCGTCTGCCTGACGACGCACATTCGGTCGAGGGTTTTCGCGGTGGGCGTTTTTCACGCACACAGCACTGGCTGCCAGCCATCGTCGAACGGGTGTGGCAGGGTAGGGAAGCGGCCAAGCGCGAGGGCAATGCGCCGCTGTCGCAGGCCTTGAAAATCATCATGAATGCCTTCTATGGCGTGCTGGGTTCCAGCGGTTGCCGTTTCTTCGACCCGCGCCTGGCGTCGTCGATCACCATGCGCGGTCACCAGATCATGCGCCAGACCAGGTCCCTGATCGAGGCGTGTGGCTACGATGTGATCTACGGTGATACCGACTCTACCTTTGTCTGGCTCAAGGGGGCCCACGCCGAGGAGGACGCGGCGCGCATCGGCCGCGAGCTGGTGGCAAAGGTCAACCAATGGTGGCAAGCCCATCTGCACGAGACCATGAACCTGCAGAGCGCCCTCGAACTGCAGTTCGAGGTGCATTACCGACGCTTCCTCATGCCCACCATCCGCGGTACCGATGAAGGCAGTAAAAAGCGCTATGCCGGCCTGGTGCAGCGGGCCGACGGTTCGCAAGAAATGGTTTACAAGGGCCTGGAATCGGTGCGCACCGACTGGTCACCGCTGGCCCGGCAGTTCCAGCAGGAACTCTACGGCCGTGTGTTCCGCAGCGAGCCCTACCGAGATTATGTCCGCGAGTACGTGCGGCGAACGTTGGCCGGCGAGCAGGACGAACTGCTGGTTTATCGCAAGCGCCTGCGTCGCCCGCTGGCCGACTACCAGCGCAACGTGCCGCCGCATGTGCGTGCCGCACGCCTTGCCGACGAGTACAACAAACGTCTGGGACGCCCTCTGCAGTACCAGCGTGGGGGCTGGATCAGTTACGTGATCACCACCGCCGGCCCTGAGCCGCTGGAAAACCTGCAGGCACCGATCGACTACGATCACTACATCAGCCGTCAGCTATTGCCGGTGGCCGACGCCATCCTGCCTTTTGTCGGCGATGATTTCGTTCGCCTTACCGACCATCAGTTACTGCTGTTCTGAATGGGTGGTAGATAGCTAGGCGTCAGCATCACGCTGCAGTCTTCAGACTCGGGCCTCCATGCTACCGCGGAGGCAGAGATGCAGAACACGAGCAGTCAACCATCGGCTGCGGTCGATACCCTTGCCATGGCACAAGCATGCCAGGACCACTACATTGCACGGCGGCTGCCGGCCTGGATGAAGCGGCTGAGCATGGCCGAATTCACCCTGTTGAGCGAGGCGTTGCCTGAACTGCTGGCCTGTCGCGCAGGCTTGTCCTCAGCGCTGGCGCGGCTACGCAACCTGAGTGCATTCACCCAGCCCTTGCTGCAGCAAGCGCTGGGTACCCACGGCAGCCTTGATGTAGATCGCTTGTACTTTCGCCAGTGGTACACCTTCACTTCGCCGACGATCAATTATGTAACCAGTCGGCTTCCGGTTGTCGCCAACGACTACTACGACATCCCTCTGCTCGAGGCCGCCTTGGGCAATTTCACCGCGCAACAGCAGCGCGACCAGCCGCCTGGTAATTGCCTGGTCGATGCGCATGGCGAAAAGCGTGCTGAACTGTCTGCAACGGCCTTCGCCAGGCTGTGTCGCACGCTGGACCTCGGGCAGAAATACCAGGCGCACCTGGATGACGTACTGCAGCCCGAGGTCAAGGGATTGCTGACACGACGGCAACGCTACAGCATGCTGGTGGATGCCTTGCAAGCCAGGGCGCAAGGCGTATTGAGCACAGCCGAACTGCAGTGGGTGGTCGCGCTCTGCCTTGAGGACACCCTCAACAAACTTGAAGGTGCACCCGTTCGCGTGCGGCAGTTGGCGTTGTTCGGTTGCCGCCTGCAGCAGATCGTCGTGCTGGACGTGATCGACGATGGCGTGTTGTTCGACACCAGCAAGCGCGTGCTGGTCTATGTGCCGGGTGACCCGCATGGCCCCTGGAGCGTGCGCAGCGACCTGGATGAGTACGCCCGCCGGGTGCTTGGCAAACGCCTGCGCGAAGATGACTACCGGCGTTTCTTCAACCGCTTCGTGCGCCGACGCGACAGCCAGCGATTTTTTTCGGCCGTCAGTGAGCGGCTGGATGACGTGGCCGGCTGGGCGACCAGAGACCTCGATGAGCAGACCTTCGCTTATCGCCTGCCCCTGTTCGAACACCTTGCGAACGACTGGGTCGCGTGGATCAAGGACGATGCTGCCGTCATCGCCCCGCCCGTAGCCTTGCTTGATCGCGAGGTCCAGGCCGAACACGCCCGCCGTTTGCGTGCTGAAGGCTGGACGCTGTTGGGTGTTGCAGGGCTTTTCGTTCCGGCCATCGGCGCGGTGCTGTTGGGGGTGATGGCCTGGGAACTGCTACAGCAGACCTTCCAGGCGATAGGGGACTGGCAGGACAACGAACGCAATGCGGCACTTGCGCACCTGCTGAATGTTGGCAAAGGGCTGCTGGCTGTGGGGGCAACCGTTGCCGTCGTCGCCACCGCCCGACGCGCCTGGAGCGTGGTCGACAGCCTGGTGCCGGCGCAGCTGGAAAGCGGGGAAGAAAAACTGTGGAACGCAGACCTCAGCCCCTATCGCGGCGAAAGCCCGCCAGCTACGGCAGTGCTGGACATGCAGGGTACGCACCGCCTGGGCGAGCGCCGCTGGATCAGCATGGACGGGCACTGGTATGAGGTGACCTGGCACGACGCCGATGAGCAGTGGCAACTGCTCCCCTATCAGGGCTATGCGCCGCCGCTGCGCCACAATGGCGCCGGTGCGTGGCGGCTGTGGTGCGAGCAGCCTGCCGAGTGGGACGACACACGCCAGTTGTTCCGTCGCCTGGGCGGGCCATTCAGCGACCTTGACGATGCGCAGGTCGACCGGTCGCTGGCGATCCATGGCCTCGATGATCAGCACGTGCGGGCATGGCATGTGTATGGACGACCAGCGGAGGCAGCACTGGTCGACACCGTCGCACGCGTGCGGCTCGCCGGCAGGATTGGTACGTTGATCAACCAGTTGCGCGAGGGAGGGGTTACCGCAGACCCGTTGCTGATGGCGCGGGTCATGCGCCTTCCACAGGCGGCCGGAAAGCATGGGCCAGCGTTGGCCGATGTGGCTTGGGCTGGCCGACGGGAACTGCTGCAGACGGTGTACGACGAGCAGAACGCCGACACGGAAACCGGCCGCCTGTTACGGCAGGATTTCACCAGCCTGCACCGCTTGGCCGCGGATGAGGTGCTGCGCGATGCCAGCGAGGATGACGTGCAGCTGTTGCGTGAAACGGGGCGTGTGCCGTTGCTGATGGGCGAGGCTGCAAGGTTGCAGGTAGCGCGAATTCGAATGGCGCGGGTGTATGAGTCGCTATGCATCGACACGCCGCAAAACCTCGACCTGGCGCGGGTGGTATTGAACCTGCTGGCGCATGTGCCGGGCGCTGGCGGCCCGGGCTGGCGGTTGTTCGATGCAGATGCCAGCGAGCCGTTACTGACGGTCCAGGGATCGGGGCAGACGTTTGACCTGCTTCATCGCCATGGACTGTTCCGCCTGCGCGCCCGAACGCCCAGCGTTGTCGGTGAGACGGGCGAGTTGTTCGAAGTTTTGGCCGGCGCCTATGACGACGCAGCACAAGCGGCCATCGGCCAGGGTCAGCCTTTTGTGCCTGCGCTGCGCCAGGCGTTGACCAACGTTGCTTTCGACCGACGCCAGGCCGTGGTGAACCTGCTCAGGCTGGAACAGCCCAGCGGCTCGTTTCTTGCGCCGCAGCGGCTTGCGGATGGCCGGATTGGTTACCCCATGGCTGGCGGCAGGCTATGGGGGGCGCTAGGGCGAAACAGGCCTAGGGCATTTCAGGCCCGGTTGCGAGATCTGTACCCGGCCTTTACCGACGAGCAGATCGAGCGCTGGTTGGCCTCAGGCGACGCGCAGGCCAGGTTAAATAGGCTGGAGCAGCAATATGGGGTGCTGAAGAGATACTTGACCAAGTGGGCACGCAGCGCCTTGCTATCCTCGGAAATGGTCGCACGGCGTGAATTCAGAAAGGGCCTGATCAACTGCTGGCGCTGTCTTGTGCCCGAACTGCAAGCGCAAGCGGCACTGGACGACGGGCGCTTCATGCTGACCCAGACGATCAGCCGCTTGGGCCACCTGCCAGCCCTGCCCGCGCCGGTGGGCTTTCCCCACGTCTCCATCCTGGCCCTGCGCTCCATGCGTGTGGAGCATGTTCCGGATGAGTTTCTGCAGGCATTTCCCAACTTGCGCAACCTCGAAATCACCAATTGCCGACTCAGGCGTTTGCCATTGCCGCTGGGGCTTGTCCAGAAGCTGGAGGTGCTCGACTTGTCTGGTAACCAGATCGCGCTCGACCAAGGCCAGGCATTGGTCCTGGCAGATTGCCGGTCCCTGGTGTACCTGAACCTGTCGGACAACCCGTTGCGCAGGGCATTTTCTGTCCTCGCCATGACCGAGCTGAATGCTCTTCACCTGGCCAACACACAGATACCCGAGTTTCCCTACGGGCTGATGGACGCGCCAGAACTGCATACCCTGAATCTCAGCGACAACCGTATTGCGGAACTGCCAGAGGGTTTTCATCGATCGCAGCTGTGGCGCTCGGGCAGGGTCGAGCTTTCCGGCAACCTGCTGCAGGACGCTCAGGATGGGTTATCAACCTGGCATTTGCTTGAGGCCAGCCGCGTGCCTTACCGGTTGCGCATTCTGGATGCGTTGCCTGGCGAACGTCGGGATGAAATGGCTGCACTGTGGGCCCATCTGGAGGCCGAGGAACAATCGGAAGAGTTCTTCAATACCCTGTCGATGCTGACAGAGTAGGGCGCCTTCAGTTTCTCATCGACCGCATCCGCGCTGGGGGCCCGGGTGTTCGACATGCTCCAGGCGATGTCGGAGCACGATGCCCTCAGGCAGGAGCTGTTCGAGCACGCTGCGGCGACCGGTTGCCAGGATAACGCCACCGCGCGTTTCGCCGACCTGGAACTGCGAGTGATGATATGGCGCACCAGGCACAGCGGATCTGCCCGGCCTGAACGGGCCTTGCTGAAGCTCGGTGCGCGGATGTGGCGGTTGGCGGTGCTTGAGCAAGTTGCCGCTGAACATGCGCAGCGGGTGGGGGCTGGGGCTGAATCGATCGAATTCGCCTTGGCCTATCGAATTGGCTTGCGCACGTCGCTGGATTTGCCTGGCCAACCCGATGAAATGCTCTATGCAGGTATCCCTGCCTTGGGTAAACAGGACCTTCTCCTGGCCCGTGAAAGGGTTCTGGCGCGACAGACCCGGGAGGGCATTGCTGATTACCTGTCACGCCAGTGGTTCTGGCAGGATTACCTGCGCAAGACCTTTGCGGTTCGCTTGCAAGTGCCCCCATCCATGCACGCTGAGCTCGAGCGGCTGATGGCGCTGGGGAACCGGGACGAGGAAATCGCACGGCTGCAGATCCGCAATCAGCAACGCGAGCATGCGGTGGTGCTGCAGTTGACGCTGGAGGCGCTGGACCGGAATACGGTGCAGCGTGTGCTCAGCTAGCGGGTGGCCGGTTGTTTGGCCGCAGGCATTAGTTATATAGCGCCTGGCGCGGGGCAGGCGACTTAGTCTGGCTTCTTTTCATGAAGAGGCCCCCAGCCATGGACACCACTGTGCCGTCAGATGCGCAGGCCGCCATCGATGCTTTCCAGGACGGCATCATCGGCAGGCGCCTGCCGCCCTGGTTGCGTCATGCACCGGCTGAGCAACTGCCTGAGATCGGCAAGGCATTGGCAAACAGCCTTCGCTGCTGTGAGCACGTGAAGGCGGTGCTGCGAGGTATCGAGGGCCTCGACAGTTTCGTCGCATCAGCCTTGGGGAAGGCCCTCGACGAGCGTTACGGACTTGGCCGCAACCCCTACTTGCTCAGGTTTCTGGAGGGCCGCCGGGAGCCTGTGATCAACAGTCAGCCGGTAGGCGCGCACCTGACTGACGTGGTGTATGAAGAAAAGCCGCTGCTCGAAGTGGCATTGCGCAACTTCACGGCCGCGCAGGCGCAGGAAGGTGGTCAGCCGCGGGGTAACCGCCTGCTGCTTCCACGCCATGGCACGGTCAAACCCCCTACGAGCATCGAATTTGCCGGACTGTGTCGTGAGCTGGACCTGGGTGAGCGCTATCAACGTCATCTGGATGCCGTCCTCTCGCCCACTGGCAGTTCCGAGCGCCTGGTATCACAGCTTGTAGATGCCACGCGCTACACCATGCTTGTGGACGCCTACAAAGCCAGGCACGAGGGAACGCTGGATGCCAGCGAACTCAATGTGATGGTGGCTGTGTGCGAGAAGGGCGAGCTGCCGCGCCTGGCGGGCGACCTTGTGCAGGCCAGGCAACTGAAATTGCTGGGTTGCCGGATTGAACAGGTGACAGTGTTCGTAGTGGTCGAGCAGGGCGTCCTGTTCAACACGACGCGTCGGGTGTTGCTTTACGTGCCTGGAGACCCTTTTTCGCCCTGGCGCGCGTTCGAGAGCATCGACAAACTGAACCGCGAACTGGGCCGTCGCTTGCGAGACAAGACTTACCAGCGTTTTTTCAGCCGCTTCGTGCTGCGGCGCGATAGCCAGGCTTTTTTCGCCCAGGTCGCGGAGCGCTTCGATGACCTGCCGGGCTGGGCTTTTCGCGATCTCGAACCGCACTTGCAGGCTTACCCGCAGCCATTGTTCATCAGCCTGGCACAGGCACGTATCCACCAGATCAAGGAAGATGCGGCGATGATCGCGGTCCCTGTGGCCAGACTGGATCGTGAGGTTCAGCGCCAGCATGACCTGCGCCTTGAAGCCGAAGGGTGGGCGCTGCTCAACCTGGCCAGTTTCTTCCTGCCTGGGCTTGGCCTGGCGCTGTTGGCCGTGACGGCCTGCGAACTACTGGGTGAGGTCTACCATGGCGCCGAGGCCTGGCAGGAAGGCGATAGCCAGGAGGCGCTCGACCATTTGACCCACGTGGCGACAGACCTTGCCGTGCTGGCCACCACGGTAGCCGGGGTTGGTGTCGCTCGACGGGTTTGGGCACGCTCTGCGCAGGTCGATGCCATGGTGCCGGCTCGGCTGGAGGACGGCACCGAGAAACTCTGGCAACACGACTTGACCCCGTTTCAAAGCCAGGCCCCCGTTGCGGCCTCGAGCCGGGATGCCTTGGGTATTCGGCGCCAGGACGGGCAGGCCTGGGTCGAAATGGACGGGCATCACTATCGCGTGGCAGAGGCGGGTGATGATCAATGGCAGTTGTATCCGGTCGACGGCCACGGGCCGTTGCTGCGCCACAATGGCGCAGGTGCCTGGCGGTTGTGGAGCGAGCAACCGGCCCGGTGGACCGACAAATACCGCATGTTCCGGCGTTTGGGTGAACCCTTCAATGGGCTGAATGACGAACAGATCGATCAGGTTCTGCTGTTCCATGGCCTTGATGGCGATGACGTGCGTGGCCTGCATGTACACGCCCAGGCACCGAGCCCCGGGATGATCGACAGTGTGGAGCGGGTCAGGCTTGATCAACGCATCCGCAGCATGATTGGCCGCCTGCGCAACGGCGAGCCGGTAGAAGATGCAACAGTGCTCGATCACGCTCGGCACTTGCCAGGCGCGAGTGGCCTGACAGATCAGGCACTGGCCGCGCTGGCATGGACGCAGCGCCGAACACTGCTGCAGCACCTTTTCGAAGCCTTGCAGCCCAGCGACACCCCTGGCAGCGCGGCGCTGCGCCGGGTCTTCCCGGGGCTGAGCGCGCGCACTGCGCAAGCATTGGTACAGGCCGCCAGCAGCGTGGATCGCATGCGGCTGCAGTCCAGCGCAAGGGTTGCACTGGGGTTGGCCGAGGCGGCAAGGGGCAGTGTGCTGGCTACCCGCCAGGCTCGGGTATTTGAGGCGTTGTACCTTGATACGCCGCAGCATGCAGACCTGGCACGGGTGACGTTGGGCTTGCTGCGGTATGTACCCGGTGGCGAACAAGGTGTGTGCTGGCGTCTGTATGAAGGTTGCCTGGGCGGGCCGATACTGGCGAAGACCGAGCAAGGGCAGCGGGCGTTCGATCTGGTCCACCTGAACGGTACGTTTCAACTGCATGGCAGCCAGGGCACGGCGCTGGGTGAGGCAGGTGAGTTGTTCGAAGTCATCGCGCCAGCCTATACCGAAGCGCAGAGGGAGGCGATGGGGATCGGCGATCCCTTTGCGCACAACCTCAGGGTGATAGTGGCGCGCGAAGCGGCACGCCATCGTGATGAGATCAGTCGTTTGCTTGGCGCGGTACGCCCCGGTGCTGTCCGAGGGCCCATGCGCTTGGCCGATGGACGTATTGGCTACCCACTGGGGGGCGGCGGAGTAGGTGGTTTTGCATCAAGGGGGCGTGCCCTGAGGGCGACGCTGCGCGATCTCTTTCCGTGGTTGAGTGATGAGCAGGTCGAGACCTTCGCCGATGACGCCAGGCGTTCCGGGCATCAGATTGAACAAGTACTGGCTGACCTTCGCAATGAGTTCGCGGTGCTCCGCATCACACTGAATACCTGGGTGGCACGAGGGCAGGGCGATGTCAGGGAAGATCGAGAGGCTTTACGCCAGACGTTGTTCAATTGCTGGCGGCGGTCGGTGGGCGTGGGGGAACTGCAAATCAATGCACAGGAAAACCTCCACGTCATGTTCTGCAATTTCAGATCGAGTGGCTTGCCTAACATACCCGCACAGGTCAGTTTCAGAGGTGTGACCAGCCTGTCGCTGCTGCACCTTGACCTTCTGGAGGTGCCCAGCAGCTTATTGCTGGCTTTCCCTAACCTGCAAACCCTCGATCTGGGAGGGAACCTGTTGACGCGCCTTCCGCAGCCGTTGCTACAGATAACGCAGCTGCGGCATCTGAGCCTGACCAACAACCGCATCGTCCTGAACACTGCACAGACCGCCACATTGGCCAGTTGCACGAGCCTGCAGTCTCTCGACCTTTCCCATAACCCCCTGGGGAGGCGGTTCACGTTGGCGGGTTTGGCTGAATTGCGTTGGCTGAGCTTGCGCGACACGCAGATCTCGCAGTTTCCACTGGGCGTGTTCGACAACGCTCAGTTGGTATCCGTTGACTTGCGGGATAACCGGATCAGGCACATTCCAGAGGGTTTCTACCAGTTGCCCCTGTGGCATAGGCGGCGGTTTCGCTTGAATGCGAACCCTTTGGGCGAGGCCCAGACGTTACGCTTGCAAGCTTCGTTAAGTAGCGACGATCCTGCCCTCGACGAGGAGCAAGTGCTTCTGCGGCTGCAGCACGCGCGTGAAGTCTGGGGGGATAGTGTGGCCCCGGAGCATCGCGGCTTGATGCTTGCTGCCTGGGACTCGCTGGATTCAGGGCAGGACGCCGAGCGTTTTTTCCGTGTGCTTCGCCAGTTATTGCTGTCAGAAGACTTTCGTGTCAATCCGCGTGCACTGGGCAATCGGGTAATGGGGGTATTACAAGCGATGGCCATTACGCCGGAGCTTCGGCAGAACTTGCTGTCCGTGGCCAATGATGAGTGGGGGTGCCAGGATGGTGCAACCTGGTGCTTGAGCAACCTTGAACTGAATTTGCTGGTTTGGCAGGTTGAGCACGCGGCCAAGGGAGGAAGCGAACGCGCTTTGCTAGACCTGGGCAGACGTTTATGGCGCCAGGATGCAGTCGACATGTTCGCTACCCGATGGGCGTTACAGCATGGCAGGACGCTGGAAGGAAGCGAGGTGGGGTTGGCTTTCAGGGTCGGGCTGAGGGAGCGTCTCGACCTGCCATTGCAGGTGGGCGAAATGAGCTTTCTTGCGATCTCGGGCGTCCTGGATGCGGACCTTGCAGAAGCAGAGGCTGCGGTGCGGGATGCAGAAACGCCGGAAGAGATTGCCCGCTCCATGGTCGACCGTGAATTCTGGCAGGCGCACCTGGAGCGTTCCCATCCTGAGCGATTCGCTGCGGTCGACCTGCCGTTCAGAAGGCAGCTTGAAACCGTGCTTGACGACGAAGCACTGACCGAAGGGGCCATGATCGACCAGGCGGATGCCATTCGTGATGCTCAGCGCGCTGCCCGCAGAGGGCTGATGCTGGATATGACGATTCACGCGATGGAAGTCGGCCCCAAGGGGCCAGCGATCGATGTGCGTTGACCTGCGCTCAGATCACGGGCTGCCTGGCCCTGCCAAAGCGGCTTTGGGCTATGCTCAATCGTGCTGACAGTGGTTTGTAGCAGCGCCGTAGTCTTGGCTTCAGGTGGCTCGGAAATCGACAGTTACTTTTGCACACCCCGTTCTGGAATGAAGTGGTTTAGGCTCCCTGTCGGATTTTTCTCCGTGATCTGTAGTCATTGGTATATCGAGACAATAAGGAGATACGCATGCTTGTCCGGTCACTGACCCTCGCAACCTTGCTTGCTGTTGCCGGCCCCCTGTTTGCCGCAGACAGTGATGCGCCTCTAGCCAAGGAACTGGGCAAGGCCAGACCATTGGTGGTTATCGCTCCCAGCAGTGCCGACCCAACGTTGCGAGGGCTGAACAAGGCGCTCGAGGACCCGGCCACCCAGGCTGCGTTCAAGGAGCGCAACCTTGTCCTGTACAGCGTCGCCAACATGATGGGCAAGCGAGAGGACAAGAACCTCGAGCAGCAGACCACAATGGCCCTCATTCGGGAACTGAAGCTGGGTGCGAGCAAGGGGACCAAGGTGATTCTGGTGGGCAAGGACGGTGAGCGGCACATGCTCAAGGACGACGACACCGGCGAGGCCATCGACCCACAGGTGATCCTCAAAGCGGTCGATGAACTGCCTGCCAGCGAAAAGGCGGTGGCGGCGCCCGAGCCCGTAGCCGCGGCCCCGCAAGCCAAGGACAAGGACAGCAAGCCGGCCAAGCCTGCCAAGCCCGCCAAGCCAGCGGCCCCGCCCAAACCGCTGGAAGACTGATCACGCCTCAGGGCCCCAAGGCACCTTGGGGCCCGTCGCCGGGTGGTGTGTATCGCACTGTATCTGCCTGTGCTGCAGACCTACTGCCATACAAAAGTGCGCCTGCCACGATACATCCACGACAAACCGCAACGGCCTAATGGCTCCACTTTCCAACCCCAGTGGAGCTGCATCATGACTCAAGCAAAAAACACCCTCGGCCTGCTCGGCGCCGCCCTGATCGGCAGCATGGCATTGAGCAACAGTGCGTTCGCCGTCGAGCCGCTGGCTCAAGGTTACCAACTGGCCTCGGCCAAAGTGGCCGGCGAGGGCAAGTGTGGTGAAGGCAAGTGCGGGGGGAGCGGCAAGGCTTCCCAAAGCGAAGGCAAGTGCGGTGAAGGTAAATGCGGCGCCGGCGCCAAGGCCGGGGCTGAGGGCAAGTGTGGTGAAGGCAAGTGCGGTGACGCCTCGTTCGCCAAAACCGACAGCAATCACGATGGCAAGGTCTCGCGCGATGAGTTTCTGGCGGTGGCCAAGGACCGTGCCCGTGAGTTCGACACGATCGACCGCAACCATGACGGCTTCATCTCCGAGCAGGAAGCGGCGGATCACCTCAAGGCGATTTATCAGGCCAATGGCAAAGCCATGCCTGATGGGTTGTTCAGCCACCTGACCGGCAAGCCCTGACTTTCTACCCCATGAGACGCCACAACGCTCCTCCTGCTGGCCAGGTGGGGCGTTGTGCTGGTTGGAGAACTTTTATGTTTCCTGCGATGTTGAACATCGGGTTAGGCTTGCGTCGTGGCCTGTTGCCCGAACTGCTGGCCATGGAGGCGGGTGCAGTGGACTTTCTCGAGTGTGCGCCGGAAAACTGGATTGCCGTGGGCGGTGCCTATGGCAAGGGCTTGGCCCAGTTGGCGGAGCGCTTTGCTGTCACCTGTCATGGGTTGTCTTTATCGCTGGGTGGCAGTGCGCCGCTGGACCGCCATTTCCTTGAGCAGACCCGGCAGTTTCTTGATCGGTACCAGGTGCGGCTGTACAGCGAGCACCTGAGCTACTGCAGTGATGACGGGCACCTGTACGACCTGATGCCCATCCCGTTCACCGATGAAGCCGTACACCATGTGGCCGCGCGCATACGTCAGGCTCAGGAGCAGTTGGAGCGGCGCATTGCCGTGGAGAACATCAGCTACTACGCCGCGCCGTATCAGGCGATGAGCGAACTCGACTTCATCCGGGCGGTGCTCGAAGAAGCGGATTGTGACCTGCTGCTGGACGTCAACAATGTTTATGTCAACGCCTGCAACCATGGCTACGACGCCCAGCAATTCCTTGCAGGCTTGCCCCCGGCGCGAGTGACCGGGATGCACGTTGCCGGGCATTACGATGAAGCGCCGGACCTCAAAGTGGATACCCACGGGGCAGCCGTGAAGGAGGATGTCTGGGCCCTGTACGCCAGCGCTTGCGTGCGCTTTGGTGTAAAGCCGACGGTGCTTGAACGGGATTTCAACTACCCGCCCTTGGCCGAACTGTTGGCCGAGACGGCGCGTATGCGTGCTGTGCAATGCGCTGCCGGAGGGCAAGCAGATGAATGAGACCCTGCGTGCGCAGCAGTATGCCTTGGCCCGTCACCTGCGCGACCCACAACGCCATGCCCCGCCGCCCGGCGTCGAAGCCCGGCGCCTGAAGGTTTACCGTGAATTGTTCTATGGTGCCATCGAAGGGTTGCTGGCTGGCAGCTTCCCGGTCATGCGCCAGGTGTTGGGCGAGCAGCGCTGGCACGCCCGAGTACGTGATTTCTACGCCAGTTACCGTTGCCAGACGCCGTTGTTTACCGAAATTGCCGAGACGTTCGTCGACTACTTGCAACGTGTAGCGCTGGACGCCCCTTGGCAGCTGGAGCTGGCGCACTATGAGTGGGTCGAGGCGCAACTGTACCTGAGCGATGCCGAGGACCCGGCGCATGATCCGGGTGGTGACCTGCTGGCGGGAGAGCCGTTGTTGTCTTGTGTGGCGCGGGTGCTGGCCTATCGTTGGCCGGTGGAAAGCATTGGCGTGGACTACCAGCCAACGGCTGCCCCAGCATCGCCGAGCTTGCTGCTGGTTTATCGCGATGCCCGGTTGCAGGTGCGTTTTGCCCGGTTGGCACCTATGGCGTATCGGTTGCTGATGGAGCAGGGGACTGGAAGAGAGCGGCTGCAGGCATTGGGCGGGGATGTGCAGCAAGGGTTGGTATTGTTGGAGGCATTGCGCGAGCAGGGCGTCATTGTCGGAACAGTTTGAAGGCATTGGGGGCTGCTCAGCAGCCCCCGACCCTCATCTGCCGAACCGCATGCCAAGCCAATGATCGAGGCTAAGGCGCCCGGCGCCCTTGAGCAGCAGGGGTAGCAACGCCACCAGGTAGATCAATGGCAACTTGTAATTGCCGAAGCCCTGGTCGGTAATGGCATAGCCTTGGGCCAGCTCCGCCAGGCCCGACCAGTGCGCCGGCCAGTGCACTGCCGCTATCGCTACAACGGTTACCACCATCAAACCCAACGATGCCAGCCGGGTACCCAGGCCCAACAGCAGCAGCAACGGCAGCACCAACTCGGCCCACATCGACAGCTGCCAGTTCAACTCCGCGGGCAGCAGGTTGAAGGGGAACGGGAAGCTGGACTGCAGGTCGGCGAACCAGTTGCTGCCGTTGAATTTTTCCAGACCGGATTCGAAAAACTCCCAGGCCAGAAATACCCGTAATGGCACGTCGGCACTCCAGCTACCGAGGCGATCAACGGTGGTCAGGCCGGCGAGGGCGGTGGACAGCTTCCAGTCGGAGGGCAAGGTGAAGGCTTTCATCAGGGACTCCCGGGGTGTGGTTGTGTGACCGGGAGTGTGTCGAGGCGGGGTATCTGCAGTGTGTCAGGGGGATGCAGTTGTGTATCTGTTTGTAGAGGCGACCTCGCGTTTTACAGGAACGGCCCGATCCAGATCCAAGGCCGTTCCTGCCAACGATCGCAGATGCACTTCAGGAGAGTTCGATCTGCGCGCACAATCCGCCCTGTTCGCGGTTGCTCAGGGTCAGCCGCCCCCCCATGGCCTGGATCAACTGGTGGGCAATGGCCAGTCCCAGGCCGGTGCCACCCGTGCTGCGATTGCGTGAACCTTCAACACGGTAGAACGGCTTGAGCACTTCATCCAGCTCGTCACCGGGTATCCCCGGCCCGTTGTCGAGCACGCGGATTATGGTGGTACTGCCCTCGCGTGATACTTGCAGCTCGGCAGCACCTGCAAACTTCAGGGCGTTGTCGACCAGGTTCACCAGTACCCGGCGCAGCGCATGCGGGCGGGTCTCCAGCAGGGCACCGCTGCTGCCGTGGCGTTCAACCTGGGCGCCGCTGTCCTGGTAGTCGAATACCAGGCTGTCGAGAAAGGCATCAAGGTTGACCCGGCAGGTCGCTTCGGTGCTGCTGTCCATGCTGCGGGCGTAAGCCACGCCTTCGCGCACCAGGTGTTCCATTTCATCCAGGTCGCTTCCGAACTTGTCCTTTTCGACCCCCTCATCCATCACTTCGACCCGTAACTTCATGCGAGTGATCGGTGTTTGCAGGTCGTGGGAAATGGCTGCCAGCAACTGCATGCGTTCCTTGAGGTGGGCAGCAATGCGCGCCTGCAGGGCGTTGAAGGCCACGGCAGCGTAACGCACCTCGCGTGGCCCGCTTTCATCCAGTTGCACGCCGGGTTGGTCCGGGTCGAGGTTGTCCACTGCCTGGGCCAGTCGGGTGAGCGGGCCGATGGCCAGGTGTACCGCCAGCCAGGTACACAGCATCAGCACAGCCAGCTGAATCAGCAGCACCACGGGCAACCAACGGGCTACCGGGACCGGTGCGGGTGTCACGTCGATGGTCAGGGGCGCGCCGTCGGCCAGGTTCAGGTGCGCCTGGAAGTGCGCATTGGGCCCCGGAATTTCCTGGAAGGTCAGGCGGTAGTCGCTGCCAATGGCCTTGACGATCGACGCGGCGGCCATCGGTGGGTCACTGCTGGCCATCGCTTCGCCTGCCAGGCCCTGGTCAAGGCGATAGCGGTAGGTGCGCCGTTCCAGGCGTGGCAGCCAGGCGGCACGCTCGGCTGCAGGCAGGCGATCAAGGATGGCAACCGAAGTCGCCACGTCCTGTTCGAGGTTGCTGAGCATCATCGAGCGGCTGCTGATATAGCGCTCGTAGGCCTGCAGGCCGAACGACAGACCATAAGCCAACACCAGGCCGGTGAAAAAGATCATCGCCAGACGCGAGGCCAGGGTGCGCGGCCATTTCATGAGGGGGACTCGAGCAATTGCACCGGCAGCGAAAACACGTAGCCCTCGCTGCGCACGGTCTTGATGCAGCTGGGCTCGCGGGCGTCGTCGCCCAGGCGCTGGCGCAGGCGGCTGACCAGCAGGTCGATGGAGCGGTCAAAGAGGTCGGCCTCGCGGCCTTGTGTCAGGTTGAGCAACTGTTCGCGGCTGAGCACCCGCTGCGGGTGGTCAAGAAACACCCGCAACAGGCGGTACTCGGCGCCGCTCAGGGCCACCAGGGTGCCGTCGTTGTCGAGCAGGTGGCGCGCGGTGGTGTCCAGCCGCCATTGGCCGAAGCGCAGCAGACGGCTGCTTTCGCTGATGGTGAGGTTGGGTGGCAGCATGCGCGTGCGGCGCAGCACGGCATTGATACGGGCCAGCAGTTCGCGGGCAGAGAACGGCTTGGTCAGGTAATCGTCGGCGCCCATTTCCAGGCCGATGATGCGGTCGGTTTCATCGTTGCGGGCCGTCAGCATCAACACGGGGGTGTTACGGTGCTTGCCGGCGCGCAATTCGCGGCACAGCAGCAGGCCGTCGTCGCCAGGCATCATGATGTCGAGCACGATCAGGTCGACGCTGTTGGCTTCGAGAAAGGCGCGCATCTGCCGGCCGTCGGCGACGATGCTGGTGCGCAGGCCGTTCTTCTTGAGGTAGTTGCCGACCAGTTCGCGGATTTCGCGGTCGTCGTCGACGATCAGGATGTGATCGACGTGTTCCATGCGCAGCGTTCCTGTTCGAGTGGGGTTGGCGCAGTGTACCCGGCGCGTTTGCGCTTGCCTGCGGGGTTTGTATTGCAGTGTATCTGGCAGGGACATATGACCCCGCATGCGGTGGTTTGGGTGGCTCGGGCAGCCAGCGAAACGGTGAGCATGGACCGCCGGGCCGATATAAACCGGGTTTTACTCCGGTTTAGCGCCTGAATGCAGCACAGCGCGTACAATGGCGCCTCGGGTAACTGTATTTCAGTGGCTCATTACCGAGTAGCCTGCATGTCCCAGACATACCCCAGCCCAGCCCATAGAGCCCACGACCGCCTCTGCGAGCAGATCGAAGCGTTCCTCCAGCAAGGCGGCCATATCCAGCAAGTAGCACGCGGTGTCAGCGGCTCCCCGGATGGCGTATCCAAACTTCAGTGGCATAAAGCGCGTACCGCCAAGCCGTGATGGCCAAGCATCCGCAAACGCCTGAGCCGATTGTATTCCTTTGTACAAGCTGGGCGCCCTTCGTGGGCGCCTTCTTTGTTTCAACTACCTGCTTGCAAAGGCTTTTGTAGGATTTCACGAGGTTTGGCCGACAGGCGTGCAGCTACAGGAGGACGCACAGCACAGCGTTGAGCGACACAGACGGGATACATGGCAGGCGTCAAATGGCTCTCGACCGGGGAAAACACGCCCCACAGCCAAGCGTTACACAGGAGAGATGCCATGAACTTGAAGACTTTCGCCAGCGCCAGCCTGTTTGCCATGCTCAGCTTCGGCGCCATTGCGGCCCAGGCTGCCGCCATGCCGACGCAGAATACAGGTGCAATGCAGTACCACTACGGTGAGCATCTGGATGTAAAGAAAGTGCTGTCGGTGCAGGATGACCAGAGCAACGCCTGCGGCCTGGTGAACACCCGCATGGACTACCTCGACTCCCACGGCCGGCCGCAGAGCGTGGAGTACCGCAGCTACGCCACTGGCGGTTGCCATGACAATTGATGGCCGCTTGATGTTGAAGGTGGGGAGCATTGCGTTGGCGCTGAGTGGGCTGGGTTTGGCCGGGCACCTGATGGCCCGTGACAGTTATGGCGCCATGCCGTCGCTGTCGGGGGCCAGCCAGTGGATCAACTCGCCCCCGCTGGATGGGCCAGCGCTGAAGGGGAAGGTGGTGCTGGTGGACTTCTGGACCTGGGACTGCATCAACTGCCAGCGCAGCCTGCCGCATGTGAACGACTGGGCGCGGCGTTATGCCGATCAGGGGCTGGTGGTGGTGGGCGTGCATACGCCGGAGTACGACTACGAGCACGATGTGGGCACCCTGCGAAACAAGGTGGCAGGGCTGGGTGTCGGTTACCCGGTGGCGGTGGACAACGACCATAAGGTGTGGAATGCCTGGGGCAACCAGTTCTGGCCGGCGCATTACTTTGTCGACCGCAAGGGGCAGGTGCGCCATGTGCACTTTGGCGAGGGGGATTATGG
This sequence comes from Pseudomonas putida NBRC 14164, assembly GCF_000412675.1. NCBI lineage: Bacteria > Pseudomonadati > Pseudomonadota > Gammaproteobacteria > Pseudomonadales > Pseudomonadaceae > Pseudomonas > Pseudomonas putida. Next base: position 3,877,402 of record NC_021505.1, on the reverse strand, counting down.
CGGGCAGGAACAAGTGATAAAGGCGTTGCTGGATGAGCGCGGGTGATTCGCCTGTATCGGCCTCTTCGAGGTGGCGAACCGCCGCGAAGAAGCCAACACTTTTCTATCAGGTGAAACTGGCAAAGTGCGCCTGCATCCGCGCCGCATCCGCCTGGCGCCCGCTGAACAGCTCGAACGCCTTTACCGCCTGGAACACCGCCATGTTGCTGCCATCCAGCGTGCGGCAACCCAAAGCCCGAGCCGCACGCAGCAGTTCGGTCTCCAGCGGGAAGTAGATGATTTCCGCAACCCATAATCCCGCATGCAGCAGCTCGACCGGCAGCGGTGTGCCTGGCAGCTTGGCCATGCCGACCGGCGTGGTGTTGACCAGCCCGTCCGCCTCGGCCACGGCTGCAGCCAGGTCGGTGCCGAGCACGGCACGGCCAGCGCCGAAATGGCCATTCAGGTTGTCTACCAAGGCCTGCGCGCGGGCCGCATCCACTTCGAACAGCACCAATTGCTCGACCCCTTCACCCAGCAGGGCGTGGGCCACGGCCGAACCGGCGCCACCGGCACCCATCTGTACCACCTGGCGTCGAGCCACGTCGGGCAGGCCGCGGCGCAAGCCTTCGGCAAAGCCCAGGCAGTCGGTGTTATGGCCGACGCGCTTGCCGTCCTTCAGTACCACGGTATTCACTGCGCCGATGCCACGGGCTTCGTCCGACAGTTCGTCGAGCAGTGGCAGGATCGACTGTTTGAATGGGTAAGTGATGTTCAGCCCGGTGAAGCCTGTGTGTTGCGCGGCGTCGAGCAGGCCCGGCAGGGCGCTGTCCTCCAGTTGCAGCTGGTCGGCATCAATCAGCCGGTACAGGTACCGCAGGGCCTGGGCGTCACCTTCGTGTTCGTGCAGGGCAGGGGTGCGCGACAGCTGGATGCCGCGGCCGATCAGGCCGGCGAGGATGGCGTGCTGGCTCATGCCGTGCGCTCCTGGAACAGTTCGGCAAAGTGGCTGAGGGCCATGCGGTAGCCATGGCTGCCCAGACCGCAGATCACGCCGACGGCGATGGACGATACGAATGACAGGTGGCGGAACGGCTCGCGCTTGTGCACGTTGGACAAGTGCACTTCGATGACTGGCACTTCGCTGGCCACCAAGGCGTCGCGGATGGCCACCGAGGTGTGGGTCCAGGCGCCGGGGTTGATCACGATACCGGCGCAACGGCCGCGGGCGGCGTGGATCCAGTCGATCAGTTCGCCTTCGTGGTTGGTTTGGCGGAATTCGATTTCCAGGCCGTTTGCATGGGCAGTATCGGCACAACTCTGGGCCAGGTCAGCAAGGGTTTCGCGGCCGTATTGGGCAGGCTCGCGGGTACCCAGCATGTTCAGGTTGGGGCCGTTGAGCACGAGAATAAGGGGCTTCATGACGAGCATCGCTTTGTTGTTGTTGGATGCTTCTAGTTTTGTACCGACTGGTTAGTTTAGTCAATTGGACTAAACCGCTGCATCGGGAAAGTGGGCGATTATCGAACCCTCAGCATGTACATACCCCTGTAGGAGCAGCCTTGTGCTGCGAAGAGGCCGGTACTGCCACAGCAGATGTAATGGCATTGCCGGCCTCTTCGCAGCACAAGGCTGCTCCTGCAAAGAGAAATGCAGCTGGATTACAGAATTGTAATCTTCCCGCCACCACCTCGATAACCACGGCTTCCTACAGTGCTTCGCCTACACGCGTCGACGAGGAATCTGTTCGTGCCCATCCCCCGCAAGATCGCCTTGCTCTGCCTGGTGCTGGCCAGTGCCAGCAGTGCCCAGGCCAGTCAGAGCCTGAGCCTGCCCCAGGCGCTCGCCGCCGCCTTTGCGCAAAACCCGGAGCTGGCCGCAGCCGGCCGGGAAATCGGCATTGCCGACGGCGAGCGGCGTCAGGCCGGGTTGACCCCCAACCCAGAGCTCTCCTGGGAGGTCGAGGACACCCGCCGCGACACCAGCACCACCACCGTCACCCTCAGCCAGCCGCTGGAACTGGGCGGCAAGCGCGGCGCACGGATTGCCGTGGCCGGTACCGGCCAGGCCATTGCCCAGCTTGGTCTGGAGCGCCAGCGCAATGGCCTGCGTGCCGATGTGGTGCAGGCGTTTCACGCCGCCTTGCGCGCGCAGACTGCGCTGGAGCTGGCGCAGCAATCACAGGCATTGACCGAGCGCGGGCTGGGCGTGGTACAGGGACGGGTGACCGCTGGCCAGTCCTCGCCTGTGGAGGCCACCCGTGCCCAGGTGCAACTGGCCCAGGCCGAGGCTGAAGTGCGCCGCGCGCAGACCCAGCGCAGTGTGGCCTACCAGGCTCTGGCACGCCTGACCGGTAGCCCGCTGGCAAGCTTCGACCTGTCGCAGGCCGCTAACCTTTCGCCTGGCGTGGCGCCCAGTGCCGACGCCTTGCTCGACCGTGTCGAGCAAACGGTGGAATGGCGTCTGGCTGCTGCCCAGGTCGAGCGCGGCGACGCGTCGCTGGGGTCGGAAAAGGCTCAGCGTATTCCCAACCTCACCGTCAGCCTCGGTAGCCAGTACAGCCGGGAGGACCGCGAGCGGGTGAATGTAGTTGGCCTGTCCATGCCATTGCCACTGTTCGACCGCAACCAGGGCAACGTGCTGGCGGCTGCACGCCGTGCCGACCAGGCGCGTGACTTGCGTAACGCCGTGGAGCTGCGCCTGCGTAGCGAAACCCGCAGCGCCGTCAGCCAGTGGCACACGGCGATGCAGGAGGTGGATGCCTACGACCGCACCATCCTGCCCTCTGCGCAACAGGCCGTGGACACCGCCACCCGTGGTTTTGAAATGGGCAAGTTCGCGTTCCTCGATGTACTCGACGCCCAGCGCACGCTGATCGAGGCCCGCGGGCTGTACCTGGAAGCTTTGGCTGCGGCCACCGACGCGCGGGCGCAGGTCGAGCGGATCTATGGCGACCTCGATGACCTGAGCACCCCCTTGAACAGCAGGAGCAACAATGACTAACCCACGCAAAGTAGCCCTTCTGGTCGCCGCCATCGCCGCGCTCGGCCTGGGCGGGCTGGCCTGGACCGGCAACCTCGGCCAGGCGTCGAATGCGCAGGCCCGGCACGACGACCATGGCGAAGACAGCCACGGCCATGGTTCCGAGAAGGCGGCCGAAGGCCATGCCGAGGAAGGGCACGGCGAAGAAGAGGGCCAGTTGCACCTGTCCATCGCCCAGATCGAGGCCGCCGGCGTGCAGCTGGCTGCCGCCGGCCCTCGTGAGTTGGGCACCGCCTTCAGCTTCCCGGGGGAAATCCGCTTTGACGAAGACCGCACTGCTCACGTGGTGCCGCGTGTACCCGGCGTGGTCGAGGCGGTGCAAGCCGAACTGGGCCAGGCGGTGAAGCGCGGCCAGGTACTGGCGGTGATCGCCAGCCAGCAGATTTCCGACCTGCGCAGCGAGCAACAGGCCGCCCAGCGCCGCTTTGAGCTGGCGCGCCTGACCTTCCAGCGCGAACAGCAGCTGTGGCAGGAACGCATCAGCGCCGAGCAGGATTACCTGCAGGCGCGCCAGGTACTGCAGGAGGCCGAGATTGCCTTGGCCAACGCCCGGCAGAAGGTCGCCGCCGTAGGCCCGGCCGGCGCTGGCAACCGCTATGAGCTGCGCGCACCGTTCGATGCAGTCGTGGTGGAAAAGCACCTGACTGTGGGCGAGGTGGTCGACGAGACCAGCAACGCGTTTACCTTGTCTGACCTGAGCCGGGTCTGGGCCACCTTCGCCGTGGCCCCGCGTGACCTGGACAAGGTGGTGACCTGCCGCAATGTCACGGTCAGCGCACCGGACCTGGGCGCTCAGGTCGAAGGCAAGGTCAACTACGTCGGCAGCCTGCTCGGCGAGCAGAACCGCGCCGCCACGGTCCGCGCCACCCTGGCCAACCCCAACGGCGCCTGGCGCCCCGGGCTGTTCGTCAATATCGCGGTCAGCGTCGAGCGCTTCAATGCCGCCGTTGTGGTGCCGGAGAGCGCCCTGCAAACCTGGGAAGAACAGACTGTTGTGTTTGCCCGCACCGAGGAAGGCTTCGAAGCCCGCCCGGTGAAGGCCGGCCGCCGCGACGCCGGCCATGTGGAAATTACCAGCGGCCTGGCGGCCGGTACCCAGGTGGCCGCCGCCGGCAGCTTTGTCCTCAAGTCGGAACTGGGCAAGGGCTCGGCCGAGCATAGCCATTGATCACGGGGACACCTGCATGTTCGAACGCCTGATCCAATTTGCCATCGAGCAGCGCCTGGTGGTGATGCTGGCCGTGGTCCTGATGGCCGCGGTGGGTATCCACAGCTACCAGAAACTGCCGATCGACGCTGTACCGGACATCACCAACGTCCAGGTGCAGATCAACACCGCCGCGCCTGGCTACTCGCCGCTGGAGACCGAGCAGCGCATCACCTTCGCCATCGAGACCGCCATGGCCGGCCTGCCAGGGCTGAAGCAGACCCGCTCGCTGTCGCGTTCGGGCCTGTCTCAGGTCACGGTGATTTTCGATGACGGCACCGACCTGTTCTTCGCCCGCCAGTTGGTCAACGAGCGCCTGCAAGTGGCCCGTGAGCAATTGCCCGAAGGCATAGAAGCGGGCATGGGGCCGATCTCCACCGGGCTGGGCGAAATCTTCCTGTGGACCGTGGAGGCCGAACAGGGCGCACTCAAGGAGGATGGCACCCCGTACACCCTGACCGACCTGCGGGTGATCCAGGACTGGATCATCAAGCCGCAGTTGCGCAATGTGCCGGGGGTGGCCGAAGTGAACAGCATCGGTGGCCATGCCAAGCAGTACCTGATTGCACCGGAGCCCAAGCGGCTGGCGGCCTATAAGCTCACCCTCAACGACCTGATCGCGGCCCTGGAGCGTAACAACGGTAACGTTGGCGCCGGTTACATCGAACGCAATGGCGAGCAGTTGCTGATCCGGGCACCGGGCCAGGTGACCTCGGCCGAAGACATCGCCAATATCGTCATTTCCAGTGTTGATGGCACGCCGATTCGCGTCAGCCATGTGGCCGAGGTTGGCCTGGGCGAAGAACTGCGCTCAGGCGCGGCCACCGAAAACGGTCGGGAAGTGGTGCTGGGCACGGTATTCATGCTGGTTGGCGAGAACAGCCGCACAGTGTCCCAGGCCGTTGCCGCCAAACTGGTCGAGATCAACCGCAACCTGCCCAAGGGTGTGGTAGCGGTGACCGTGTATGACCGCACCAACCTGGTGGAAAAAGCCATCGCCACAGTGAAGAAGAACCTGATCGAAGGCGCGATTCTGGTCATCGCCGTGCTGTTCCTGTTCCTGGGCAACATCCGCGCCGCACTGATCACCGCCATGGTCATCCCGCTGTCGATGCTGTTCACCTTCACCGGCATGTTCAGCAACAAGGTCAGCGCCAACCTGATGAGCCTGGGGGCACTGGACTTTGGCATCATCGTCGACGGCGCCGTGGTTATCGTGGAAAACGCCATCCGCCGCCTGGCCCATGCACAGCAACGCCACGGCCGCATGCTGACCCGCAGCGAGCGCTTCCATGAAGTGTTCGCCGCCGCCCGCGAGGCGCGTCGGCCACTGATCTACGGGCAGTTGATCATCATGGTGGTGTACCTGCCGATCTTTGCCCTGACCGGGGTCGAGGGCAAGATGTTCCACCCCATGGCCTTTACCGTGGTCATGGCCCTGCTCGGCGCCATGATCCTTTCGGTCACGTTCGTGCCGGCGGCCATCGCCCTGTTCGTCACCGGCAAGGTCAAGGAGGAGGAAGGCCTGGTGATGCGCACGGCGCGTCAGCGCTATGCCCCGGTGCTGGCCTGGGTGCTGGGCCGGCGCAAGCTGGCGTTTGCCGCCGCGGCTAGCTTGGTGGTGCTGTCCGGGGTCATGGCCAGCCGCATGGGCAGCGAGTTCATCCCCAGCCTCAGCGAGGGCGACTTTGCCTTGCAGGCCCTGCGCGTACCGGGTACCAGCCTGTCGCAGTCGGTCGACATGCAGCAGCGCCTGGAGCAGGCGATCATCGCCCAGGTGCCGGAAGTGGAGCGGGTGTTCGCCCGTACCGGTACTGCCGAGATCGCCTCCGACCCGATGCCACCGAACATCTCCGACGCCTATGTGATGTTGCGCCCGCGCGAGCAGTGGGTAGACCCCGGCAAGCCGCGTGACGAACTGATCGCCGAGGTACAACGTGCTGCCGCCAGCGTGCCGGGCAGCAACCACGAGCTGTCGCAGCCGATCCAGTTGCGCTTCAACGAGCTGATTTCCGGGGTGCGCAGCGATGTGGCGGTGAAGTTGTTCGGTGATGACATGGATGTGCTCAACCGTACCGCCGCGCAGATCGCCAGCAGCCTGCAGGGGGTAGCGGGTGCGTCCGAGGTGAAGGTCGAGCAGACCAGCGGCCTGCCGGTGCTGACCATCGACATCGACCGCGACAAGGCGGCTCGCCATGGCCTGAACGTGGGCGACGTGCAGGACGCCATCGCCATTGCCGTGGGTGGCCGCACCGCGGGCACGCTGTATGAAGGTGACCGGCGCTTCGACATGGTGGTGCGCTTGCCGGAAACCTTGCGCACGGATGTGGACGGGCTTTCCAGCCTGCTGATTCCGGTACCGGCCAGTGCTGCAGTGGGCGCTGCGCAAATCGGCTTTATCCCGCTGTCGCAGGTGGCCACGTTGAACCTGCAACTGGGGCCTAACCAGGTCAGCCGCGAGGATGGCAAGCGGGTGGTGGTGGTCAGTGCCAACGTACGTGGGCGTGACCTGGGCTCGTTTGTGGCGGATGCCGAGCAGACGCTGATCCAGCAGGTGCAGATTCCGCCGGGTTACTGGACACGCTGGGGTGGCCAGTTCGAACAGCTGCAATCGGCAACCGAGCGCCTGCAGGTGGTGGTGCCGGTGGCCCTGCTGCTGGTCATGGCGCTGTTGCTGATGATGTTCAACAACCTCAGGGATGGCCTGCTGGTGTTCACCGGGATTCCGTTTGCCCTGACTGGCGGGGTGCTGGCGCTGTGGCTGCGGGATATTCCGTTGTCCATTTCAGCGGGCGTGGGGTTCATTGCCTTGTCGGGGGTGGCGGTGCTGAACGGGCTGGTGATGATCGCCTTTATCCGTAGCCTGCGCGAAGAAGGGCGCCCGTTGCGGGTGGCGGTGGAGGAGGGCGCGCTGACGCGCTTGCGGCCGGTGCTGATGACGGCGCTGGTGGCTTCGCTGGGGTTCATTCCCATGGCGTTGGCGACCGGGACCGGGGCTGAGGTGCAGCGGCCGTTGGCGACGGTGGTGATCGGCGGGATCTTGTCTTCTACCGCGTTGACGTTGCTGGTGTTGCCGGCGTTGTATCAGTGGGCGTATCGGCGCGAAGAGGCGCAGGAGGGCTGATAACTTGGGGCCGCTTTTCGGCCCTTTCGCGGCACAAGGCCGCTCCTACAGGGACCGCGTCATCCCCTGGCTGACACGGTCCCTGTAGGAGCGGCCTTGTGCCGCGAAAGGGCTGCAAAGCAGCCCCAAAAATCTCAGATGGTACTACGGACTCCAGGCCGTACAGCATCCGCTCCCACCTCATCATGCAACGAAATCCGCGAAGTCTCCGGCAACGCCAACCCGCCCACCAACGCCACCAGCGCAATCACCACCAGGTAAAACGCCGGTGCCAGGCTGCTGCCGGTCTGCCCGATCAGCCAGGTCGCCACCAGCGGCGCGGTACCGCCAAAAAGGGTATAGGCCACGTTGTAGGTAATCGCCGAAGCGGTATAGCGGGTGCGGGTGGGGAAGCTCTCCGACAGCAACGCTGCGGTCACCACGCCACTGCACAAGGCCCCTACCGCCAGCAGGATCACCCCCAGCAGTGCGCCGGACATCGAGCCCGAGCTGGCCAGCCAGTACGCCGGGAACACGCACAGCATCACCCACAGGCAGGTAAAGCCAATGGTCTTGCGCCGCCCCACCCGGTCCGAGAATGCCCCGGCCAGCGGGCAGCCGACAGCGGCGAACAGCAGCGCCACGGTGGTTACCAGCAGCGACTGCGCGCGGGTCAGGTTGCCCACCAGTTGCAGGTAGGTGGCGAAGTAGGTGGTGAACATATAGAACGACAGCGCGGTCAGCGAGATGAAAGCCCCCAGGTTGCGAATGACCCGGCCATGGTGACGCAGGGTGTGTTTGAGCGGCGAATGCTCATGCTCCTTGCCCTGGGCGAGGGCTTCGCGAAATGCCGGTGTTTCCTCCATGCGCCAGCGCAGGTACAGGCCAACCAACCCCAGCGGTGCGGCGATCAGGAACGGAACGCGCCAGCCCCAGGCATTCATTGCCTCGGCCGACAGGCTGGCTTCCAGCCCATAGGCGATCACCGCGGCGCAGGCGAAGGCGGAAAAGGTCGAAACCGGCACGAAGCTGCCGTAGAAGGCACGCCTGTGGTTGGGCGCGTGCTCCATCAGGTAGGCGCAGGCCCCCGCGTACTCGCCACCGGCAGAAAACCCCTGCAGGCAGCGCGCCAGGGTCAGCAGCACGGGGGCTGCCAGGCCGATGCTGGCGTAGGTCGGCAGCAGGCCGATCAGGGTGGTGGAGCCGGCCATCAAGAGGATGGTCAGCGACAGGATGCGCTTGCGCCCCAGGCGGTCTCCCAGCGCCCCGAACACGATGCCGCCCAGCGGGCGAAGAGCGAAGGCCACGGCGAACACCGCAAACGTCTTGAGCAAAGCCACGCTGGCGTCTTCGCTGGCAAAGAACTGGCTGGCGATCAGGGTGGCGAGAAAACCATACACGGCGAAGTCGAACCATTCGACGAAATTGCCGATGGCCGAGGCGGCGATCACCCTGCGCAGGGTGGCGGGGGATACCTCATGAGGTGCGGACATGCGGGTGCTCTCCGGTTCCATTGGCAGCCATGATGAAAGTGGCACGGTCGGGCCGCGCCATCATTGTTGTGCTTGCCAGTAGATAACCGGGCGCAGGCCGGTGCTTTGTCGAGGGCGACCTCGGGATACCTGATTCAACCGCTGTTGCGGGTTACAGCCGGCCCACCTTCCAGGGGGCGTATTCCATTTCACTGTAACCCTTGGCCCGGCCGTGCTCGTCGGCGCTGAAGCCTGGTAGCTTGCTCAGGTCCAGCCCCATGCAGCGGCTGTTGACTTCGGCCTGCAGCTTGCCATCGAGACGAAAGTCATCCGGCCGGTTCGGGTGGGGATAGATCTGCACCAGGCAGCCTTGGACCTTGCCCTGCGCATTCGCATCATAGTAGAGCGAGGCCCTGCCGATGCTGTCTACCGGCAGGTCGCGGAACAGGCGCTGCCAGAAAAATTCACGTTGTGCATTGGCCTTGCGCCGCGCCGTTTCAGGCGCCTGGGCCGCAGCGGGCAGCACCACGAACAGGGGCGCACGTACTTCCACCGTGCCGTCTTCGTCGCGCAGCGACTTGGGCACCACGGGGTAGATGGTCTTCCAGCATTGCGCCTCGACTACGCTGGCCAACGCCTTGAAGTCCGAGCGGGGCAGATCGGCAGGCAGCACGGTTTCATACTTGATCGGTGCCTTGCTGGCTTTGCAACTGACGGGCGCGGAATGCTGGTCGAGTTTGACATCCAGCATGACCACGCCGATCTGCTTGTCTGTGTCTGCTGTCGCGATGCCCAGCTTCAGGGCTTGTTGCATGTCGCTGACGAATGTCTGGCGCGCCTGCTTGTCCGCCTCGGAGGCAGGCCGGCTTTGGCAACCTGCCAAGGCGATGAGTGCGGTAGCCACGAGTGCCGGAGACAACGATCTGAACACAGAAACTTCCTTGATGTGATTGAGCCGGCCTTCATGCCGGTGGTAATGAGAACGAATATTATCACTCAAAATGATTGAGGGTTTTGTGTGCTTTTCGTGTAGGAAAGGTATGGTTTTGCGGTATCGGCGCCATGGCCGATACCGCCCTTCACATCAGAAGCGCATGTCCAGCGCCAGCTCGAAAGTGCGCGGCGGCCCCATGTAGTACTGGCTGTTGTAGGCCTGCTTGGCATATACCTCATCGGTCAGGTTGCGCACCCGCCCGGTCAGCGTGGTGTGTTCATCCAGCCGGTAGCGGGCGAACGCGCCGAACAGGGTGTAGGCCGGGGCCTTGAGGCTGTTGGCGTTGTCGGCATACACCGAGCCCACGTAGCGCCCGTCCGCGCCCACCGACCATGCCGGCGACAGGCTGTAGGTCAGCCACAGGTTGGCGACGTTGGCCGGCACGTTGGTCGGTGCATTGCCCTTGCGTGAAACCGATATGCCGTTGACCGCCTCGTTGAACTCATCGTACTGCGCATCGACATAGGCATAGTTGGCCTCGGCCAGCAGTTTCGGCGTTACCTGCAAGCGCCCGGACAGTTCGACGCCGCGTGAGGTCTGCTGCCCGGCCTGGACTGTTAGGTTGGCGTCGTTCGAGTCGCGCACGGCAAAGTCCTTGCGCACGATCTGGTACAGCGCCAGCGTGGCCGCACCGCGCCCGTCGAGGAAGTCGAACTTGCTGCCCACTTCCCACTGCTCGCCCTTGGACAGGTCGAACAGCCCGACGTTGGAGTAGGTCGCCGCTGCCAGCGAACCGGCCGGTAAATCGGCCGAAGAGCTGTACTGCACGTACACGCTGGCCGAAGGTGTCAACGCATAGGTCAGGCCGATGCGCCCGGACAGCGGTTCCCAGCGTCGTTCGAAATAGGCCGGCGAGGTGGGCGTTACCGCGCCGTAGTTGGTCACTTCCATGTCCAGGTAGTCGTAGCGCAGGGCGGTCAGCAGGGCCAGGCGCTCGGTCAGCTGCAAGCGGTTTTCGGCGAACACTGCGCGGTTGATGACCTCGTGGTGGCGTTGCTTGGTCAGGCCGGCATTCACCCCGGGGATGTCATCGAAGCTGCCGGGGGCGAACTGCTCGGCGTCGACCACGTCGCTCCAGCTGCTGGAGGTGGGGTAGAGGGTCTGGCGCATGCGCGAGTACTCCAGCCCCAGCGACCATTGGCTGGCCAGGCCGAGCAACTGGTTATCGTGGCGCAGCTCGATGCGGTCGCCCAGCAGGTTCTGGTCGTGGCGCTGCAGGTAAGGGCTGCTGCGCTGCACCTGGCCATCGCTGGTATAGGCGTAGCGTTCAAGGTTGCGGTAATCGCGCTGGGCGTTGTAGTGGTACAGGGTGTTCTGCACGCTGGTGCTGTCGCTGATCTGGTAGTCGAGGATCGAGCGTAGCCAGCGCACCCGTTGCTCATAGCGGCCGTCGGCTACGTTGTAGTTTTCGAAGCGGCGGCTGTTGTCGATCTTCATCGTGCTGCGCCCGGGCAGGATCGGTGAGCCCCAGTAGGGGCTGTCTTCGCGGTCTTCCTGATACTCCAGCGCCAGGGTGTGGGTGAGGTTGGGTGCCAGGTCGCTTAGCAGCGAAAAGGCCAGGCTGTCGTTGTGCCGTTCGTTGCGGTCGACGAAGCCGTTACCATGCCCGCGGCTGAAGTCCAGACGCGCGAAATGGTGGGCATCGGCGGGGTTGCTGGCCAGCGCCTGGTTGATACCGAACGCCACCTCGCTGTCGTCGAAACTGCCATAGCGGATACGCCCGTCAATGATCTGCTGGTCGCGGCTGGCGAGCTTGGTGATGTAGTTGATCGAGCCGCCCACTGCGCCTGCGCCATGCAGAAACGAAGACGGCCCTCCAATCAGCTCGACGCGGTCGAGTACCCAGGCGTCCACTGGCCGGGTGGCGCTGCTGTAGCCCAGGTTGATGCCGTTGTACAACTGGGTGACCTGGTTCTGGGTAAAGCCGCGATAGGCGACGAAGCCGCCAAAGCCCGGGTTGGCGGAGGCGTTGACGCCGGTCATGGCGTTGACCACGTCCTGGCTGTCTTTGGCGCCGCGTTCTTCGATCAGGCGGCGGTCCGAGACGCTGACCGAGGCGGGCGTTTCCCGCGCGGTCAGGCCAAGGCGCGAACCGGTCCGGATCGGCTCGTCCAGCTGCACGCCGCTGGCGGCGTCGCGTTCGCCGTCGATGGTGGTGGCGCCGAGTTCGACAGGGGCGGTTTCAGCGCAGGCAAAGCTGCAGGTGCCCATGAGGAGCACCAGGGAGGTCTTGCGAAGCATGTTTGTGTGTCTTCCACGCAAAGGTCATGACTGACGGCGAACGCGCGCAAAGGCGCGCCCGGCTGAAGTCAGGCGAGATGAAGTACGGCTGCGGGGGAGACTGTGGGGGAGGCGCGGGGGTTGAGGGCGGGGCGTTGGTAGCGCGGCGGCGGTTGTGCCCAGCTGCGCACGACGATGGGCGAGGTGGCCACGACTTGCGCCGGGGTGAACGACCAGCCACCGCTGCTGAGCGGTACGGCCAGGCCAAACGAGGAGCACACCGGGCAGTCGAGCTGGGCCATGTGCTGGTCACCGCCGGCACCGTCCAGGTCGATGGCCACGCCGTGTTCGCTGTTGACCGAGCAGAAGCCGCCTTCCAGGCCGGCCAGGCGCAGGCCACCCATCTGACCGTGGTGCAGGCCGCACAGCAACAGGCTGAACAGGACGCTGGCGTAGAGCGTCCATGCAGTCAGCGTGCGAGTGTGCCGGGTGATTTTCATGGCGGCGAATCTACCATCCGGATGAACGGTCGGGTAGTGCTTTTACTGCAAGTTTTTGGGGGCAGTCCAGGCAACCGCGATCTCCTGTGGGAGCGGCCTTGTGTCGCGATAGGGGCGCAGAGCGCCCCCAGGGTCTATCAGGCCGCCCGCTCCAGCACATCCAGCAAATCGACAAACTCCAGCGCCAGCTTGTGCCGAGGCGCCAGGTGCACCAACGGCACTGACGCCTGGTGCGATTCACGCATCTTGATCGAATTGCTCAGGTACACCGGCAGCACCGGCAGGCCTTCGCTGCGCAACTGGTCGACCAGGGTCTGGTGCAGGGCGGTGCGCCCGGCGAACTGGTTGACCACCACACCTTCTACCTGCAACGCCGGGTTGTGGTCCTGGCGCAGTTCCTCGACCTCGGCCATGACACTGTGCAGGGCCTGACGCGAGAAGCTGTCGCAGTCGAACGGGATCAGCAGGCGCTCTGCCGCAACAAGCGCGCTGAAGGTGTAGAAATTGAGCGCCGGCGGGGTGTCGATGTAGATCCGCTCGTAATCCTCGCCCAGTTCCACCAGCAACTTGCGCAGCTTGTTGATCTTGAACTTGCTCTCCAGCTTGCTTTGCAGGTCGCTGAGGTCGGGGCTGGCGGTGACCAGGTGCAGGTTGCTGTAGCGGGTTTCGGTGATCGCCACCCGGTGCTTCTTGCCGGCCGCCGTGACCGGTGACAGGGTCTGGCGGAAGAAATCGGCGATGCCGGCAGGAATGGCGTCGTTGACCAGGCCGGTCAGGTAGTAAGTGGCATTGGCCTGCGGGTCGAGGTCGACCAGCAAGGTCCGATACCCCTCGGCGGCACTGGCAGCGGCGAGGTTGCAGGCGATGCTGGACTTGCCGACGCCACCTTTCTGATTGAAAACCACACGACGCATGAGACGCTCATCCATGAAATGAAAATGTCAGGTTGTGGTCAATCCTATGACCGGAACAAGACAGTTTTATGACAAAGATTGTTACAACAATCACTTTGATCGTTGGTTGTACCTGCGCAGAGGCCGGTTCAGGCAATAGCTACCCGGTTACGCCCCTCCTGCTTGGCCTGGTAAAGCGCCCGGTCCGCCTCGCTTAATGCGTCCATGGGCCCGCTGCCAGCCTCGCCATCCCAGCGTGCCACCCCCAGCGAAACCGTCACCGCGCCCACCGGCTGCACGGGCGTATCCTGCACCGTGACCCGCAGCCGCTCGGCCACCACGGCGGCCACGTCCAGGCTGGCCCCCGGCAGCAGCATCAAGAATTCCTCGCCGCCGGTGCGGCACAGCAGGTCGCCCTCGCGGCAGCAGCGGCGCATCAGCTCTGCCAGGCGGCGCAGCACCTGGTCGCCGACCTCGTGCCCATGGTTGTCATTGACCTGTTTGAAATGGTCGATGTCCAGCACGATGGCCGCAAAGGCGCGGCCTTCGGCTTCCAGCAATGACAGGCTGAATTCCAGGCTGCGGCGGTTGCCCAGGCCCGTCAGCGGGTCGGTCTGGGCGTCACGGTTGAGCCGGCCGATGCGCTCCTGCAGCAGGTTCAGCCCGATCAACAGGGCGCGCTTGAGTTCGGCTGCCTCGAAGTACCAGGCCCGCACGCGATGCAAGCGCTCGGCGGTGCCAGCACGGTCCATCGCTCGGGCACCGGCAGCCAGTTGCCACAGCGGCCGGGCGATGGTCATGGCCAGCCACCACAGCAGCAGGCAGCCCACCAGCGCCAGTGGCGCAGAAGTGCCTACCACGTTGAGGATCAGGTGGTTCAGTGGCATCACCGTCTGCGTCAGCGGTTGCTGCGCCACTACCCCCCAGCCGGCGCTGGGTACAGTGGCAAACCCGGCGAGCATTTCCACACCCTGGCTGTTGGTCAGTTGGCGGGTACCGTTGTTTAGGGTCGCCAGCTGGTCGATCAGCGCATTGCCCTCCACCACTGTGCCGACCCGTTCGCTATCGGGGTGATACAGCAGGCGGCGGTTGCGGTCGACCACATACAGGTACGAACCGTCCTTGTAGAAATGTTCGCCCAGCAAGCTGTTGAGGATGTTGCGTTCACGCAGGTACAGGCTGCCACCGACATACCCCATGTAGCGACCGTTGCTGTCGAAAACGGGTTGCGACAGCGCCACCACCAGGTTGTCGGCCGCCGAAAGGTAGGGTGTGGAAACCAGCGGGCGGCGTTCTTGCAATGCTTCCTGAGCGCCGGGCGACTGTACGTGACTGCCGACCAGGTGCCGTAGCGGGGCAGGGGATACTGCCAGCAGCACGCCGTTGGCATCGATCACGAAGGTGGAGTTGAAAGCCATGCTCTGGCCCAGTACACGGTCGGTCTCCACTTGCAGCGCAGCGGCATCGCCCAGCTGCCGGCCTTGTACGCCGGCGCTGAAGGCCAATTGCTGCTGGGCGTTGCCGATGAAGGTTTCGGTGATGCTGGCCAGCTTCATCGCATACACCCGGTTGGCTTCCAGGGCGTGGTCGATCAGCAGCTGGCGCTGCACCCGGTAGCTGGCGAAATAGCTGGCGCACAGCATGACCAGGGCGGTGAGGGCGCAGAGCACCAGAATGAGTGTGCGTAGATCCAGGCGCAATCCGTGCTTGGCGTGTGGCAATCCTGACCTCGGGTGATTGAAAGTAGCGACGACCTTTCGCGCTAGGGGGGATGGGGCGCCGCGTTCAGGAACCAGGCCTGTCCAGTGCGTTCAGCTCGTCTTCCACCTGCTGCATGCGCCGCTCCACCAGCGCTTGCACCTTGACGTCGCGGGCGGTTTCGCGCATCAGCGCGGTGAGTTTTTCGCTCAGGCGCTTGCCGGCTTCGGTGTCTTCCAGCGCCCTGGCCTTGGCGGGGTCCTGGGTGGCGGCAACGATGGTGGCAAATTCGGCGTCGCTGAAGTTCTTTTCGCTGTACAGCCGGAACAGGTCTTGGCGCTGGTCCTCGACGGTCAGGTACTTGCGCAGTACATCCTGGATGGTGGCCTGCGACAGCTGCGGGTGAGTGCGGCCCAGCAGCGTGGCCATGCGCTCGATGTTATGGGTGTAGGCATCCTGCAGCGGCAGCTGGGCGAGGATCTGATCTTCGCGGGAGGGCTTCTGGTCGCAGGCGGTGAGGGCGGCAGTCAGCAGCAGGGGCAACAGCAACTTCTGGAAGCGAGGCATGGCGTGGCCTGGTCGGGCAGTGAAGACTGCCGATTATACCGATGTCCGCCTGGCCACGACGAGCTTTGTGATTTGCCTTGAACGGCGCGCTGCGGTAGAACCGTGCCCTCCAACCACTGCCAGCAGCCCCATGCCGAACTGGACCCTGCAACCTGTGGCGCGCGTCGCCATTGCCGAAGTCGTTGCGTTTGTCGATAACGCTCGCCGCGAGCTCTTCCCGATGCTTGCGAAGGCGCCATTGCCGCACGACCTTGCGCATTTTGCCGACACCTACCTGGACGGCGCGGGATGCTTTCTTGAGGCCCGTGATGACGGGCGGCTGGTCGCGGTGATCGGCTACGTGCCCTATGACCACCGCTTTGCCCAGCTTGATTACCACGCTGAGCGGGTAGTCGAAGTGGTACGCCTGTTCGTGCTGCCGGCCTACCGCCGGCATGGGCTGGCTGCCGCGTTGTTCGGCGCGTTGCGCGAGCGGGCGGAGCAGGCAGGCATCGGCTGCCTGTACCTGCATACGCATCCGTTTCTGCCGGGTGCCATTGCGTTCTGGGAGCGGCAAGGGTTCGCGGTGGTGGATGTGGAGCAAGACCCGGTCTGGCAGACCACGCACATGCACTTGCGACTGCCCTGACCTGTGGGAAAGCGCCTACAGCGGAGCTTTTTGCGTGATCGACGCGTTCATTTCAAAACCGGCCCGGCTTGCTTACCTTCCCCAGTGCACGGCTTGCTCACTGCACCCGAGGGAGACTCACGATGCCATACATGGCCCTGTACAAACTCAAGCTGCTGGACGAATTTGAAGAGCGTATTGACCGGTGGACCTTTGCGGATTTTGAAAAAAGGCTGATAGAACTGTGGCGGGGGGCGACCTACCATGACGCCAAGGGCATCATCAATGCGGCGCACAAGGAACGCCGTTGGCCGAGGGTGGTGAAGCGGTATCTGCTGACCAATTACCAGGTGTTTGGCAACGTCAGTTCAGAGCTGGAACGGGCGTTTGCCGAGGTGCTGGTCGCGATGAATGAACAGGAGCGGATGGAGTGGGGGTTGTTGCCTGCAGGTAGCTCGCTCGCATGATGGAGCCTGGGCGGCTCCTACAGGCGTCGCGCAGCCCGGGCTTTTCGCGATGCCTGTAGCAGCGGCCTTGCGTCGCGATGGGCTGCAAAGCAGCCCCCGGCTCCATCAGGCAACTCGGACTATCAGAACCCCCCGGACAACGGCCACTCCACCGCCAACCGTATCTGGTCCCCGTCCAGCTCAGCCTGCGCCGTGTTCCCCCGGTGCACGTTATGCCTCACCGAGAACGTCGTCCCCTTGGCCTTGCCGCTCTGCACCACATACCGCGCCTCCAGGTCGCGCTCCCAATGCTTGCCACCCTTGCCATACCCCAGGTACGCATACCCGCCATTGGGGTCGACATGTGTGCCGTCGATATCGAACCCCCTCACGTACAGCGCCGTGAGGTTCAACCCCGGCACCCCATAGGCACCCATGTTCAGGTCATAACGTGCCTGCCAGGACTTCTCGTTCGGGGCGTTGAAGTCCGACATCTGCACGGCGTTGGCAATGAAGATTGCCCCTCGCGTCACGTAGTCGAACGGGGTGTTGCCGTCGACCTGCTGCCAGCCAAGGCTGAAACCGTGCGGCCCCTGGCTGTAGCGCGAGACCAGGCTCCAGGTGGTGTTGTCGATGCGCCCGGACAGCGCCTTGCCAGTGTCTGTGGTGCGGTACAGGTTGAGGTCCAGGCTGATGCTGCGTCGGTCATCCAGCGCATGGCTGAAGGTACTGCCCAGGTAGTGCTGGTTCCAGCTGTCTTCGTAGCGCGAGGTATACAGGCTGCCACTGAACGCTGCGCCGGGGTTCCACACCACACCGGCCAGGTCGAAACTGTTGCCTTGCTTGCCGTTGGAGTAGTTCACCACGAAGCCCTTGTCGTGGCTGGAGGCATTGCGGTCGGTGCTTTCGTTGAAGTGCCCGGCCAGCAGCTTGAGCGTGTCGAACTCGTTGCTGGTGAGGAAGAACCCTGTAGCGGTTTCGGGCAGCAGGCGGCTGTCGGAAGAGCTGAATACCGGGGTCTTGACCCGTTGCTCGCCATAGGAGAGCACGGTATTGGACGCCCGCAACTTCAGCGCTGCCCCTGCACGGCTGTATTCGTTTTTCGGGTGCCCATCGTTATCCACCCCCAGCAGGCGCGCTTTGCCCGCGCGCCCGCCGCCACTGTCGAGTTGCACGCCCAGGTAGGCATGGGCATCGACGCCAACACCGATCAGGCCCTGGGTGAAGCCGGACTGAAAGGTCCCCATCAAACCGTAGGCCCATTCCTCGGCCTTGCCATTACGTTCGCTGCGCGGTTTGTAGGCATTGCGCGCGGCACTGTTGCGCCCACCTTGCTTGTAGTCGCGTTGGTCGAATACGCTGCGGTTGAGGATGTTCCAGCTGCTGTCTTCGACAAAACCGCTGCTTTGCGACTGCGCGGAGTCGGCCAGGGCCAAGGGCGACAACCCCAGCAACGGCAACGCTAACAACAGCCGGTTCATCGCGCGGCCTCAAGCTTCTGCAACTGGGCCGCGAAGCGGGCTTGCGCCCGTGCAGGCAAGCTGGCTGGCAATTCGGCAGCCGGCGCATCACCCACCTGGATCAACATCACCATGCCCATCGCCAGGTGCGGAATGCACTGGATGCCATATACGCCCGGCACGCTGAAGGTTTGCTCGAAAGGCTGGTTCAGTTTGCTCTTGAAGGGTTCGGCGCCTGTGGGCAGCAGGCCGGGCACGCTGGCCGCATTGTGCCCGCTCTGGGTGGGCAGAAAGCGCACGGTATCGCCGGGGGCAATGCGCAGGTGATCCGGCTCGTACACCATGGCGCCTTCGCTGCCGCGGTTGAGCATTTTCACTTCATGCACCTCGGCCAGTGCGGCGGGGGCAAACAGGGCGCTGACAAGCAGCAGGGCAACAGGGCGCAACAGCATCAGTAGAACTTCCTGGTTCAAGGGGCGCGAAAACGCAGGATGCGCGCGCCATCGAAGGGGTCGGTGAGGTAGCGGGCATGTACGCCGAAGGTGCACAGCAGGCGCTCGGGCGTGAGGACGTCGAACGGTTTGCCAAGGGCCACCAGGTGGCCCTTGTCGAGCACCGCGACGCGGTCGCAGGTGAGTGCCTGGTTGAGGTCGTGCAAGGCCACCAGCGTGGTGACCGGCAAGGCTTGAACCTGCTGCAGCAGGCTTAGCTGGTGCTGAATGTCCAGGTGGTTGGTAGGCTCGTCCAGCAACAGTACCTGTGGCCGTTGCGCCAAGGCGCGGGCGATGTGCACGCGCTGGCGCTCGCCACCCGACAGCGAACCCCACAGGCGTGTGCGCAGGTGCAGGGCGTCGAGGTCAGCCAGGGCCTGCTCGACGATGGCACGGTCCTCCCCAGAGAACGGTGCCAGTGCCGACAACCAAGGCGTACGGCCCAGGGCAACGGCATCGAACACACTGATTGCATCGAGGGTGTCAGCCTGTTGCTCAACCAGCGCCAGGGCCTGTGCAACACGGCGGCGGGGCAGCTGTGCCAGCGGTTCGCCCAGCAGTTGCACGCTGCCGCTGGCCGGCTTGCGCAGCCCGGCCAGCAGCTTGAGCAGTGAGGATTTGCCGGAGCCGTTGGGGCCGACAATGCCCAGGGTTTCACCTGCCACAACGTGCAGGTCGATATCGCGCAGCACGGTATTGCCGGCCAGTTGCAGCCCCAGGCCCTGGCAGCTCAGTGGCGCAAGCTGTGCAGCGATCATGACCGTCATGAGTGCCCTCGGCGGCTGACCAGAATCAGTGCGAACACCGGTGCACCGATCAGTGCGGTTACCACGCCCACGGGAATCACCTGGCCCGTAATCAAGGTGCGCGAAAGGACGTCGGCGGCAATCAGGAACAGTGCGCCGCCCAGTGCGCTGGCGGGCAACAGGCGGCTGTGCCCGGGGCCGAGCAGCAGGCGCAGGGCATGCGGGATTACCAGCCCGACAAAGCCGATGGCGCCGACGATGGACACCATCACCGCCGTGACCAGTGCCGTGCAACTGATCAGCAGTAACTGGGTGCGCCGCACCGGGATGCCCAGCGATGCAGCCGAATCGGCGCCGAAGGTGAAGGCGTCCAGCGCGCGGCGGTGCAACAGGCACACCACCAGGCCGAACAGCGCCACCGGCACAGCCAGCCACACGGAAGGCCAACGCACACCGCTGAGATTGCCCAGTAGCCAGAACAGGATGCCGCGTGCCTGTTCGGCGGTGGCCGACTTGGTGATGAGAAAAGCGGTGAGGGCGGTGAACAGTTGCGAGCCGGCGATGCCGGCGAGGATCACCTGCGCGTTGTTGCTGCCTGGGCCGGCCGCGCGGGCCAGTAGCAGCACCAGGGCGAACGCAGCCAGCGCACCGATGAAGGCGCCACCGGACATGCTCAGCGCCAGGCTACCCAGACCCAGCAGGCCGACCAGCACTGCACCGGTCGAGGCGCCGGCGGACAAGCCCAGCAGGTACGGCTCGGCCAGCGGGTTGCGCAGCAGCGCCTGGAGAACCACACCGCAGGTGGCCAGGCCGGCACCGCAGGCTGCAGCGACCAGGGTGCGGGTCAGGCGGTAGTTCCAGACGATGCCGGCGTCGATCGGGTCAACCGGGTAGCCGGCCTGCCACAGGTGGTTGGCCAGCACCTGGCCGACCACGCTGGGTGACAGGTTGGTCTCACCGATGGCAGTGCCGGCCAGCAAGGCGGCCAATAGTGCCGCCAAGGCGATTGCGATGCAGGGTAACAGGCGAATCATCACTGGGCCGCTTTACCGCTGGCGAAGGCTGCCGACAAGGTTTGCAGGCCACGGAACAGGCGGATGCCGGCCTGCATGGCGTCGGCGTCGAGGACGATGATGCGGTTGTGCTTCACCGCGTCCATGTTGCGGGTTACCGGGTCGTTGCGCAGGAATTCCAGCTTTTTCTGGTAGTCGTCGGCGGGGAAGCGGCGGCGGTCCATGCGGGCGATGATCAGCCAGGTGGGGTTGGCCTTGGCCAGGGTTTCCCAGCCTACGGTCGGCCACTCCTCGGTGGACTCGACCACATTGCGCACGCCCAACGTGCGCAGCATGAAGTCAGCGACCCCTTGACGGCCCGCCACGTAAGGGTCGATGTCGAGGTCGGCGCTGGAGAACCAGAACAGTGCCGAAGTGGTGGACAGGTCCTTGCCGGCCAGTTGTGCCTTGGCGCTGTCCAGGTGGCCTTTCAGCTCGGCGTTCAACGCAGTACCGCGGTCCTGCACATCAAAGATCTCGGCCAGCTGGCTGACGCTCTTGTAGATGCTGCTGACCTGGAACGCCTGCAGGCGGGTGCCGTCGGCGCCGACCAGGTTGTCCTTGCCCTCGCAGTCCGACGGCAGCAGGTAAGTGGGGATCTTCAGTTCATCGAACTGCTCGCGGGTGCCCACCACACCCTGGGCGCCGACCATCCATTCGAACTGCACCGTCACCAGTTGTGGGCGCTTGCCGACCACGGCCTCGAAGCTGGGGTCATTGTCGGCCAGGCGCGGCACCTTGTCGTTCTGCGCCTGGTACTCGGGCAGCACGTTGTTGAACCACAGCGAGGTGCCCGCCAGCTTGTCGCCCAGCCCGAGTGCGTAGAGCATCTCGGTGCCGGCCTGGCCGATGGTGACGGCGCGCTGCGGCGCCTGGGCGAAGGTTTGCGGTTTGCCGCAGTTCTCGACCGTCAGCGGGTAGTGGGTGGCAGCGGCCTGGGCCAGGCCAGTGAGGCCAAGGCCGGCGAGCAGGGTGGCGAAACGGGGCAGCATGCTGGGCGATCTCCTATCGGACAGTTCGGGTGAGGAACGCACGGACAGGCATCGCCGAGCCCCGCCGATGGCAGGGGCAACACTGATGGCCAATCCCGGACACCCCGCCGGTTGGTAAATGTAGGCCGGCAGGTCTCCTGACTGGTGCGTCATGGCCCGGCTCCGGCCTTCCCGGGCGCGTGGCCCAGTGGCATCGATGGAGCAGGCTCGGCACCTACAGTTGCGGGGGCAGTTCCGTTTGGCCCGTATTGACGGGCCTGGGATTCCCTATTAATTCCATGGTGGAAACCGGCGGCCCGCATGGTAGACCATCGCGCCGCCGGGTGAAAACGCTTTTCAGAAGTACTT
Organism: Pseudomonas putida NBRC 14164; assembly: GCF_000412675.1. NCBI lineage: Bacteria > Pseudomonadati > Pseudomonadota > Gammaproteobacteria > Pseudomonadales > Pseudomonadaceae > Pseudomonas > Pseudomonas putida. Next base: position 3,855,585 of record NC_021505.1, on the reverse strand, counting down.
CAGCCAGGTGATGTCGCGGCGGCGCGCTTTCAGGCGGGCGAACCCGCGCACCGGCAGGTACAGCGAAACCGCCAGCGCCGCTGCACCCAGCCACACCGCCGTGATGCCGTCGAAACCGAAATAGTCGCCATGGTTGAGGCCGAACAGCGCCACGCAGGCCAGGTACAGCAGTTTCAGCACGTACAGGTGCAACAGGTAGAAGAACATCGGTGCTGCGCCAAACACTGCCAGCGCGCTGATCCACCGGGCCTGGCCGGCGCGTTCGAAGGCGCGCAGCAAAAGCAGGCCACAGCCCAGGGTCAGGGCCAGGAATAGCAGTGACGGCGGGTATTTGGTGATGTTGAAGAAGCTCATCACGGTTTGGGTGAGAGTAGGGTAACCGCTCCACGGCGCCTCGCCATAGCCGTTGAACAGGCGCAACACGACAAAGCCCAGCAACGCAGTCAGCCCAGCCAGCAGCAGGCGCTGCTGGCGTTGGCCGGCTGTGCTGCCACGGGCGAACCAGGGGCCCAGGCCATAGCCCAGGGCGATGACGCCGATCCATGGCAGCACCGGGTAAGACGTGCGCAGGCGCAGGTTTTCGGAAAATTCAAGCCAGCCACGGTCGTGCAGGATGGCCCATGGCACGTGCAGGGCGGACTCCACGCCAAAGTGCAGGCCGTCGAGCAGGTTGTGACCGGCAACGATGACTGCGCCCAAGGCGAGCAGGGCCGCACGTGGCAGCCATACGAGCAGCGACAGGGCGATCATGCTGACGCCGATGGCCCAGATGACTTGCAGGTAGATGACGCTGGGGGGCAGCTGGAAGGTCCAGGCGAAGTTGACCAGAGTGAACTCCAGCACCACCAGGAACAGCCCGCGCTTGAACAGAAACGCCGAGACATCGCCACGGCCCTGGTGTTTTTCGCCATACAGCCAGGCCGACAGGCCGGTCAGCAGGACGAACACTGGCGCGCACAGGTGGGCCAAGGTACGGCTGAAGAACAGCGAAGGCTCTGTGGCGTCGATGGTCATCGGGTCGCTGACCTGTCGGTGCAGGAAGAACGTTTCGCGGACGTGGTCCAGAAGCATGAACAGAATCACCAGGCCGCGCAGGGCATCGATGCTCTGCAGGCGCTGGGTGATCAAGGAGGGCGTGGCGCTGGCGCTTGTCATGGAGGGTCGCTGATAGGAATGAATGTCATGTGAAATGTTATCTTATAACTATTTGATTAGAGGTGGGTAGGGGTTTTTGTGTTACCTGTGCCGGCCCCTTCGCGGGCTCGCCCGCTCCCATAGAGATATCGCAGTCATCGAAAACTGTGTTGTATCTGTGGGAGCGGGCGAGCCCGCGAAGAGGCCGGCACAGGCAGGCTCAGATCAGAAGGTGTAATCCACCGTCGCAAAGTACGACCGCGGCATCCCCATCAACCACTGCTGCCCACTGAACGCCGACTGCACATATTCACGATCAAACAGGTTGTTCAACTGCAAGCCCAACTTCACATCCGGCAGCACCTGCCAGGCGATGTTGGCATCGACCACGGTATACCCGGGGGCGCTCTGGGTATTGGCGGTATCGGCATAACGCTCATCTACGTAGCGCGCACCAATGCCGGCCTCTACCTGCTGGCCGAAGCCTTTGCTCAACCACAGGTTGGCAGTACGCCGTGGCACGTTGGCCGGCCGGTTGCCAGCACGGTCCTGAGCCACGCCGCCGACCATCTCGTCGAAGTCGTCATACCTGGCGCGCACCAGAGACGCGTTAGCCGATACCTGCCACTGATGCGCCAGGGCCAGTTCCAGGGTGGCCTCAAGGCCATCGGACGTCTGCTGCCCAGCCTGCTGCTTCTCGTGGGTGATCGGGTCGTCCACCAGCAGTTTCTTCTTGATGATGTGGTAGGCGGCAAGCGTCCATTCGCCACGGCCGTCCCAGAAGCGCTGCTTGAGGCCTACCTCGGTCTGCTTCGCCTCGGTCAGGTCATAGTGCATCTGTGTGGGGCTGAGGCTGATGAGGTTGTTGACCCCCTCCTGGCTGGTGGAGTACTGCCCGTAGAGCGACAGGTCGTCGGTGACGGCGAACACCAGCCCGGCGCGCCAGTTGCCACCTTGCAGGCTGCGGTCGCTGCGGCTGTCGTTGGTCAGGTTGGTGCGGTCGATGTGGTTCTGGTCGCGGCGCACGCCGGTGACCAGCGACAGCCGGTCGCTCAGCTGCAGGCGGTTTTCGGCGAACAGGGCGAAGGTGTGGGTGCTGGACAAGGTTTGCGGGCGCAGCGGCGAGGCGCTGTGAAACCAGCCCGGTTCTGGTTGCCACGGGTCGATGTAGTCGCCGCCCACATCGTTGTAGGGCGCATTGCTGTTGACGTTGAAGCGGACCTTGTTGTATTCCGCGCCGACCACGGTCTTGCTGGCCAGCCCGAACACGCTGTGGTCAAAGGTGAAGGTCTGGCGGTCGCCGAACTGTTCCTGGTTGTGCTTGATTTCCAGGTAGCTGCCGCGCTGCAATTGCTGGCGCTCGGCGTCCCAGCTGTAGTCTTCGGCGTTGCGCCAGTGGCGGCGGCTCTTGATGTAGTACAGCTGGTTGCTGGCGCTGACGTGGTCGTTCAACGTCCAGTCGGTGGTCAGCCGGGTCCACTCATCGACGTAGTGCTGCACGTCGTTTTGCACGTTGTAGTTTTTCTTGCGCAGGCTGCTGCGGTAGTGCCCGTCGATCAGCGGGGTGCCGTAGTAGTTGGCAGGCTCTGCATCGCCACGGTCGTGGGCAAGGGTAAAGCTGAGGTCGTCACTGGCATCGAAACGCAGCGCGGCACTCAGGGCCAGGCTGCGCGAAGTGGTGCGGTCGACCCAGCCGTTGCCGGCCTGCTGGTTGAGGGTGAGGCGAGAGCTCAGGCGCTCGCTGAGGCTGCCGCCGCTGTCCAGGCCCAGCTGCTGGCGGTCCCACGAGCCGTAGCCCAGGCGCAGGTGGTTGCGCACCTCACCGGCAAACGGTTTTTTCGGGATCACGTTGATCACCGCGCCGGTGGCGCCTTCGCCATGCAGTACCGAAGCCGGGCCGCGAATCACATCGATGCGTTCGACCATCCACGGGTCGACAGGGAACGTCTGGGTGCCGGCACCGGTGTACAGGCGGGCGCCGTCGAACAGGGTCATCACCGAGCTGTGGCCGGCAAAGCCGCGGGCGGACAGGCCGGTGCCGCCGTCGCCCGGGGAGCCGACGAAGGTGATGCCCGGCGACCGCGTTACCGCATCCTGCACGGTGAGGTTGTTGCGCTGCTGGATCTGCTCGGCGCTGATGCTGCTGGTGCTGGCCGGTGTTTCCAGGGCGCTGAGGCCAAGGCGCGAGCCTGCCTGGGTTGGCGTGGCCAGGTCGATGGCCCGGCTGTCGAGGGTGTCGGTGATGGCCATGGAGGGCAAGGCCAGGGGTTGTGGGTCACGGTCATCGGCCAGGGCCGGCAGGGCGACGGCCAGGCAGGCCGCCAGGGGGTGAAGCTTGAACTTACGGGACATGTCGTTCCACTGCTGCAGGAATGAATGGATCCCGGTGGAAAACACGCAAAGGCGAACCATGCAGGCAGGCGCGCGCACGGATTCCGGCCTGCGCCCGCCCACCGCGGGTTGCCAAGTGACGTTCCAGGCCGGTCTCCGGGCTTGCGAGGGGCATGACACCTTCACCTTCCCATGCATGTGCACAGTGGTATCTCGAAGGGGTCGCTCGCTTACCGTTGCGGGGGCAGCGCCGGACTTGTCGTGGGTACCACGACGCACCGGCTTCCCGTTTCACCCTGCGCGCGGCGGCGAAGGGCACCTGAAACTGGCGCGCATCTGACCACTGAAACGCTGTGGCGTCAAATGTTGGCGCCCCATGAATACCGCGATAAAACACAAGGTTGCGCGCGGTTAGTGATTTTTTTTCGAACTTTTTTCGCGGCGTTTGTCTCGAACCGCACGTTCGCCTTTCGTTATCAAGTCATGGAGACTTCACGCATGTCTGCTCGTCAACTGTTGCGCCACACCTGCCTGCTCGCCCTGATCGCTGCGCCGCTGGCCGCCACCGCCGCGCCCAGCACCGACCCGCTGTTCACACTTGGTCTGCAGGGCGCCTACGACAAGTTCAAGTTCGAAGGTGGCAGTGAAAGCGACAAGGAACACATGGGCCAAGGCGGCGTGTTCGCCACCTTCGGCAACAAGCTGACAGCCGAATCCGGTTTCATCTACCAGCTCGGCGCCGAAGCCAAATTCGGCAAGAAGAACGACAACAAGCTCAAGGAGGCCCAGGCCGACCTTGACCTTGGCTGGCGTGCGGCGCTGGACGCTCGCAACTTTGTCGACGTGACCGTGGGCGGCGGTTACAGCTGGTCGCGCTTCGAACCGGAAATCAACGACCTCGATACCAAGCTCACGGTGAAATCGCCCTTTGCCAAGGCGGCATTGGGCTACAACCACCAGTTCGACGCCTCGACCTTGCGCGTGGAAGTTGGGGCACGCCACACCCTGGACGGCCGCGCGCGGCTGAAGGTTGACGACTTTGGTAGCGACACGGTCGACCTGAAAGACCGCACCAACCCGTATGCCGAAGTGACGTTGCTGATGAACCAGCAGGGCGCTATGCCGGTGCAGGCGGGTGTTTACTACACCCGCACCGAATACAAGCTGGATGAAGATTCGCCGGCAGCAGACAACACCAAGCTCAAGCGTGACGAGTTTGGGGTGAAGGTGGGCCTGGCCTTCTGAAACTGAGCGTTTAGCAGGCCCGGCCTCTTCGCGGGCTTGCCCGCTCCCACAGGATCTCCACGTACCCCGAGGTGAGTGGGTTTGCTGTGGGAGCGGGCAAGCCCGCGAAGGGGCCGAGCCTGCGAGAGAAGATCAGCGCCCGCGACGCCGCGACACCCGCGCCTCGATATTCTTGCGCCCGATCAGCAGTGGCGGCTTCTCCACCACCGGTTCATCCGCCAGCCACTTGTACATCACCAGGCAGTCCACCAGCCCCAGGCGGGCATGGCGATAAGCCTTGGGCAAGCGCCCGACTGTTTCGAAGCCCAGCTTGTGCCACAGTGCCACCGCGACTTCATTGCTGGCCACTACCGAGTTGAACTGCAGGGCCAGAAAGCCCTCTTGGCGTGCCAGCTTCTGCGAGTGCTCGCACATCAGGCGCGCCACACCCCGGCCACGTGCCTGTTCGCACACCATGTAGCCGCAGTTGCCCACGTGCGCGCCAGGCCCGGCGGCATTGGCCTTCAGGTAATAAGAACCCAGCAGCTCGCCATCCTCTTCGGCCAGCAGCGTGTGCAATGGCAGCTCCTGCCACAGCTGACGGGCCTGATCGATGCTCAGGGCCGGGTCGTATGCGTAAGTTTCAGCGGCCTGGACAATGGCCTGGAAGGTGGGCCAGAAGCGCTCGAAGTCTTCGGCTGTCATGGGGCGAATGTGGATCATGCGGGTTCCTGCAAGGGCTGGGCCGCCAAGTCTGTGGGGCGCGGCGCCGTCGCGCAAGGGCGACGACGCCGTTTGTGCCTAGCCGTTGGCCTTGCCCACCGCATCCATGGCCCGCGCCGAGTACACCAGCGCCGCACCGGCGTTCATCGCCACGGCCACGCCGAGGGCTTCGGCAATTTCCTCGCGGCTGGCACCGTGTTTGACCGCCTGCTGCGAATGCACGGCGATGCAGCCGTCGCAACGGGTGGTCACGGCCACGGCCAGTGAGATCAACTCACGCGTCTTGGCGTCGAGGTGGTTGGTCTTGGCTCCCGCACCGCTGGCGGTCATGTAACCGGCCACGGTGTCTGGGGAGAGTTGCTTGAGATCGCCGATGCCGGCCATCAACTGCTTACGGTAGGCGTCCCAGTCCATCATGCTCATCGTCTTCACCTTGTGGTGGTTGCGAGTGGAGCTTTCAGGCTAGTCGAAGAGTGACAAGAGCGAGGCTTGTACTTTGGTGGGTGTGCAGCAGTACTTGTGAGGGCAACTGTCTTGCACCATCACTCAGGCTGCCGCAGCACCTTGCAGGAGCACGCTGAGCATTCAGATGTAGATGAACACCAGCACCAGCGCCGCAACCACTGCCCACTTTTCCAGGTAGTAGCGCATGCGGTTGCGCTTTTTCAGCGCCTTGCCGCGTTCACGAATCTTGTAGATGCGGGTGAACAAGCGGTTGATACCGCCGGTCTTGTCGCCGTCACCGTTAGGCGCGGCGGCGGCGGCCATGACGTTGCGGCTGAACCAGCGGTTGAACGCAGTTGCCCAGCGGTACTTGAGCGGGCGCTCGACGTCACAGAACAGGATGATGCGGTTCTGCTCGGTGGTGTTCGCCGCATAGTGGATGTAGGTTTCGTCGAAGATCACACCCTCGCCATCGCGCCAGGAATACTTCTCGCCGTCCACGTCGATGTAGCAACCGTCGTCGTTGGGCGTGTCCAGCCCCAGGTGATAGCGGTACGAGCCGGCATACGGGTCACGGTGGCGCACCAGCTTGGCGCCCGGTGGCAGGGTGGCGAACATGGCGGCCTTGACCGTGCCGATGCTTTGCAGCAGCTCGGTGGTGCGGGGGCACAGGGCCATCGCCGATGGGTGGCTTTCGCCATACCACTTCAGGTAGAAGCGCTTCCACCCGGTCTTGAAGAACGAGTTGAAACCGACGTCATCGTAATTGTCGGACTTCTTGATTTCGCCCACGTGCAGCAACTGGCGGCCTTCCTCGCGGATTTCCTGCCAGTGGTCCTGCAGCGGCTTCAGTTCGGGGAAGGCTTCGACCGGCAAGTAAGGCTTGGCCGGGAGCTTGGAAAACAGGTACAGGAAACTGTTGACCGGGGCCAGGAAGCTGGAGTGGTCGCCCAGCTGGCGGGTCAACTTGTGGCGAACTCGACCGCGCAGGTGCACGTAGGCAATCGAGAGGGCGAAGATAAGTACGAGTGCAATTTTCATGGACGTTTACTTGTCGAAAAATGGCCATGCGCCATGGCATAAGCCCGCCAGCATAAACAATCATGGGGGTAGTTTGTACTTATTGTTACGAAACGCCGGGGCTACATTGGTGTAATGCCCTACAGTCTTGCGCAAACGTTTCACGTCATGGAGTTGGTATGGTTCAGGATATACGCCCCAGCGGTAGCCCGTTCAAACGGCTGTTTTTCGCCTTGCCGGTCAGCGATGCCCAGCGGCGGGCCTTGGCCCAGTGGCGGCGTGGGCTGGGCCTGCGCAGCGGCAAACCGGTGCCGGCGGCCAACTTCCACGTCACGCTGTTGTTCCTCGGCGATGTAGATACTGCCCAGGTGCCTGCGATCTGTGCGGCAGTCGATCAACTGGCGCTGCCGGCCATGGCACCGCGGCTTTTGCTTGACCGCTTGCAGGTGTGGCAGCGGGCCGGCGCGCTGGTGCTGGAGCCACAGCAGACACCGCCAGCCCTGTTGCAACTGGTGTACGGCTTGCAGCAGGCACTGCTGCCGTTGGGGGTGGAGGCGGCCAACCGTGAGTATCGGCCACACTTGACCTTGTCCAGGGATTACCGCGGGCGACCACCCGAGGCCAGCAGCGCGCCGGAGTTCTACCTCGCGGCTCGCCATTTCACGCTCTACGAGTCGCGCAAGGGCGCTTACTGGCCCTTGGCGCAGTGGCCGCTGGCAGACTGACCCGGGGTCAGAGTTGCGGGGTGTACTTGACCGTCAGCATGAAGTTGCGTGGCTCGCCATAGTTGTTGCTGCCATTGAGCTGGTTGAAGCCTGCAACCCAGTACTTCTTGTCGAACAGGTTGTTGGCGTTGACGGCAAGGTTCACTTCGGGGGTTAGCTGGTAGGCCAGGCGTGCGCTCCACACGGTATAGCCAGGCACGGTGTAGGTACGCTCGTAGCCGAGGGTGTGGCTCTGGGTGGTGAAGCCCAGGCCGGTGCTCCAGCGCTGGCCGTCCAGTGGCAGGGTGTAATCGGCCCATGCACGCAGCATGTGCTTGGGTGTCCACTGGCTGAAGGTGCGGCCTTTGTCGTCAGGGTCATCGAGGAACTTGGTGGTGTTGTAGGTGTAGCCTGCGAACAGTTGCAGGCCATTCAGCACTTCGCCGCTGATTTCGGCTTCGACGCCTTGGCTGCGCACCTTGCCCGCTGCGGTGGAGCAGTACCAGTCATCGCAGGCGAAGCCCGAGGCTACGTCGGTGACGGCGCGGTTTTCCTGGTCGTAGCGGAACAATGCGATCGAGGCGTTGACCCGACCGTCGAACAGTTCGCCCTTCAAGCCCGTTTCGTAGTTGCTGCCGATCACCGGTTTGAGCGGCGTATTGCCCACGGCGCGTTCGGTTTGCGGTACGAACACGTCGGTGTAGCTGGCGTACCATGCCCATTCGCGGGTCAAGTCGTAGATAAAGCCTGCATAAGGGGTGACTTGGCCCGTTTCGGTCATGCGGCTGGTCGGGTAGCGGGTACCGGGGTCGGTCAGGCTGTCGAAGTCGATCGAGTCCCAGCTGTAGTCGAACCAGCTAACGCGCGAGCCAAGGACCAACGTCAGGTCCTGGGTGGGTTTGACGCGCCAGGCGCCGTACAGGCCTTTCTGGCGGATGTCGTAGCTGGCCCTGTTGGCACGTGCCAGTTCGCCCTCGAAGACGCTGTCGCGGCTGGGTTCCGGGCGGTCATGGTCGATGTCGAAGATGTTGCCGCCGGCATCGAAATTGCGCCAGTAGGCGTCATCCGAGGTCAGCTTCGAGTAGTTGCCGCCCACGGTGATTTCATGGGCCAGTGGGCCGGTATCGAAGTGGCCCACCACGTTCATGTCCAGGCCCAGCTTGGTCGAGTGAAAATCGGTGAGCCAGTCGGCGTAGGTGATGCCGCTGCCGTCAGGCGCAACGCCCTGGCGGGTGCTCTGCACGCGCTGGTGGGTGGATGTGTTGGTTTCATCCATGCGCACGGCTGCGGCCTTGAAGGTCCAGTCATCGTTGAAGCGGTGTTCAAGGTCCAGGTAGTACGTGGTGACGTCGGTTTCTGCGCGGCTCCAGCGGGCGCCGGTGTAAGTCGAACGCGGCAGGTCGACCGGTTTGCCACTGGCGTAGCGTGGGAGGCCGCGCAGCATCGGCCGGGACTGCTGACGGTTGTAGCTGATACCGCCGCCCACCGTGGTCGCGTCGTTCAGGTCGATGTCCAGGGCGCCATACAACGAATGGCTTTTGCTCCAGACATAGTCGATGAAGCTGTCGCTTTGGTCTTCGTCAGCGACAAGCCGCCCGCGCACACGGCCGTCGGTCGTCAGCGGGCCGCCGGCATCCAGCTGCAGGCCATAGTGGTCCCAGGAGCCAGCTTTGCCTGTCAGCGTAACGGTCGGCGCCGTTTGGCCACGCTTGCGCACCAGGTTGATTGCGCCACCTGGGCTGCCGGTGCCTTGCAATAAGCCTGAAGCACCGCGCAGCACTTCAACCCGGTCGAAGAACACCAGGTCCTGGGTGGCCCAGTTGCCCAGCGAATAGTTGTTTCGCGGGATCGGCACACCGTCGTATTGCCAGTCATCAATCTGAAAGCCACGCGAGGTCACGACCACGCCAGGGCCAATGCCCTGTGCGCCGACAATGCCCGTGGTGTGGTTAAGCGCGTCCTGCAAGTCGGTGATGCCCTGGTCATCCAGTTGCTTGCGCGTGATGACGGTGACCGATTGGGGAATCTCCTTGAGGGTGTGCGTGCCTTTGCCCAGGGTCACCGCGCGGGCGGCATACGACCCGGTGCCTTCGCTGGTTGCGTCCACATAGTTGTCGGTGATGCTGGTGCTGCCCAGCTCCATGACGTCGCTGCCCAGGTTGCCGGGCGCCACACTGAAATGGCCCTCGGCGGAAACCCGCAACTGCAAGCCGCTACCGGCCAGCGCAGCTTGCATGGCCTGCTCGGCACTCATCTGGCCGACCACGGCAGGTGCCTGCTTGCCGCGCACCAGTGCTGGCTCCAGCGCGATGATGTGGCCGCTCTGGCTGGCGATGCGGTTGAGCGTGTGAGCCAGGCTGGCGGGTGGCAGGTCGAACACTTGGGTTTGCGCCTGGGCAAGCACGTTGAAGCTGGCCAAGGCAGCGACCAGGGGCAGGGCGCGGGGCAAGGGGTTGTACACGAATTTCTCCCGAATGAAGTGGCTGTCAGGAGGTATGTGGGACGAGCAAAGAAAACTTGCCACGATTGCGAATGATTTTGATAAATATTTTTATCAAGCGGGTTTCAGGTCGATCAACATCAGCCACGGGCCATAGCGCTCCACGCTGATTGGCAGGGCCTCGGCCAGCGCCTTGAAGGCCTGCTGTGGCTGGTCCAGAGGAAATACGCCCTGCACCCGCAGGTCGCGTGCCGCGGGGGCGAGCCGGATGTAGCCGCGCTGATAGGGGCGCAGCGCGTCGACCACCACATGCAGAGGCTGGTCGAGGACCTCCAGGCGGCCCTCCAGCCATGCAGCGCGTTGCTGTTGCTCGCCTGTCAGCCGCTCGATGGTGTTGTTCCGTAGCAGGGCAGCCTGCCCTTGCTGCAGCTCCGCCCACTGCCCATCGGCGAGACTGGCGCGGACGCTGTGCTGAAGCACCACGACCCGTGTGGCGTCCTGCTCCTGGCTGACCAGAAACCGCGTTCCCAACGCCTGCACTTGCCCTTGCGCGGTGCGCACGCGCAAGGGGCGCAGCGGATCGCGCGCAACCTGGATCAGCAACTCGCCGTGACGCAGCACCAGAAGCCGCTGCCCGGCATCGAACTGCACGTCGACCGCACTGGCACTGTTCAGGCTCAGGCGGCTGCCGTCTGCCAAGGTAAAACTGCGCCGCTCGCCACGGCCCGTGTGCAAATCGGCCAGCCAGCCTTGGGTGGTGTCGCTGCGCCATCCACCCCACAGCGCCGCGCCGAACAGCCCCAGACTGGCCATGGCGCCAAGTACGTCACGCCGTGAGCGAGTAGGCTGCATCAGCAATCGGCGTGCCTCTGCTGCTTGGCCAGGGGCCCGCTGATCCAGGGCGAGCAACGCGGCGAACGGATGGCCAAGGCGTTGCTCCAGGCGGTTCCAGGCCTGTTGGTGAGCGGGGTCTTGCTGCAGCCACAGCCTGACCCGTTGCAGCAGCGCCGGGTCAGGCGTAGCAGCCCTGAGCTCGACCATCCAGTCGATGGCTTGCTCGCTGACCCGGTCCAGGGCAGGCCTGCTCATGCCTGCACCTCGCACAGGTAACATTGGCGCAGCGCCTGTTTCATGTAGCGGCTGACAGAGCGTTCGCTGATCTGCAGCTTTGCCGCGATGTCGGCGTAGTGCATGCCGTCGAGCTGGCTGTAGAGGAAGGTGGCTTTGACGACTGCCGGCAAGCCGTCCAGTGCCTCATCGATGCTCACCAGGGCCTCGATCAGCAGCAGTTGCTCCTCGGCCGATGGTGCGACGGCCTCAGGCAACCGCGCCAGGTGTTCCAGGTAGGCCTGCTCGAGCTGGCGACGGCGATGGCGGTCAAAGATCAGCCGACGGGCGATGACAGTGAGGTAGGCGCGAGGCTGCTGAATGCTGTCTGGGTCGACACGTGCGCCGAGCATCTGGCAGAACGTTTCGGCGGCAGTGTCCTCTGCGTCGGCGTGGTTGCGCAGGCGTTTCTGGATGTGCTGGAGCAACCAGCGATGGTGGTCGCTGAAGAAAAAGCCCAGTTTACGGGTCGATGTGCTGTCCAACGCCTGGCTTCCGGTTGTGAGTGTGAATCGTTCTCAATGGTAGCCGGGTCGTCTGATTTCCTGCAATGGGCGGGTGTACAGAACCGAGGTGCCGCTACTTGAGTAGCGGCACTGCGCACAGTTCAGGCTGCGGCCTGGCAATCTGCAAACAGTTTTTTGCCCAAAGCGAGTGCGTGGTGCAAATGGGCGGCCTGGTCAGGCCCTTCGCTGTCATCCAGCAAGGTGGAGCTGAGTACCTCGGCGCCGCAATAGTCGAAGATGCCGTGCTCGATCTGCACGCGCATCGCCTCGCCATAGCCGTGCCGTTCGAAGGTGCCTGTATCGGCACCCGCGACGCCGATCAGGTGAACCTTCATGCCGCGCAGTTTCTTGATCGTGGTGCCTTCGTCATAGTCGAACGCCCAGCCGTTGCTGAATACCCGCTCGACCCAGCCCTTGAGCAAAGCTGGCAGTGACCACCAGTAGATCGGATAGACCAGCACCAGGGCATCGGCGCGCTCGATGCGTGTCTGCTCGTTGAGTACATCGGCCGGCGGTGCTGCCAGCCGGCGGTGCACGGCATGGTCTGCCAGGCTGAAGCGGGGGTCGAAGCCTTCGCTGGCCAGGTCGGCGATTTCGCTGCTGTGGCCGACGCTGGCCAGGCCGACGCTGGCCAGGCCGTCGGCAACCTGCCGGGCCAGCGCGTGGGTGAGGGAATGCGGGTCATGGTGACCGACGACGATCAGAGCGTGCATGGTGGCTCTCCATTCAACGATGCAGGGTAGCCTGAAGCGTTATATACTTCAGGTAAGTTACGCTTAGTAAGTTACTTTTGGTAGGTAATCGATGTCAAGCGATGATCAAGCCCGTTCGCGCAAGCGCCTGAGCCGCGACGACCGACGCAGGCAGTTGCTGGATATGGCCTGGCAATTGGTGCGGGAGGAGGGTACCGATGCCTTGAGCCTGGGCCGCCTGGCTGAACAGGCGGGGGTGACCAAGCCGGTGGTCTACGACCATTTCGAGACCCGCAACGGGCTGCTGCTGGCGCTGTACCAGGAATACGATGCGCGTCAGTCGCAGATGCTGGCGCAAGCCTTGGCCAGCTGTGAAGCCAGCCTGGCCAGCCGCGCCCGGGTGATTGCCGAGGCCTACGTGGACTGCGTGATGAGCCAGGGCCGGGAGATACCCGGGGTGTCGGCAGCGCTGGCCGGGTCGCCGGAAATGGAGGCGCTGAAACGGGCGTACGAACAGCCGTTCCTGGACAAGTGCCGCGAAGCCTTGGCCGGGTTTTCGCCCAGCGGCAATGTAGGGGCTGCCGGCATGCGCCTGCTGGTGGGGGCAGCGGATGCGCTGTCCCAGGCGGCTGCAGCGGGAGAGCTGGAAGCCGGGCAGGCCAAGGCTGAGCTCAAGGCCGCCATTATCGCCATGGTCGAACGGCAAACATGAAGCGCATGCGACCATTGTGGGAGCGGGCGCGCCCGCGAACACCGGCATAGCCGGTGCCATCCACCGCGTTGTCTGCTTCGCGGGCGCGCCCGCTCCCACAGTGATCGAGCATGGCTTCGCTACACAGGCAAGCTCTGATAGGGCTGTTCATCCCCCGGGCTGCGCTCGAACTGGCGCTTGTACTCGCGGCTGAACTGCGAGGTGCTTTGGTAACCCACCCGGTGCGCTGCCTGCGCCACCCCCAGGCCTTCGCCGATCAGCATCTGCTGCGCCTTGAGCAGCCGCAAGCGCTTGAGGTACTGCATCGGTGCCATGTCGGTGCAGCGCTTGAAGTGTTCATGGAAGGTCGAAACGCTCATGTTGGCCCGCGCGGCCAGTGCCTCCACGCTAAGCGGCTCGGCGTAGTGCTGGCGCAGGTGGGCGAGGGCGGCGCCGATGCGGGCGAAGTGCCCCTGTTGCTCCACCAGTGCTCGCAACACACCGGCCTGCGGGCCGCGCAGCGCGGTATACAGCACCTCGCGTACGCGCGCCGGGCCCAGTACCTTGGCGTCAAGCGGGTCCTGCAGGCAGTGCAGCAGCCGTTCCACACTTTCGCGCATTGGCGCATCCAGTGCTGCGGAGGTCATCGATTGCGGTGTTTGCGCCTGTACTGCAGCGTCCGGCACCAGGCCCATGCTCTGCACCAGTTCACCTAGCACGCCACGGTCGATGTCCACCGCCACGCCCAGCAATGGCGCGTCACGGGTGGCGAAGGTTTCGCACATGAACGGCACCGACAACGCCTGCACCAGGTAATGCCCGGCGCCGTACTCCAGGGTGCGCGGCCCCAGGCGCGCCAGCTTGCTGCCCTGGGCCAGGATCATCAGGCTGGGTTCGTAGATCTGCGGGCTGCTGGCCACATAGTGGTCCCAGCTCAGCACCTGCACTTGGGGCAGGTGCGTGGGCACAAAGCCTGGGCGCGTGGCGAGGCTGCGGATCAGTGCGCAAAGCGGCGCATTGGCGTCGACGTGACGGGTCAGTTGCATGGTGAACCAAGGGCAGAGAATCAGACAGCTTGATCATCGCAGATTGAAGGCGTGGCGCCAGATGTTGGATGAAACCTTCGGAGAATCAGGCATGCATGCCGGAGAATCAGCCGTGGGCGCGGCGAAGTTGGGCGCGCAGAATGTGCCGACTGAATCGTTTCACTTCACTGCGAGGCCCTGTATGTATACCGCCATCGGTTACGCCGCCCAAACCCCGACCAGCCCGCTGGCCCCCATGACCTTCGAGCGCCGCAGCCCGCGCCCGGATGACGTCGCCATCGAGATCCTGTACTGCGGCGTGTGCCACTCCGACATCCACCAGGCACGCAACGAATGGGGCATTGCCGTGTACCCTCTGATGCCTGGCCACGAGATCATCGGCCGTGTCACCGCAATGGGCGCCAAGGTCACCGGGCACAAGGTCGGTGACCTGGTTGGCGTCGGCTGCATGGTCGACGCGTGCCGCCATTGTGAAGCCTGCGCCAAGGACCTGGAGCAATATTGCCTGGAAGGCCCCACCATGACCTACGCCACCCCGGACCGGGTCGATGGCAGCAACACCATGGGCGGTTATTCCAGCAGCATCGTGGTCAGCGAGCACTTCGTGCTGCGCATCCCGGCCGGTATGGACCTGCCCAGCGCTGCCCCTATCCTGTGCGCCGGCATCACCACCTATTCGCCGCTCAAGCACCACGGCGTGGGCCCGGGCCACAAGGTCGGCATCCTCGGCATGGGCGGCCTCGGCCACATGGGCATCAAGCTGGCCAAGGCCCTGGGCGCGGAAGTGACCCTGTTCACCCGTTCCCAGGCCAAGGCCGAGGAAGCCCGCCGCCAGGGCGCCGACCATGTGATCGTGTCCACCGATGCCGAGCAGATGCGCGCCGCTGCTGGCCGTTTCGATTTCCTGCTCGACACCATTCCGGTGCAGCACGACCTCAACCCGTACCTGGAAACACTGAAGTTCGATGGTGTGCACATCCTGGTCGGCCTGATCGAACCGATCGACCCGCCAGTGCATGCGGCCAACCTGGTGCTGAAGCGCCGGGTGGTGGCGGGGTCGTTGATCGGTGGCATCGCCGAGACCCAGGAAGTGCTGGACTTCTGCGCCGAGCACGGCATCCGTTGCGATATCGAGATGCTGGATATCCGCAATATCAACCAGGCGTATGAGCGGATGATCGCCGGTGATGTCAAGTACCGGTTCGTGATCGACATGGCCACCTTGCAGGCTGATTGATCGGCTGCCTGTACTGGCCTCTTCGCGGGTAAACCCGCTCCCACAGTTGCACCACGGCATTCAGGCTATGTGCGGTCCCGTGGGAGCGGGTTCACCCGCGAAGGGGCCGGTACAGGCTGCAAAAAATCCTGGTTCTGTTACCAGACCATCGCCTTGTCCCACCCCCGCCAGAACAACCACCGCCGCACCTCGCCATGTGCCCCGGTGCCGATCTGCCATTCAGGCCGCCCGCTATCCAGCGCAATCACCGACACCACCCCCGCGTGGCTAGCCGCCACCAGCGTTTGCCCGTCGGCGCTGATATCCATCGCACTGATGGTCGAGCCCAGGTAATGCTGCCAGTGCTCCGTACCGTCCTCGCCAAACGCCCGCAGGTAGCCATAGGCATCACCCACAATGTACTCGCCCTCGCGCGCCACCCCGGCGTATACCCGCGCGCCATCCTGTAGCAGTGGGGTACGTGGGTCCTGGCTGTAGTAGTCGGTCTCCAGCCCCGGCAAATCGGCGACGTTTACTCCCAGCGTGGCGCCGCTGTAGAAATGACAGGCATTGAGGGCCAGATGGTTACCGGTGCGGTTGAACAACGCAAAGTGCGGGTACTCGCTGCCAGGGCCGATGTCCGCCAGCGGCCTGAGTTGCGCGTCCAGCACCAGGTGGCGGCTGCCTTGCTCACCCACCACGATCAGCCGGCCATCCGCCGACACCGCGCCATGCTCCATGCTCAGCCCCAGGCTGATGTCGTCCGGGTCGGTGCCTTCGGCCAGCTCATCGAGCACGCGTGTCTGCTGCGGCAGCAGGCGAGTCGCACCCTGGGTGGACAGCACGAAGATACCTTCGGCACTCACCAGCAGCACACGCTGGCCATCCGGGAAGGGGATCAGCGCGGTCGGGGTGGGCGGCAGGTCGAACGGCTCGAACGGGTAACCTGGCGGCAACCCCTCCAGCCCCGTGGGCCAGGCCAGGCGCTGCACGTGTGGGCCGCCCCAGCCATCGGTCACACGCACGCCTTCGGCGTTGGCCAGGGCGAAATAGCGACGGGCCGGGCAGCGGCCAAAGTGTTCGATACCGATGACCGGGGTTACCCCTTGGTGGCCGATACGCACCACCTGGCCCTTGTCGTAAGGCATGCCGATGCGTGCCAGCAGGCTGCCATCCTCCAGCAGCAGGACATTGCTGATGCCTTGGCCGTGGTCTTCGAGCAACGGTACCAGGGGGTGGTGCGCAGGTGGCCAGGCCTCGCGGAAGGCTCGACGCTGTTGTTCGTCGGCGCCAGGGTGATTGGCTGCCTGCAGGGCTGCCAGCCAGGCGTCCAGCAGGTGCCCGGTGGCTGGTGCCTGAGGCTCTTCAAGATTGTCCCAGCCTTGCGCACGGCCCTGCGCGACGTAGTCGTTGACGGCCTGGGCATAGGCAGTGACTGCCTGCTGCCACTGCTGCTGGGGGTGCTGCTTGTCCATGAGCGGATCGGGCTCCTTGTTGCACGCGCGTTTCACACAAAGCGCGCATGGTACTCCTTCTGCCTGCCTCGCGGTTGTGAGGCCCCGGGTTGACGCGTACCATGCCGTGCATTCCTATCAATAACAGCGCGTACGTCGGCACCCCTGCAAGCGGGTGGCTGGCGTGCGAACTGTTGCCTTGTCTGCGGAGAAGCGTTTTCCACCCATGAACGGACCCATACCCACCCACATGCCGCCCACGGCGGGCAGCGGCAGTTGGCTGAGCGTCATCGCCCTGGCCCTGGCGGCCTTCATCTTCAACACCACCGAATTCGTCCCGGTGGCGCTGCTCAGCGACATTGGCCGCAGCTTCGACATGAGCACCGCCCAAGTGGGGCTGATGTTGACCATCTATGCCTGGGTGGTGGCGCTGGCCTCGCTGCCGATGATGCTGCTGACCCGCAACATCGAACGGCGGCGCCTGCTGTTGTTCGTGTTCCTGGTGTTCATCGTCAGTCACTTGCTGTCGTGGCTGTCGCAGAGCTTTGCCATGTTGCTGGTCAGCCGTATCGGCATTGCCCTGTCGCATGCGGTGTTCTGGGCCATCACCGCCTCGCTGGCAGTGCGCGTGGCGCCACCTGGCCAGCAGGCCAAGGCGCTGGGCCTGCTGGCTACCGGCACCACCCTGGCCATGGTTCTGGGCATTCCGCTGGGGCGCGTGGTGGGTGAGGCGCTGGGCTGGCGCGTGACCTTCCTCAGCATTGCCGGGGTCGCGCTGGCCACCATGCTGTGCCTGATGAAGTCGCTGCCGCTGCTGCCCAGCCAGAACTCGGGCTCGTTGCGCAGCCTGCCAATCCTGTTCAAGCGCCCGGCGCTGGTGATTACCTACCTGCTGGTGACGCTGGTGATCACCGCTCAGTTCACCGCCTACAGCTACATCGAACCGTTTGCCCTGCACGTGGCGCAGATTGGCGGTGAGCGCACCACGCTCTTGTTGCTGCTGTTCGGCGGTGCCGGGGTATTCGGTTCGTTGCTGTTCAGCCGCTACAGCGACCGTTTCCCCCATGGCTTTCTGGTGGGCTCGATTGGCTTGCTCGCCGCGTGCCTGTTGCTGATGTTGCCGCTGTCGGGCAACTTCTATGCGTTTGCGGTGCTGAGCATGTTCTGGGGTGTGGCGATCCTCAGCTTCAGCCTGTCGCTGCAGTCCAAGACGTTGAAGCTGGCATCCGATGCCACCGATGTGGCCATGGCGCTGTTCTCGGGTATCTACAACATCGGGATTGGTGGCGGTGCGCTGCTGGGCAGTATCGTCAGCAGCCAGATGGACGTGGCCGATATCGGCCTGGTGGGCGGTAGCGTTGCGGTGGTCGGGCTGGTACTGGCTGTTGCCAGCACGCGGCGCTTCCGGGAGGCGCTGACACACTGACCCAAGGCCGCTCCCCCCTGTAGACCTGTGGGGCACCTGCTTGGCGTTCAAGCCAGTACGGCAGCCCAGGCAGAAATCAACAGCACCGCCGCCAACACCTGGTTGAACAGCTGCAACCGGCGCGGTGCCTGCAACCAGTGGGCGCTGCCCACCCCCAGCACTGCCCACGCTGCCATGCACGGCAGGGCTATGAGCAAAAACACCAGTGCCAACTGCCACACCGGCAACGAAGGCGCGGCAAACACCCCGACCACCGCCACGGCCATCAACCACACCTTGGGGTTCACCACCTGCAACGCTGCGGCGCTCAAAGCACTGAACCCTTGCGCCGTGGCCGCTTGCAGCGGTGCGGCGGCACTGCGCAGCATCTTCCACGCCAGCCAGCTTAGCCACAACACTCCCGCCCAACTCATCACCTGTTGGGCCAAGGGGTGACGCAGCAGCAGTTCACCCAGCCCCAGACCCACCATCAACACGATCGCCGCCGCTGCGCCACAGGCCGCAACGATTGGCGCCAGGCTCGCGCGCAAACCCGCGCGCGCGCCATGGGCCAGGATCAACAGGTTAGTCGGCCCCGGGCTGATGCTGGACACCAGGGCGAACAGAATGAAGGGCAACAACGACTGCGACATGGTTCATGGCTCCGGAAATTCGAAGCACCATGCTCGCCGCCCGCAGGCGATCAGTCTGGAAGGTTTGAGCAGCGCCTGCGGTAGTCGGCAGGGGTTAGCCGGTAGGCCCGACGGAACCATCGCCCCAGGTGGCTCTGGTCGGCGAAGCCCAAGGCCACGGCCACTTCGGCAGGCGTCTGGCCCAGGGCGAGCAGGCGCCGCGCCCGGGCCAGGCGCAGCTGGATCAGGTAGGCATGCGGTGCAATGCCGAATGCGGCCTTGAATGCACGTGTAAGGCGAAAGCGGTCGATGCCGCAGGCCTGGGCAAGGTCTTCCAGGCCGATGTCGTGCTCCAGGTTGGCGTGCAGGAAATCCCGTGCGCGCTGGGCGGTCAGCGGCAGGCGTGGGTCGGGGTTGATGCGTCGGCGCCAGTGCATGTGGCGGGTCAGGCAGGCAAGCAGGTCGTCCATGGCCGTTTGCCGGACGATGCGCAAGTCCTGGTCGTGCACGGACTGGAAGGCGAGGGCGGTGGCCCGGGCAAGGTGTTCGTCGTGGCACAGGGTGTCGGCGAAGCTGGGCAGGCTGTCGCCCGGGGCGTGCTCGAACAGCGCCCGCAACTGTTGGTCGAGCCACGCGGGCTCCAGGTACAGCGTGGAATAGGTAAAGCCTTCTTCGGTGGGCGCCAGGCCATCGTGGATGTCGCCAGGTTCGAGCAAGAAAACCTGCCCCGGCGTGCTGCGGTGGCGCACCCGGCGGCAATTGAACTGCTGCACGCCCTGTTCGGTCACGCCGACCAGGAAGCTGTCGTGCCAGTGCGGGTCGTAGGCATGCCCGACAAAATGTGCACGGACCGACTCGATGCCGCTATCGGCGTCTTGCTTGAGGTCGATCCAGTTGCTCATGAACGTGTGCCGTTGGCTTAAATGGCTACCTTAGCGCAACCCTTCGGCTCAGTCTGGAACGATTGTGCAGCCGTTGGTCAGTGCCCGATCACGCAGGGCCTCGAAGCGCTCCCGCAGCCACAGGTGCAATTGCGAAACCGCCGGTGTGAGCTGCTTGCGATGCGGGCATACCAAGGTGACCGGGGTAGGTTCGCCGAGCAGTTCGGGCAGGACGATTTCCAGTTCACCGGCCGCAATGTTGGCGCTGACGTCCAGCCACGACTTGTAGACGATGCCTTCGCCTTGAATGGCCAGGCGACGGATGACGTCGGCATCGTCACTGACCAGCGGCCCGCGTACCTGCACGGTACGGTTGCCCAGCTGCCACTTGTCGTATACCCGGTTGTGCTGCATGTACAGCAGGCAGGCGTGTTGCTGCAGGGCGTCGGGGCTGAGCGGGCGGCCGTGGCGGGCCAGGTAGTCGGGCGATGCGACCAGCACTCTGCGGTTCCAGTCGGCCAATGGCAGAGCGATGTAGTTGGCATCCTGGTTCAGGCCATAGCGGATGGCCACATCCACCGGGTCGCGGTTGAGGTCGGCAATCTGGTCGGACAGGAAGAAGCGCAGTTGCAATGCCGGGTGCTCGCGGCGGAAGGCGCTGAGCCAGGGCAGCAGCATGTTGCGGCCCATGTCGGAAGGTGCCGACACCTGCAGGGTGCCGCGCAGGGTATTAGGGTTGCCATGCAGGTCTTCATGGCCCTGGCGCAGGCTTTCCAGCACATTAAGCGCGGTGGGCAGGTAGCGCTCGCCCTCGGCGGTCAGGCGCAGGCTGCGAGTGGTGCGGGCGAACAGGCGCACATCCAGGTCGCGCTCCAGGCGTTTGATTGCTGCGGCCACCTGGCCCGGCAGCAAGCCGGCTTCATGGGCGGCGGCAGTGAAGCTGCCCAGTACGCTGCTGCGGGCAAACAGTTCGAGGTCGGCGATGCGCAGCATTTTCACTCCGATGATGAAAGTGTTGCTGCATTGTGCCGGTTTTTCTTTTCTGCGGGAAAGATAAGATACGCGACAAATCCACTGTTCATTCACGGAGTTGTTGCATGGATACCGTCTCGCTGGCCAAGCGCCGCTACACCACCAAAGCCTACGATGCCTCGCGCCGCATTCCCCAGGCCACTGTCGATGCCCTGCTCGAACAACTGCGCCACAGCCCGTCCTCGGTCAACTCCCAGCCGTGGCACTTCATTGTCGCCGATACTGCCGAAGGCAAGGCCCGCCTGGCAAAAAGCACGACTGAGGGTTACGCCTACAACACGCCGAAGCTGCTCGATGCCTCGCACGTGATCGTGTTCTGCACCCGCACCGAAATGACCGAAGCGCACCTGAATGCGGTGCTCGATCAAGAGGCCGCCGATGGCCGTTTCCGTGACGAACAGGCGCGTGCCGGGCAGAACCAGAGCCGCCGTCACTACGTGAACCTGCATCGCTACGACCATAAGGATGTGCAGCACTGGATGGAAAAGCAGACCTACCTGGCCTTGGGCACGGCATTGCTGGGTGCTGCCGCACATGGCCTGGATGCAACACCCATCGAGGGCTTTGACAGCAAGATCCTCGATGCCGAGCTGGGCTTGCGTGAGCGTGGTTTTACCAGCGTGGTGATCCTCAGCCTGGGTTATCGCAGTGAATCGGACTTCAACGCCGGGTTGAACAAGTCACGGTTGCCGGCTTCGCAAGTGTTCACCTTCCTCTGAGATTGCCAGGGCCGCAAGCGGCCCCCATTTCGAAAGCCAGCCAGTCCGGCGATCAGTGAATGGCCACCGGGTTGATGTTCACCTGGGTCGAGCCCTTGTACAGCGGCTGCCCCAGCACGAACAGGAACTCGAACGCCTTGTCTTGCACCAGCGCACGCGTGTCGATCAGTTCCAGGTTGTAGATACCCCGTTTGGCCAGCATGAACTGGTTGACCGGGAACTCTTCGCCGCTCGGGTTCGGGTACACCTCGGAGGCCCAGGTATCGCCACCAAAGGCCACGATGCCCTGGTCCGCCAGCCATTCGGCCGCCGGCAGGTCGATCCCTGGCTCGGTGGCAAGGAATTGCTGGTTGTCCTTGCCGATCAGCTCCAGCCAACCGGTATTGAACAGCACCACATCACCCTTGCGCAGGGTAATGCCTTGTTTCTTCAGCACGGCCTTGATGTCAGCGACGGTAAACGCAGTGCCGCCCGGGACGATGGCCTTGCCATAGTAGGCCGTCATGTCCAGCACCACACCACGGGTGACCATTGGCGGTACTTTCTCCACGCCCAGCCTTGTCACGCCTTCGACGGTGACGAAGTCGGCTGCCTTTTTGCCGTTGTAGTAGACGTTGTCGATGCCGATATGGCCGATGCCGTTGAGCTGGGTGCCGACGCCGGTCCAGCCGTTGACCAGTTCATCGTTGAAGCTGAACTTGTTGCGGCCCAGGGTCTGGCCCGCCTGTTCGCCGGGCTGGATGTTGTAAAGGTGGAAGCTGCGGTGGCGGAATGCCGGCAAGTCCTTGCTCACGGGCACGGCCAGGGGGTAGGTCTTGCCGGTCTTGACCAGGCCGACAGCCTGCTTGACCACCTCCGGGGTGAGCAGGTTGGCGGCGCCGATTTCATCCTGTTTGCCGTAGGGCGAGGTCTGCCAGTCGGCTGCCAAAGTGGCCTGGGCAGTGGTCGCCAGGGCGACGGCCAGTAGCAAGGGCTTGAAGCATGTCATCGAGTACTCCTGAAAAATGCGTTGTCAGGAGCGAATTCTGCGCAGGGCAGGCTTGGGGAAAAAGCGGCCCGTGGGACAATGACTTTTGCCTGCCGGTCAATAACTACCCTCGTGCAGCGCCAGGCTCTGGCGCAACTGTTCGAGCATGGCCACGCGCAGTGCCTGCGGGGCCTGGATGCGGATAGAACCTGCTTGGGACAGCAGCCAGCCCATCAGCGCCCGGTTGTCGTCAACAGTGGCCACCAGCGTGGCGCCGCCGCTCGCTTGCGGCGTCAGTTGCATGTCTGCTGACAGGGGTGATTGCTCCAGGCGCAAGGCCAGCGCGTCATCGACCCAGGCATGCAGTTCAACCTGGGCCGGGGGCGTAAGCACGTCGGGTTGCAGCTGCTGCGCTTCGCTCAGGCTCAGGCCGGGTTGCCAGTACCAACCATACGGCATGCCTTTACTGTTGCACTGCAACGGGAACAACGCGGCGAGCTCGACCAGGTCGCGTTCGACGGTGCGTTTGCTGGTGGTATGGCCCACGGTTGTCAGGGCGGCCTGCAACTGGGTAGAGCTCATCCCGGGGTGGCGGCCGGGCAGCAACTTGAGCAGCTGCCACTGGCGGGCAATGGTGTGGCGGGTAGGGTGGCTGGGCAAAGGCTTCGTCCTTGAAGGCAGGCGTCAAACCTGCCTGGATAGTGGCGTATAGCTATTGCTCAGCATACCCTCTCATAGAATGGGATCCAAGTTCTCCCCGAATGCCTCCAGTTGAATTCAGATAGCGAGGCTGTCGACCACGCCGCCGTCGACCCGCAGGGCCGCGCCGGTGGTGGCGGAGGAATAAGGGGAGGCGAGGTATACCACCAGGTGGGCAACCTCATCGACATCGGCGACGCGCTGGATGATCGAGCTTGGCCGCGCGGTGCGTACGAAGTTGTCCGCCTCTTCACGAATGCTGCGCCCGGAAGCCTTGGCTGCATCGGCCACCATCGCGGTCACGCCATCGGTCAGGGTCGGGCCCGGCAGCACTGCGTTCACGGTAACCCCGGTGCCGGCCAGACGCTTGGCCAGGCCATGGGAGACGGCCAGGTTGGCGGCCTTGGTCACGCCGTAGTTGTTCATGTCGGCAGGGATGGCGACACCCGATTCCGAGGAAATGAACAGGATCCGCCCCCAGCCGTTCTCGACCATGCCCGGGGCATAGTGGCGTGCCAGGCGCACACCGCTGAGCACATTGGTGTCGTAGAAGCGCGCCCATTCGCTGTCGTCCACCTCGAAGAAGTCGACGTCGTCGTAGATGCCCAGGTTGTTGACCAGGATGTCGGCCCGTGGGTGGGCTGTGAACAGGGTTTCGGCACCGGCGGCGGTACCCAGGTCGGCGACCACGCCGTGCACCTGGCCACGGCCACCTTGCTTGCGCACTTCGGCGAGGGCGGCGTCCAGCGACTTCTGGCTGCGGCCGGCAATGACCACGTCGGCATTGGCGCGGGCCAGGCCGCGGGCGATGGCCAGACCAATACCGCCGGTCGAGCCGCTGATGATGGCGGTGCGTCCGCCGAGGTCGATGTTCATGGGATGGCTCCTGTAAGTGAGTTGCAGTGATGCAAGCCATCCAAGTGAAGCACGTTCAGTCAGTAAAAGACGGACTTCCACTGGGTCGAGACCTGGTCCGGGGGCCTTTTGCCCGCTGACCCGCCTGCGTGAAGTTGGCGTGATCAAGCCCTGGGGCGTTGGCGGCAGCCGTGACGAGCTGATCGAGCACTGCCGTCTCTGAACAATACAGGGTTGTTTGTGTCCTATATATGGACCAAAATATGGTCCTGATTCGAGGGCGAAAAAATGCAGAACATCTTTGCTGACGTGACCGTAAGCGTGTCGGAACTGAAAAAGAACCCATCTGCTGTAATGACCGGAGCTGCGGGCATGCCCGTCGCAGTGCTTAACCATAATCGCGTGATGGGATACATGGTACCGGCCGAGCTGTATGAGGCCATGATGGAGCGCCTGGAAGATCTCGAATTGAGTGAATTGGCCAAGTCCAGGCTGGGGGAAAAAGGCGTACCGGTGTCTCTGGATGACCTATAAGCTCGAATTCCTGCCTTCAGCGCTAAAGGAGTGGGGCAAGCTGGGCCACACCGTTCGCGAACAGATCAAGAAAAAACTCGGCGAGCGTTTGCAATCCCCCAAGGTGCAGGCCGACGCGCTGCGCGACCTGCCGAACCACTACAAAATCAAGCTCAAGGCCTGCGGGTATCGCCTCGTCTATCGGGTCGAGGATGAGCGTATCGTTGTGGTGGTGGTATCGGTTGGCAAGCGCGAGCGCAGCGAGGTCTATCGCGCCGCTCAGAAGCGCTGAGCCCCATCACGTGTTCGCGTCAGCCAAAAGCTGCGCGCTGCCAATGCGCTTCGCTCACGATCGCGATGTTCGCGCCGGCTTCCCTGATTTCCACTGCTTTCTTGATCTTCGTGCCATAACTGCTATGCAGCCATTGGTCATTGCCAATACTGCCAATGACCAAGTAGTGGATCTTCTTGCTGACCCCGGCGGCGACTGCCCCCCCACGCTCTATCACCAGTGCTTCGCAATCTTTGCGAGGCCCGTAAGCCATTGTCCCGGTAAACAGGAAAGTGCGGTCTCTCCATTCCAGTGTCGGTTCGGGACAATCAAGTGGCAATGTGGAGGGCGAAGAGAAGGGGTTGTCGCTGCAACGTGGCTCGCCGGTGAACTGTTGCAAAAGCTCCAGCAGTTCAGCTGACTCGGTGGCATCCAGCACATTGTCCTGAAGCATGTCACTCAGGCGACGGTACAATAAATTGATAACCGGATCTTCGAGATGAATGAGCTGCTGCTCCATCCATCCCCTGAGAAACTCAGCCTCTTGTTGATTGACTTGATTGTCAGCCGTCAGGCCGGCAGCGATGCCAATCAGTGCATCAACTGATCGCTGTGCGATTCGCGCTTCGTGGAAAAAGCGGCTGTTCTGAAACTCCTGGTAAAGATCGACCATTCCCTGCTCCTCGTTTCTATTCCGTTAGAATCACAGCGTCGGCATATTTTGCCTGGTCCGGTGTAAATGTGGTGATCATGCCCGTGTGATTACAGCTCAAGGTGATTTCTGATCGTACGTCGATGAGCAGATCTTCGCCACGAAGGCCCTGCCATTGGGCCAGGTATTTGAAAGACCCGAACTTCATGGCTTTTTTCAATGCGCGATCATGTCCGCCTTTCCAACCAAGAACAGGGAGTGCGCCATTGGCACAGTGTTGGGCAAGGTCAGGTTGAGCCAGGGCCCGTTCACGACCAATCTCCCAGCACCGAATCAAGCCCTCATCGGGACCTTTCCATGCCTCTTCCCAAGTGAGTGATTGGCGGATAGGTTGATGGTGTGGGCGTTGAATGACTCCTGCAGTGCTATCCATGTCTGACATTGTCCGTAGTGTCCAGTTGGATCGATGCTACTAATTGGCCATTATTGTGTCTAGTGCTTGCCGATGTTCTGCCAGGTACCTATTTGTGGGGTAAGCCGGGATGGTTTTTTGTTAGCCTAGGCTTTGTTGCAACGCCTCGATAAACACCTCTTCCGCCCGGCTGAACCGCTGTTCCTTGTTCCACAACAGGTGAATATCCACATCGGCAATCCCTTCCTGCGGCGGCAGCTTCCACAGCAACCCCGCTTCGACATCCGGTGCCACCACATGCTCGGGCAGGCAGCCGATGCCGAATCCGGCGATCACCAGCCGGCGTACTTCCTCAAGGCTTGGCGATGAGGCCACGATCCGCCCCGCAAACCCTTGCAGATCACGGAAAATGGTCAGCGGCGACAACATGCCGCCAATCTGGTCGCTGGTGAAACTGACGAAGTTCTCCCGTTGCAGGTCGCCTTCGGCCTGGCCGAACAAGGCATGGTGCTTGCCACAGAAAAACGCATAGCGCTGGCGCAGGAACAGCTGCTGTTCCAGCCGTGGCTGTGCACGCCGGGTGAGGCTAAGGCCCGCAGTGGCGGTTTTTTCCTGCAGGGCGGCGACGATGTCGGAGCTGCGCATCACGTCGATTTCCAGTTCCACTCGCGGGCGCTGGCGGTGGAAGTCGGCGAGGAAGTTGTCGAAGCGTTCGCTGACGATGCGGCTGATCATCAGCAGGCGCACTTTGCCCACCACTTCGTCTGCCGGTTGCTCCAGCAAGCCGCCGATCTGCGACATTTGCCCATACACCTCGCCGGCGAGCTGGAACAGCTGCTCGCCCATTTCTGTCAGCACGAAGCGCGGCCCGCGGCGGGCAATGAGCTGGCGGCCGAGCTGCTCTTCAAGGCGCTTGAGCGCCTGGCTTACCGCCGGTTGGGTGAGGTGCAGGCGGGCGGCGGCGCGGCTGATGGACAGCTCCTGGCCGATGACCCGGAAGGTGCGCAGCAGGTTCCAGTCGAGGCGGTCGTTGAGCAGGCGGTCAGACATGGCGGGGGCTCGATGATAAGCGTGGTTAATAGTTCGAATAATAAATAGAAAATTGACTAATCATAGCCCCGGGCCGATAAATCGCATGCATTGAAGCCTGGTGCGTCGGCGTCGGCTTCTTCGCGGGCGTGCCCGCTGCCACAGGTTCTGCACTGTCAGCAGACATCGTGCGATCCCTGTGGGAGCGGGCGAGCCCGCGAAGAAACCAGCACCGAACCAGCAGGCCAAGCGCCACTAGAGCGCCACCGTGTCCCAGCAACTCCTGCCAGAACAACAAGCAAAGGAGCCCCCATGAACCCCACCGCTTCCGCCCAGCCGCGTCGTGCCGCCGCCGCCGCGTTCATCGGTACCATGATCGAGTGGTACGACTTCTACATTTACGCCACCGCCGCCGCCCTGGTGTTCGGTGCCTTGTTCTTCCCCTCTGACGACAGCCTGTTCAGCACCATGGCCGCGTTCGGCACCTTCGCCGTGGGCTTCTTCGCCCGGCCGCTGGGCGGCATCGTCTTCGGTCACGTGGGCGACCGAATCGGCCGCAAGAAGTCGCTGGTCATCACCCTGCTGATGATGGGCATCGTTACCGTGTGCATCGGCCTGCTACCGACTTACGCGCAGATCGGCGCCACCGCGCCGGTGCTGTTGATCCTGCTGCGCATCGTTCAGGGCATTGCCGTGGGCGGCGAGTGGGGCGGGGCGGTATTGATGGCGGGTGAGCATGCGCCCAAGGGCCGGCGTAACTTCTTCGCCTCGTTCGCCCAGCTGGGCAGCCCGGCTGGCCTGATTCTGTCGCTGTTGGCCTTTGGCGCGGTTACCCGCCTGCCTGAAGACGAGCTGATGAGCTGGGGCTGGCGCGTGCCGTTCCTGGCCAGCGCGTTGCTGCTGCTGGTGGGCCTGGCGATTCGCCTGGGGGTGAATGAGTCACCCGAGTTCATCGCCAGCCGCGAGCAGGCGCAAAAGGCCCGGCGCAAGGAGCAGGCGCCAGTGTTTGAAGTGCTGCGCACCGCCTGGCGCCCGCTGTTGCTGTGCATCGGCGCCAACACCCTGGGCATTGCCGGGGTCTATTTCACCAATACCTTCATGATCAGCTACACCACCCAGCAGTTGCACCTGGAGCGCTCGTTGATCCTTGAATGCCTGTTCTTTGTGGCGATCATCCAGCTCTGTGTGCAGCCGCTGGCGGCGTGGCTGTCGGAAAAGGTCGGCGCGACGCGCTTCCTGGCGCTGGTTGCGCTGCTGGCGATGGCCTCGCCCTACCCGATGTTCGTGCTGGTCAGCTCGGGCCAGGGCCCGTTGATCGTGCTTGGCATCGCCCTGGCCGCAGCCTGCATGGCTTCCTTCTACGCGGTCATTGCCGGCTATGTCAGCGGCATGTTCGCAACCCGCGTGCGCTACACCGCCATTTCTCTGGCCTATCAGATCTGCGGCGCGACCGCTGGCGGCCTGACCCCGCTGATTGGCACCTGGCTGGCTCATACCTTCAGCGGCCAATGGTGGCCGATGGCAGCCTTCTACACCCTGATCGCCACCATTTCACTGGTTTGCGTGCTCGCCTTGGCGCGCCAGTACGCCCGTAGCCAGCGCCTGGAACTGGCCTGATCGAACCCCAACTATTCTGGAGTACCCGCATATGTTGAAAAGCAATGGCGAACGCCTGTGGGCGAGCCTGATGGCCATGGCCGAAGTCGGCGCCACCGCCCGCGGCGGCAACTGCCGCCTGGCCCTCAGCGACGAGGACAAAGCCGGCCGAGAACTGTTCAGCCACTGGTGCCGCGAAGCGGGCCTTAGCCTGTCGGTAGATGCCATCGGCAACCTGTTCGCCCGCCGTGCCGGCAGTGACCCGCATGCCGCCCCGGTCATGATGGGCAGCCACCTCGACACCCAGCCTGAAGGAGGCCGTTTCGATGGCGTCTATGGCGTGCTGGCCGGCCTGGAGGTGGTGCGCCGCCTGAACGATCTGGACATCCAGACCCGCAAGCCGCTGGAAATTGCCGTATGGACCAACGAGGAGGGCGCGCGCTTCACCCCGGCCATGTTTGGCTCGGCGGTGTTCACCGGCAGCCTCGCGCTGGCCGAGGCGCTGGCCATTCGCGATGCCGATGGCGTCAGCGTCGCCGATGAACTGCACCGCACCGGCTACGACGGCCAACGCCCGCTGGGCGGCGAGGTGGATGCCTATTTCGAGGCGCATATCGAACAAGGCCCGATCCTTGAAGACAACGCCAAGGCCATTGGCGTGGTCAGTGGTGGCCAGGCCATCCGCTGGCTGGACGTGACGGTCGAGGGCATGGCGGCACACGCCGGCACCACGCCGATGCCGCTGCGCAAGGATGCGCTGTACGGCACCGCGCGGATGATCCAGGCCGTTGAGCAACTGGCAGCGGACTTTGCCCCCGAAGGCCTGACCACCGTAGGTGAGCTTTCCATTGCCAAGTCCTCACGCAACACCATTCCCGGCCTGCTGCAGTTCACGGTCGACCTGCGCCACCACCGCGACGAGGCCATCGAAGCCATGGAGCGCGAGCTGACCCTGAAGCTGCAAGCCATCGCCAGCCAGCGTGGCCTGCAAGTGCGTATCGAGCGCCACTGGGTGAGCCCGGCGACCCCGTTCGATGCCGACTGCGTGGCTGCCGTGCAGCAAGCGGTGGACGGCCTTGGTTATGCGCAGCAATCGATTGTCAGCGGGGCGGGTCACGATGCCATCCTGTTGGCGCGGTACTGCCCGACGGCGATGGTGTTCATCCCCTGCGTCGGTGGACTGAGCCACAACGAGGCTGAGGACGTGCTGCCTGATGATGCCCGACAGGGCGCTGATGTACTGCTGAACGCTGTGCTGGCACGGGCGGGCCGTGTCGACATAACTCATTGAATAGGGGGGCTGTGGGAGCGGGCGTGCCCCGCGAACACCGGCAAAGCCGGTGCCATGCATCGCATGGCCCCCTTCGCGGGACAAGCCCCACAAGTTCCTGCAAACCTTACCCACGCTGAGGATGTCGTGGCGAACTACATCCCACCCCGGCGCACATGCTTGACGAACACCTTCTCCAGCAACTCCCACATCGCCGGGTCGGTACTGAACGCCACATTGAAGCGCATCCACCCGGTCGCTTTGGCATCGACCATGAACAACTGCCCAGGCCCAAGCATGATGCCTTTCTCCAGCGCATCATCCAGCAATGCGGCACTGTCCGGAATCGCCGGGTGGCGGGTCCAGATGTACATGCCTTCATCCGATTCGGTGAACAGTTCGAAGCCCAATCGATGCAGATGCCGGCCAACTTCCTGATGCGCCTCGGCCAGCCGCTGGCGCAGGCGCTTGAGGTGCTTGCGCCAGCGGCCGTCGATGATCGCGGCGTACACCACACGCTCCATCACCTGCGAGGTGGTCAGGCCTGAGCGCATTTTCAGGTGCAGCAGTTTCTGCATCAGCTCGGGGTTGGCCAGCATGTAGCCGACCCGCACGTTGGGCGAAATGCTCTTGGAGTAGCTGCCTACGTACACCACCTGCTGCAGGTGGTCGAGGCTGGCCAGGCATGGCTGCGGCTCGGCGACCATGTCGGCGTACAGGTTGTTCTCCACCAGGCGGAAGCCGTGCTGGCTGGCCAGCTGCAGCAGGCGATGCAACTGCGGCAGCGGTGTGCGTGAGCAGGTCGGGCTGTGCAGGTGCGGCTGGGTGAAGAACGCCGTCGGGCGGTGGTGGGTGAGCAATTGTTCCAGCTGGTTCAGGTCGTAGCCGGCCGGGGTGCGTGGCACGCCGACCAGCGTCGCGCCCTGGGTACGCAGGATGCTCATCAGGTTGGGGTAGCCGGGGTCGTCCACCAGCACCACATCGCCAGGGCGCACCAGGGTGCGTGCGGCCAGGTCCAGGGCCTGGCTGGCGCCGTGGGTGAGCATCAGCTGCGCCGGGTTGGCGACGATGGAAAGCTCTTGCTGCAAATTCTGCGCAGTCAGCGTACGCAGCTCCATCAGGCCCATGGGGTCGCCGTAGCCCGACAGTTCCAGCGGGCTACCCGCCACCTGGCGCAGCCCACGCCGCAGGCCTTCTTCGTACATCCAGTCGTTAGGCAACCATCCGCACCCCGGTTTGTAGGGCAACTGGCGGATCTCGAAGATCTGCTGCAGGTACCACTCGGAGTTGAACGTTGGTCGGCTGGCGTCGGCCTCGGTATTGTGCCGTTCCAGTAGTTCGCCCGCCGCACGGTTGACGAAGAACCCCGCATTGCCACGGCTCACCAGCAGGCCCTGGGCGACCAGGCGATCGTAGGCCTCGACCACGGTGAAAGTACTCACCGAATAGCTCGCGGCAAAGGCGCGGATAGACGGCACCTTGGCGCCCGGCTTCAGGGTCTGGTTGTCGATCAACTCACGCAACCCGTCGATGATCTGGTTGACCAGCGGGGTGGAGGAGTCTGGATGTAATTCGAACATTCGGGGCCTTCAGGGTGCGTATCGCCTGGCGTCTGCAGGGTGTACTGCAAGGGCGACCTGTACAGTGCAGTGCGAGATTCATGCCACTGTGCATGGCTCTCTGCGTCGGACATTTTTACATTAGGTGTCGGATATCGCCACATAAAGCATGTTCAGTTCGCTTCAGGCAGTCGTCCTGGGGCGCGTCAGCAGGCCGCCATGGAGGGCCTGCGTGTGTTCGTTCACACCATCCTGCCCGCATTAGCACTGATGTACAGGTGAAGCCGCCAGCCATCGGGGTTTCACGGTTTTCCTTGGATAAAAAGAAGCACGGGGTACACAACTGATGGACGCAACATCCACAACCACCACCGCGAAAAGCGGGCACGAGAGCAAGCTCAGTGCCTCGCTGAAGTCGCGCCACCTGACGATGATGTCGATCGCCGGGGTAATTGGCGGCGCCTTGTTCGTCGGTTCCGGCAGCGTGATCCACAGCGCCGGCCCAGCCGCTGTCCTGGCCTACCTGGCGGGCGGCATCCTGGTGGTACTGATCATGCGCATGCTGGGTGAAATGGCGACTTCCTCGCCAGACACCGGCTCGTTCTCCACCTACGCCGACCGCGCCATTGGCCGCTGGGCCGGTTTCACCATTGGCTGGCTGTACTGGTGGTACTGGGTCATCCTCATGGCCTGGGAAGCCTATGTGGCGGGCAAGATCCTGCATGGCTTCTTCCCCGACGTTAGCGTCAATGTGTTCGTGCTGGCCACGACCCTGCTGCTGATCACCGTCAACTTCTTCAACGTCAAGCACTACGGTGAGTTCGAGTTCTGGTTCGCCTTGATCAAGGTGATCGCGATCGTCTGCTTCCTGATCGTGTGTACCGCTGCCGTGATGAACGTGTGGCAGTTCGGTGAAGTGCGTGGCATCAGCCACCTCACCGCCGAAGGCTTCATGCCCAATGGCATCACCACCGTGATCGGTGCGCTGCTTGGGGTGATGTTCGCCTTCCTGGGCGCCGAAATTGTCACCATCGCAGCTTCCGAAGCCAAAGACCCGGCCGCGCAGATCGTCAAGGCCACCAACTCGGTGGTATGGCGTGTTTGCCTGTTCTACGTCGGTTCGATCTTCCTGATCGTCTGCCTGGTACCGTGGAACGACCCGCACCTGGGCGTTTCCGGCTATGGCGCCTATCGCCGTACCCTGGAACTGCTGGGCGTGCCGTATGCCGAGCTGCTGATGAACTTCGTGGTGCTGACTTCGGTGAGCAGCTGCCTGATCTCGGGCCACTACACCGCTTCGCGCATGCTGTTCTCCCTGGCTCAGCGTGGCGATGCGCCGTCGTTCTTCAAGATCACCCGTGCCGGCACCGGTGTACCGGTGTACGCGATCATGGGCTCGTGCGCCGTGGCCGTGGTGTGTGCGCTGATCAACTTCAGCGAGACCCTGCGCCCGAAAGACGTGCTGGATACCTTGATGAACACCACCGGGATGATCGCCCTGCTGGTGTACCTGGTGATTGCCTTCTCGCAACTGCGCATGCGCCGCAAGCTGATTGCCGAAGGCAAGGAAGTGCGCCTGAAGATGTGGCTGTTCCCGTGGCTGACCTACCTGGTGATCGCGTTCATCGTGGCCGCCCTGGTAACCATGGCCTTCATGCCTGACTACCAGATCCTGGTTATTTCCACCGGTATCGCGGCGGCAGTCGTGGTGGCAATGGGCGTGGTGCACCAGATCCGCTCTGGCAGCAGCAAGCAGCACTAAGCGTCACTCGTGTCTGGAAACGGCCGGCTCCCTTGGGGACCCGGCCGTTTCGCGTTGTTGGGCCTGGGCTTTTTCTGCGGGCATGTGGAAGCGCTGGTTCATCCACGGCGAGCCGAGCAGGGCGGCGGCGCCGATGAGGGCCAGGATGGCGAGGGCGATGTAGGGCTTCATGGGCATGCGCATACATGGACTGACTCCACGCGTAGGTAGTCAGTTCCGGCCTCATCGCCGGCAAGCCAGCTCCCACAGTTGATAGCTGTACCCAGCCGTGTGGTGACCCTGGTGGGAGCTGGCTTGCCGGCAATGAGGCCATAGCAGACAAACACAGGTCTGCGCCTCTACAATGCGAAGCATTATCACTTGGCGCCGGCCCTCCATGTCTAATACACCGCCCAACCAGGAACTGCTCGACGCGCTGGCGTTGCACTATGACGACCTGGTTCGCTACATCCGCCAGCGCTTTCGCGACCGCCATTTTGCCCGCGACCTGGTGCATGACGTCTACCTGCAGATTCTCGACAAGCCTCCCCGCCAGCGCATTTCGCTGCCGCTGGCATTTCTGCGCAAGGTCACCTTCAACCGGGCCATCGACCGGGTGCGCGCCGAATCGCTGCGTGCGGCTCACCTGGCTGCCGCGAGCCATGACGAACCCGCCCTGGACAGCTGGGACGGTGCCCGCGAGCTGGATTTCGAGCAGCAGCTGCATGCCCTGCTGGCGATCATCGAGGCCCTGCCGGCACGTCAGCGCCAGGTGTTCCTGCTGCACCGTATCCATGGCATGGCTCAGCGTGACATTGCCGCCGAGCTGGAGATTTCGGTCAACATGGTCACCCAGCACTTCAACCGGGCGATGCGTACCATCGCCAGCCGCTGGGAACCGGCCCGGCGCCTGCATGGCGAGGCACGGGCATGAGCCAGGGCAAGCGTGAAAGCAAGGCCCAGGCCGACCCGTTGGAGGTGTTCAGCGAAGCCCTGCGTGAGCGGGTGGCGTCCCGCGAGGCGTTGCTCGCCGAAGGCAAAGCCATGACCGCACGCCGGCGCAAGGCCGGCAAGGCGGCCAAGGCCAGCCTGCTGTCGTTGCTGGTGGCGGGCAGCCTGTGGTGGCTGGACCCTGCCTGGCATACCGAGCAGGTGAGGGTGGCCGTGGGCGCGCAGCGCGAGCTGGTGCTGGCGGACGGCAGCCAGGTGCTGCTGGATTCGGGTAGCCGCCTGCAGATTGAACGGCACCTGCGCAGCCGGCAGCTGGAACTGCTCGAAGGGCAGGCGCGGTTTACCGTAGTGCATGCCGATGCGCCGTTCATTGTGCACAGCCAGGGCGTGCGGGTGCGTGATATCGGTACGGTGTTCGACGTGCGCAGCGATGTGCGTGGCGTGCGGGTAGGGGTGCTCGAGGGGGCGGTCGAGGTCGGCATTGGACACGGCGGCGTGCAACCACTGCGGGCCGGGCAGCAACTGCTTGCTGCTGCTGGCGAGTTGGGCGAGGTGCAGGCCGTGGCATCAGGTGCGATGGAGGCCTGGCGCAGCTCGGTGTTGCGTTTTGACGGCACACCGTTGCGCGATGCGGTTGTGGATTTGCAGCGCTACAGCGAGGTGCCATTGCGGCTGGCGGATGAACGTACCGGGGGTTTGCGCTTGTCGGGTGAGTTCGACAGCCGGCAGGTGCGGGCACTGCTGGATCAGTTGCCAGCGGTGTTGCCTGTGACGGTGGTGCGCGCGGCTGATGGTGGCTTGGTCATTGGCCGGGTTGATTGATCGCCTGCGCCGGCCTTTTCGCGGGCTTGCCCGCTCCCACAGGTTACAGAGGTGAATCCGATGGGTCGGATATCCTGGGGGCGGGCAAACCCGCGAAAGAGCCAGAACAGGCAACCGATAATTATTTTCATTGGCACATCAACATTCGCCCATGGCCAACCGCCATCCCCATGAAGTCACTTGAATCGTTCATATGGGGAACACATGGGTAACCACCTTTCACCGCTGACGCTGCTGGCTGCCAGCCTGCTGACCTGCGCCACCGTCCAGGCGCAGGATGCCACCTTCAGCCTGGACATTCCGGCCCAACGCCTGGACCGCTCGCTAAACGCCCTGGCCCAGCAGACCGGCACCCGCATCCTGTTTTCCACGGATGCTGCCGAGGGCCGTCAGGCGGCGGCCGTGCAAGGGCGCATGAGCGTCGCCCAGGCCTTGCAACAGCTGCTCGCCGGCTCTGGTCTGCAGCTGCAGCGGGCGGGTGAGGGTTACCTGATCGGCGCGCCGGCCAGCGGCATGGCGCTGGAACTGGGTGCTATCAACATCGACAGCCAGCGTTATGGCAATACCACCGACGGCACCGGTGCCTACACCTTGGGCACTACGCGCGCCGGTACAGGGCTTGACCTGTCGCCACGGGAAACGCCGCAGTCGATCAGCGTGGTCACCCGCCAGCGCATGGACGACCAGGGCCTGAACGACCTCACCGAAGTGCTGCAGCAAACCCCTGGCCTGTCGGTCCAAAGCCTGGGCAGTGAGCGGTTCAACATCTACTCGCGTGGCTATTCGGTAGACAACTACCAGTTCGACGGCATTCCCACCACCCTTGATATCGTCAGCCAGGTGTCGGCGCAAAGCCTCGCCGACATGGCCATCTATGACCATGTGGAGGTGCTGCGCGGTGCCACCGGCCTGCTGACTGGCGCAGGTGATCCTTCTGCCACCATCAACCTGGTGCGCAAGCGCCCCACCGCCGAGTTCAAGGGGCATGTCAGCGCTGGGCTGGGGTCGTGGAACAAGTACCGCACCGAGGTCGACCTGTCCGGGCCGTTGACCCCCAACGGCAATGTGCGCGGGCGCATGGTTGCCGCCTACCAGCAGAACGACAGCTTCGTCGACCACTACCACCAGGAAAAGCAGGTGTTCTACGGCATCCTTGAGGCCGACCTCAGCGACACCACCTTGCTCACCGTGGGCGCCGACTATCAGCGCAACCGGCCAGAGGGCTCGTCCTCGGTGGCGTTCCCGCTGTTCTACAGCAATGGTGAGCAAACCGACTTTTCCCGCTCCACCAATAGCGCCGCGCGCTGGAGCAGCAACCCCCAGGACGCACTGAACACCTTCGCCAGCCTCGAACAGAAACTGGGCCACGACTGGAGCCTGCGGCTGGCAGTGAACCAGATGTACATCAACCGCGACGACTACCGCCTGGCCACCGCCAGCTGGGGCTTCCCCGACAAGCAGACCGGCGAAGGCGTGCGCCTGTACGGCGGCGCCGGCAGCACATGGCAGAAGCAGGTGGGTGTGGATGCGCAGCTCAAGGGGGCGTTCCAGGCATTCGGCCGCGAACATGACCTGGTGCTGGGCTACAACTTCTCCCGCTACCAGAACCACCACGACCCGCTGCGCGGCACCGCGATCGAGGGCACCCGGGTCAACTTCTACACATGGGACAACTACACCACCAAGCCCAACACCGCCAACGGCAAGCTTTACGACGGCGATACCAGCATCTACCAGAGCGGTACCTACCTGGCGACGCGCCTGCGGCCCACCGACGACCTGTCGCTCATCCTGGGCGCCCGGGTCAGTAACTACCGCTACCGCTACGACCTCAGCACGCAGCCGAACAAAATCCCGGGTAACCGTGAAAGCGGCGTGGTAACGCCCTATGCCGGTGTGGTCTACGCGCTGAACGACATTCACTCGGTCTATGCCAGCTACACCAGTATCTTCAAGCCGCAGACGGTACGTGATGCCAGCGGCGCAACGCTGGCGCCGCGCGAGGGCGACAACTACGAAGTCGGCCTGAAAAGCGAGTATTTTGACGGGCGCTTGCAAACCAGCGTCGCCGCGTTCGAGATCAAGCAGGACAACCTTGCCGTGGTCGACCCAGGCCGAGTTGTGCCAGGTACCACCACGGCGGCCTATGAGGCGATTTCCGGTGCCACCACGCGTGGCTTCGAAGTGGAAGCCAGCGGTGAGTTGCAGCCGGGCTGGAACCTCAGCGCCAGCTACAACCACAGCATCATCAAGGATGCCGACGGCGAGCGCATCAACACGGTGTTTCCGGCCAACATGGTCAAGCTGTGGACCACCTACCGCCTGCCGGCCGAGCTGGACCGCCTGACCGTGGGTGGTGGCATGAACTGGCAGAGCGGCACGCACTTCACTGCCGCGCCTGCCGAGCTTGGTACCGTCAAGGCCAAGCAAGGGCAGTTCGCCGTGTTCAACCTGATGGGCCGTTTTCAGATTACTGACCAGCTTTCCACCACGCTGAACGTCAACAACCTGTTCGACAACAAGTACCTCAGTGCGCTGGATACCACGTTCTACAGTGGCTATTACGGCGAGCCACGCAACGTCATGGTGACCACCCGCTGGGATTTCTGAAAACGGGTCAGGGTCTCATCACCGGCAAGCCAGCTCCCACAAGGGCATCATCGCCTTCAAGTGCTGCACTGTCCCTGTGGGAGCTGGCTTGCCGGCGATAGGGCCCTCACAGTCGACAGATGGCATATGCTAGGCACATTGCCCGCCCAAAAGGAGCCCCACATGGCCTGGTCCGCCAACCAGTATTCCCTGTTCGAAGACGAACGCACCCGCGCGGTGCGCGACCTGCTCGCCGCCATCCCGCCACGCCCGGTGCGCCATGCCACCGACCTGGGCTGCGGCCCGGGCAATTCCACCGAGGTGTTGCTGCAACGCTACCCCGATGCCCAGGTGACCGCGCTGGACAGCGACCCGGACATGATCGACAAGGCCCGCGAGCGCAAACGGCTGCGCATCCCGCGGGTACGGACGGTCATCGCCGACATTGCCGGCTGGTCTGCCCCCGAGCCGCAGGACCTGATCCTGGCCAATGCCTCTCTGCAATGGGTACCTGACCACGCCTCGCTATACCCGCACCTGGTGCGTCAGTTGAGCGAAGGCGCCAGTCTGGCCGTGCAAACCCCCGACAACCTCGACGAACCGGCTCACCGGCAGTTGCGCGAGATTGCCAGCCAAGGCCCCTGGGCGGCGAAATTCGCCGATTTCCAGTTGCCGCCACGGCACAATGCGGCGTTCTACTACGACTTGCTCAGCCCGCTGTGTGCGCGGGTGGATGTGTGGCGGACCACTTATCACCACCCCTTGGCGGGCGGCGCCGAAGCGGTGGTGGAGTGGTTCAAGGGTTCGGCGTTGCGGCCTTACCTGGCCAGGCTTGATGAGCAGGAGCAGGCTGACTTCCTGCAGATGTACTTGCAGGCCATGCAGCGCGACTACCCGCCGGCCACCGATGGCAAGGTGCTGCTGCCGTTCCCGCGGTTGTTCGTGATCGCTACCCGCTAGGCCGGCGCCAGCGCCAGGCCACGTAGCTGTAGATGCCCAGGTTGAGCAGCAGCACGATGCTGCCCAACAGCAATTGAGTGTGCGGTGTCAGCCCGGCGGGGTAGATCAGTGGCCAGATATAGTGCTCGACAAAGCCGCCCTGGTAGCCTGCGCCCCCGGCTGCGCTGCGCATGCGGTTTTCCCAGGTGGTGAGCGGGCAGCCCAGGTGCAGGCACTCCACCGCCAGGCCCCAGGCCAGGGCCGGCAAGTGGATTAACAGGGCAGGGCGCCACTTGAGCACCAGCAGGCCGCCGAACAGCACTAGCAGGATGAAGGCCAGGTGCAGCAGGACCAGGGTGTCGGCGGCAAAGCGGTAGAGCATGGTTAGTGTGCCGGGGGTTGAAGTTAACCCAGCATAGTCGGGTGGCCTGCACTGGCCTCTTCGCAGCACAAGGGCCGGTACAGGCTTACAACCCTTCCTCGACCACCTGCAAAAAGGTCGCCACGACACGCCGCGTACGCTGCTCGCTCAGGCACACCAGCGTCTCGGTCAAATGCCGCTGACAATCCACGATCGGCAACGCACACACCCGCGCATCGGCGCCAAACTCCGCCGCTGACACCACGCCCACGCCAATCCCCACCACCACCGCTTCCCGCGCCGCTTCGCGGCCTTCCACCTGGATCGCCGGGCGAATCCGCAAACCCGCGCGTTGCATCTCTTCTTCCAGGGTCTGTCGCGTCACCGAGCCGGGCTCGCGCAGCACCAGTGGCATGTCATCAAGGTCGGCCAGGCTGATCGAGCCACGGCTGGCCCAGGGGTGATGGTGGGACACAAACGCCACCATCGGGTCGCGGCGCAGCGGCAGGCAATGCAGGCGTTCATCGTCGACATCCCGCCCGAGCAGGGCCAGGTCGGCCTGATAGCTGAACAGCCGCGCAAGCGATTCGTCGGTATTGCCCGTTTCGATCTTCACCTGAATGCCCGGGTAGCGCTGGCAGAAGCGGGCGACCTGCGGCAGCACGTGCACCGGGGCATCCACTGCCAGCACCAGGCTGCCGGTGTGCAGCGCGCGCGAATCGTGCAGCAGCTCCTGGGCCTCGGCCTCGCAGGCGAACAGGCGCTGGCTGATGCCCAGCAGGCGCTCGCCAAGGTCGGTGAGTTGCACCGAACGCTTGTTGCGGTGGAACAGCAATACGCCGAAGCGCTCCTCCAGTTTGCGCACCTGGTCCGACACTGCTGGCTGGGTCAGGAACAGCTTTTGCGCAGCGCGGGTAAAGCTGCCGTGCACGGCCACCGCATGGAAGGCTTTGAGTTGAGCGTGGGAAACCGACATGGCTGACCTCAGTAACAAGCTTGGCTTATGTGTGTAATACGATAAATCGATTTTATTTATCTTAGCGCAACTGTTTCCATAGATGTCAGCCCGGTGCCGGCATCACGAATGCCGCCAGGGCCCTGGTGCCCACACGGCGCCACCTGACCCGATGACAGCCTCGTCATCGCTGTGCGTAACACAA
The DNA here is from genome assembly GCF_000412675.1 of Pseudomonas putida NBRC 14164. Classification (NCBI taxonomy): domain Bacteria; kingdom Pseudomonadati; phylum Pseudomonadota; class Gammaproteobacteria; order Pseudomonadales; family Pseudomonadaceae; genus Pseudomonas; species Pseudomonas putida. Next base: position 3,815,798 of record NC_021505.1, on the reverse strand, counting down.
GAACAAGACAGGCGTTTCTTCACATTCTGCCGGCACACTTGAGCAAGAGGTCAGACACACATGAATCAATCCCTAGCCGCGTTCAAACGCTGGCGCATCCAGATTTTCGCCATCACCTGGCTGGCCTACGCCGCCTTCTACTTCACCCGCAAAGCCTTCTCGGTCGCCAAGCTGGGCATCGCTGAAGACCCAAGTTTCATGCTCGACAAGGCCGCCATGGCCAACCTCGACGCCATCTACCTGGCCGCCTACGCCGTGGGCCAGTTTACCTGGGGCATGCTCGCCGACCGCTTCGGCCCGCGGGTGGTGGTGCTTGGCGGGTTGCTGATTTCTGCTGTGGCAGCGGTGGTGATGGGCAGCTACGCCACCTTCCCGATCTTTGCCACCTGCATGCTGGTGCAGGGCCTGGCGCAGTCCACCGGCTGGGCCGGTTTGTGCAAGAACATCGGCAGCTTCTTCCCGGCCTCGCAGCGTGGGCGGGTACTGGGCCTGTGGAGTTCCTGCTATGCCTTCGGCGGCCTGGTGGCCTCACCGTTCGCGGGGTGGTGGGCCTATACCCTGGTGGGTACCTGGCACGCAGCGTTCTTCTCCAGTGCCGCCGTGGTGGCTTTGGTGGCCGTGCTGTTTTTCTTCCTGCAGCGCAACAAGCCTGAGGATGTCGGCCTGCCGGCGGTGGAACCCGAGCCGCAGAGCATGGCCCCGGCCGACAACCTGTGCAGCGTGTGGGCGCCGCTGAGGGAGATCCTGCGCAACCGCACGGTGCTGACTTTAGGGCTTGCGTACTTCCTGTTGAAGCCGGCGCGCTACGCCATCCTGCTGTGGGGGCCGGTGATCGTGTTCGAGCAGATGCCCTCAGTAGGCAAGGTCGGCGCGGCTATCATCCCAACCGCCTTCGAGCTGGCGGGGTTGCTTGGTCCGATCATGATCGGCCTGGCCTCCGACAAACTGTTTGGCGCCCGGCGCATGCCGGCCTGCGTGATCAGCCTGGTGCTGCTGACCATGACCCTGGCGGCGTTCATGGCGGCCATGCACACCGGAAGCGTGATGCTGGTGGTGGCCTTGCTGTTCGTCATGGGCCTGACCCTGTACGGGCCTGACTCAATGATCAGCGGCGCCGCTGCCATCGACTTCGGTACCGCCAAGGCCGGTGCCACTGCCGCCGGATTCGTCAATGGTTGCGGCTCGGTGGGGGCGGTGCTGGGTGGGCTGCTACCCGGGTATTTCGACGGCGTCACGGTGTTCATCGTGTTCGCTGGCTGCGCGCTGTTCTCGGCGCTGGTGCTGCTGCCGCACTGGAACAGCCGCCCGGCCAGCAGTGTGCAAAGCAACGACGTGGCACCGAATACCAGCATGGCAATCAAGCCACTGCGTACCTGAAAGGAAAGCGAGCGAATGAGACCCTTCTGGCTGCAACAGGCCCTGGACTCCACGCAGGAGGCGGTGTGCCCGCCGCTGCAAGGCGATGCCCGCTGCGATGTGTGCATTGTCGGCGGCGGCTACACCGGCCTGTGGACCGCATTGATGCTCAAGGAGGCGGTGCCGGCACTGGATGTGTTGCTGATCGAAGCCGACATCTGCGGCGCCGGTGCCAGTGGCCGCAATGGTGGCTGCGCGTTGTCCTGGTCGGCCAAGTACTTCACCCTGGAGCGCCTGTTCGGCATGGCCGAGGCGGTGCGCCTGGTGCGCGAGTCGGAGCGCAGCATCGGTGACATCGGGGCGTTTTGCGCGGCCAACGGCATTGACTGTGACTACCGCCTGGACGGCACGCTGTACACCGCCACCAACGCGGCACAGATCGGCGCCACGGACGGGGTGATCGCTGCGCTGGAGCAGAAGGGTATCAATTCGTTCCGCCGCCTGCCCTTGGAACAGGTGCAGCGTCTGGCGGGTTCGGCGCGGCATCTGGAGGGCTGGTTCTCGCCGGCGGCAGCCACGGTGCAGCCGGGCAAGCTGGTGCGCGGCCTGCGCCGGGTGGCCTTGCAGCGCGGTGTGCGCATTCATGAAGGTACCGCCATGACCGGCCTGGAGCACGGCGCCCCGGTGCAGGTGCGCACCGCTCATGGAACCGTACGTGCCGATCGCGTGGTGCTGGGCCTCAATGCCTGGATGGCGCGGGCTTTTCCGCAGTTCGAGCGCAGCGTGGCGATCGTTTCCAGCGACATGGTCATTACCGAACCGTGCCCCGAACTGCTAAGCCAGATCGGTCTGGACAGCGGCATCAGCGTGCTCGACTCGCGTATTTTCGTGCATTACTACCACAACACCTCTGATGGCCGGCTGATGCTCGGCAAGGGCGGCAACACCTTTGCCTATGGCGGGCGCATGCTGCCGGTATTCGACCAGCCGTCGCCGTACCGGCCATTGCTGGGCGAAACCGTTGGCGAGTTTTTCCCGGCCTTGGCCGAGGTGCCCCTGGCGGCCAGCTGGAACGGGCCGTCGGACCGCTCGGTGACCGGCTTGCCGTTCTTTGGTCGCCTGGACGGGCAGGGCAACGTGTTCTATGGCTTTGGGTACTCCGGCAGCGGCGTTGGCCCGTGTCATATGGGTGGGCAGATTCTTTCGTCGCTGGCGCTGGGGCTGGATAACCCGTGGACCCGTTCGCCGCTGGTCAAGGGGCCGCTGGGGCTTTTCCCGCCCGAACCGATCCGCTACCTGGGCTCGCTGATGGTGCGCAATGCCATCCGCCGCAAGGAGCGTGCAGAGGACCACGGTTTGCGACCGCGCCGGCTGGACGTGCGCCTGGCACGGTTTGCGGCGGCGGCGGGCAAAGCCGATAAAGGCTGATGAGATTTCTTGTCGATCCCATGCCTGAGGGCGTATAAAATGCACCCACTTTTGGCCGGTCGCTTCCTGAACCGGCCGCTGAAACAAGAGAGTCGACATGGGCGCACAGTGGAAAGCCAAACATAGAGAAACAGCGGCCAATGCCAAAGGCAAGGTCATGGGCAAGCTGTCCAAGGAAATCCAGATCGCTGCCAAATCGGGCGCCGATCCCGACATGAACCCGCGCCTGCGCCTGGCGATCGTGCAGGCCAAGAAGGCTTCGATGACCCGTGAAACGCTGGAACGGGCGATTCGCAAGGGCGCTGGTCTGGACGGTGATACCGTGCAGTACTCGGCAGTCAGCTACGAAGGTTTCGCGCCGCATCAGGTACCGTTGATCGTCGAGTGCCTGACCGACAACGTCAACCGCACCGTCGCGCAGATCCGCGTGCTGTTCCGCAAGGGCCAGCTGGGCGCCAGCGGCTCGGTGGCCTGGGACTTCAACCACGTCGGCCTGATCGAGGCTACCCCGGAAGGTGACGCCGACCCGGAAATGGCCGCCATCGAAGCCGGCGCCCAGGACTTTGAAGAAGGTGAAGAAGAGGGTTCGACCCTGTTCATCACCGACACCACTGACCTGGATGCCGTGCAAAAGGCGTTGCCGGAGCATGGCTTTACCGTGACCTCGGCGAAGATCGGCTACACCCCGAAGAACCCGGTGAGCGCAGCCAGCCTGAGTGCTGAAGCACTGGCTGAGGTTGAAGCGTTCCTCGAAGCGATCGACGAGAACGATGACGTGCAGAACGTCTACGTCGGTCTGACCGCCTAAAAAAGCCGGGGCCGCGTTGCGGCCCATTCGCGACGCAAGGCCGCTCCCACAGGGGTTATGCACTCCTCTGTAGGAGCGGCCTTGTGCCGCGAAACGAGGGCAAAGCCCTCGCCTGCGGTCTGGAGCCGAACCCTTGATGAACCCCACCTTCGCCTCCCTCAGCCTCGCCCACCTGCGCACCCTCGACCACCTGCTGCAGCTGAAAAACCTCAGCCACGCCGCCGAGCGCCTGGGCGTCAGCCAGTCGGCCCTCAGCCGCCAGCTGGCCCACCTGCGCGAAGCTTTCGACGACCCGTTGCTGGTTCGCCAAGGCCGCGGCTACGTACTCAGCGAATACGCTGAAGCGCTGGTCGAACCGCTACGCCAGGTTCTCGAAGAACTGCACGCCCTGCGCCAGCCCGCCGTATTCGACCCAGCCCGCTGTGAGCGCCGTTTCTGCCTGGCCGCTTCGGACTACGTGGCCGAGCACATGCTGCCGCTGCTGGTGGCCGCGCTGGAACATGAAGCCCCGGGCGTCTCGCTGGAGTACCGTACCTGGCAGGCCGGCCAGTATGCGTTGCTGGCCAGCGGCGAAATCGACCTGGCAACCACCTTGTTCGACGAGTCGCCCCCCAACCTGCACGGGCGCTTGCTGGGTGAGGACCGTGCGGTGTGCCTGATGCGCCACGACCACCCGCTGGCCACCCACTCCGCGCTCAGCCAGGCCGATTACCTGGCGCACAAGCATGTGCGCATTTCCGGTGGTGGCGACAAGGACAGTTTCATCGACCGCCACCTGCGCGCTCAGGGCCTGCAGCGGCGGGTCAGCCTGGAAGTGCCGTTTTTTTCCGCCACCGTCAAGGTCATTGCCAACAGCCAGGCCGTGGCCACCGTACCCGAGCACATCGCCCGGCAATTGTGCCGCTTGCATGACCTGGCCTGGCGGCCGTTGGGCTTTATCGACCACAGCCAGCGCTACTGGGTGGTGTGGCACCAGCGGCTGCAGGCTTCAGCGGAGCACCGCTGGCTGCGCAACCGGGTGTTCGAGCTGTGGCGTCAGTCGCAGTTCGGCGTGCAGGGTGGGCATGCGGGTTCGCCATAGCAGGTATGCGCAAGGCGGGGTTATTCGCCGGGGGATAGGTGCCTAGACTGGGGCATTGTGTTGCCTGTTCCGGCCCTATCGCCGGCAAGCCAGCTCCCACAGGTAAGCCACAGGGTCTGAAGCCTATGGACTACCTGTGGGAGCTGGCTTGCCGGCGATAGGGCCGGAACAGGCAGTGGATTACCCACAGGAGAGCCCACGTGACCCCCGAACAATTCCGCCAGTACGGCCACCAACTGATCGACCTGATTGCCGACTACCGCCAGACCGTCGGCGAGCGCCCGGTCATGGCCCAGGTCGAGCCTGGCTACCTCAAGGCTGCCTTGCCCGACACCGCTCCCCAGCAAGGTGAGCCTTTCGAAGCCATCCTCGACGACGTCAACCAGCTGGTCATGCCCGGCCTGTCCCATTGGCAGCACCCGGACTTCTACGGCTACTTCCCCTCCAACGGTACGCTGTCCTCGGTACTTGGCGACTTCCTCAGCACCGGCCTGGGCGTGTTGGGCCTGTCGTGGCAGTCCAGCCCGGCCCTGAGCGAGCTGGAAGAAACCACCCTCGACTGGCTGCGCCAGTTGCTCGGCCTGTCCGGCCAATGGAGCGGGGTGATCCAGGACACGGCCTCTACCAGTACCCTGGTGGCACTGATCAGCGCCCGCGAGCGCGCCAGCGACTACGCACTGGTGCGCGGTGGCTTGCAAGCCCAGGCCAAACCCCTGATCGTCTATGTCAGCGCCCACGCCCACAGTTCGGTGGACAAGGCCGCGCTGCTGGCAGGCTTTGGCCGCGACAACATCCGCCTGATCCCGACCGACGAGCGCTACGCGCTGCGTCCGGAGGCGCTGCAGGCAGCCATCGAGCAGGACCTGGCAGCGGGCAACCAGCCATGCGCCGTGGTGGCCACCACCGGCACCACGACCACCACGGCACTGGACCCGCTGCGCCCGATCGGCGAGATCGCCCAGGCCCATGGCCTGTGGCTGCATGTGGACTCAGCCATGGCCGGTTCGGCGATGATCCTGCCCGAGTGCCGCTGGATGTGGGACGGCATCGAGCTGGCCGATTCGGTAGTGGTCAATGCGCACAAGTGGCTGGGTGTGGCCTTCGACTGCTCGATCTACTACGTGCGGGATCCGCAGCACCTGATCCGGGTAATGAGCACCAACCCCAGCTACCTGCAATCGGCGGTGGATAGCGAGGTAAAGAACCTGCGTGACTGGGGCATACCGCTGGGCCGTCGGTTCCGCGCGTTGAAGCTGTGGTTCATGTTGCGCAGCGAGGGTGTAGAAGCGTTGCAGGCGCGGCTGCGGCGTGACCTGGACAATGCCCGGTGGCTGGCGGAGCAGGTAGGGGCGGCTGCGCAGTGGGAAGTGCTGGCACCGGTGCAATTGCAGACCTTGTGCATTCGCCATCGGCCGGCGGGGCTGGAAGGGGAGGCGCTGGATGCGCATACCAAGGGGTGGGCCGAGCGGCTGAATGCGTCCGGGGATGCGTACGTGACGCCAGCGACGCTGGACGGGCGATGGATGGTGCGGGTGTCGGTGGGTGCGCTGCCGACTGAGCGGGAGCATGTCGAGAAGCTTTGGGAGAGGTTGCAGGAAGTGGTTGCAGGCTGAGACTGCCGGGGCCGCGTTGCGGCCCGTTCGCGGCACAAGGCCGCTCCTACAGGGCAACGCGCAAGCCTGGGCTCATGCGATCCACCTGTAGGAGCGGCCTTGTGCCGCGAAAGGGCTGCAAAGCAGCCCCCTGCAATCTATCAGTGGCTCACTGCCTGAAAGCTACCTTTACGGCTAGCTTCATACGCTGCCTTTTCCATCGGCTTGGCGTTCGGGTTACCCAGGTCTTCCATCGTCAGGCGATGGGTTTCCGGGGCGATGTAAGCGGCCAGGGCGCACACGCAGGTGATGAAGAACGCCAGGCTACCGACTACCAGCGGGATGTTGTCCGAGCCAGGTGGTGCAATCAGGGCGAACAGCGCCGGCAGCATGGCGGTCAGCATGGTGCCGATGTTCTGTGCGATGGCCATGGCCGAAACGCGGTAGCGGGTGTGGAACAGCTCTGGGTAGAAGCTTGGGAACACCGCGTTGTAACCCTGGTAGACCATGCCCCACATCACGATCGAGGCGGCGAACGCCATTGGCACGTTCTGGATGCTGATTGCATACAGGTAGACGAAGGCCAGCAGGCCAGAGCCCAGGCAACCGGCGATCATGGTCGGTCGACGGCCAATCTTGTCCGACAGGTTGCCGACAAACGGGATCACCAGCACTGCGACGATGTTGCCGACCACCGGAATCCACAGGTACACGCTCTTGTCGAAGCCGATGCCATAGGCCGGCTGCACCGCGTAGGCCGCACCGAAGATGGTGGCTACCACCGGGATCACGTTCATCAGGGCCATGAACATCACCAGCACCATGTGCTTCCAGCTGTGACGGAAGGCTTCGCTGATGGGCGACTTGGCAACCTTGTCCTGCTTCTCTTCCTTCACGAATGCCGGGGTTTCATGCACTTCCTTGCGGATGATGAAGCCTGCGATCAGCACGATGGCGCTCATCAGGAACGGAATGCGCCAGCCCCATTCGGTGAAGGCTTCGCTAGGCATGAAGTAGGCCAGTGGCAGGAACACTGCCGCCGCCAGTACCTGGCCGGCCTGCACGCCTTGCAGGGTGAAACTGGCGTAGTAGCCTCTTCGACCGAACGGCGCGTGCTCCATGATCATGGAGCTGGCCCCGGAGATTTCCCCCGCCACGGCAAAGCCCTGGATCAGGCGCAGTACCACCAGCAAGGCCGGCGCGAGGTAGCCGATGTCGTGGTAGGTGGGCAGCAGGCCTACCGCCATGGTCGACAGGCCCATCAGGAACATGCAGAGCAGCAGTACGTTCTTGCGACCGCGGGTGTCACCCCAGTGGCCCAGCACGAAAGCACCGACCGGACGCGCCAGGTAGCCCACGCCGTAGGTGGCCAACGAGGCGATGATGGCCATTTTCGGGTCGGTATTGGGGAAGAAGATCTGCGGGAAAATCAGTGCAGCGGCCTGGGCGTAGATGAAGAAGTCGTAGTACTCGAGTGCCGAGCCTATCCATCCACTGGCGGTCGCTTTTTTGGCTTGCGAGCTGGAGTGAGCCATCGTTGTCTCCGTTGTTATTGTTGTTTGCGCAGGTTCCGCCGTTGGTTCGCCAAGGCAGGAGGCAGTGGTCGGTGTGCCTGCGTCTGTGGTTCATGTTGACCACGGGCCAGCGGTCTAGCAATTCGTTAAAACGGGTTTTGTGCGATAATCGAACGCAAAACTAACCATTCCGTACAAAGAGATTGAAGCGACGACTTTACCTGCGAATAATCGATCGTGCCATAAACTGTGACAGTGGTTTTTTACCTGACTGGCACCGTCATTTTCTAACAACAAGGAACTCCCGTCATGCAGCGTTCGATCGCTACCGTGTCCTTGAGCGGCACCCTGCCGGAAAAGCTCGAAGCCATCGCCGCCGCCGGTTTTGACGGCGTCGAGATCTTTGAAAACGATCTGCTGTATTACGCCGGCAGCCCGCGCCAGGTGCGCCAGATGTGCGCCGACTTAGGGATAGCCATTACCCTGTTTCAGCCGTTCCGCGACTTCGAAGGCTGCCGCCGCGACCGCCTGCAGAAAAACCTCGACCGCGCCGAGCGCAAGTTCGACCTGATGCAAGAGCTGGGCACCGACCTGGTGCTGGTATGCAGCAACGTTCAGGCCGATGCCCTGGGCGATGAACAGCTGCTGGTCGACGACCTGCGCCTGTTGGGCGAGCATGCCGGCAAACGTGGCCTGCGCATTGGCTATGAAGCCCTGGCCTGGGGCCGTCACGTCAACACCTACCAGCAAGTCTGGAACCTGGTGCGCCAAGCCGACCACCCGGCCCTAGGGGTGATTCTCGACAGCTTCCACACCTTGTCGCTGAAGGGCGACCCCAGCGCGATCCGCGACATCCCCGGCGACAAGATCTTCTTCGTGCAGATGGCTGACGCGCCGATCCTGGCCATGGATGTGCTGGAGTGGAGCCGCCACTTCCGCTGCTTCCCGGGGCAGGGCGAAATGGACATGGCGGGTTTCCTGGCGCCGATTCTTGCCACTGGCTACCGTGGCCCGCTGTCGCTGGAAATCTTCAACGACGGCTTCCGCGCCGCGCCCACCCGGCAGAATGCCGCCGACGGCCTGCGTTCGCTGCTGTATCTCGAAGAACAGACCCGCTTGCGCCTCGAGCAGGAAAACACGCCGATCGAACCTGGCGTGCTGTTCACCCCGCCCGCGGCCAGCGCCTATGACGGCGTGGAGTTCCTTGAATTTGCGGTCGACGAAGCCGTCGGCGCGCGCCTGGGCAGCTGGCTGAAGCGCCTGGGCTTTGCCGAAGCTGGCAAACACCGCAGCAAGGACGTACAACTGCTGCGCCAGGGCGATATCAACATTGTCCTGAACGCCGAACCGTACTCCTTCGGCCACAACTTCTTCGAGGCCCACGGCCCGTCGCTGTGCGCCACCGCACTGCGGGTCAAGGACCCGCAAGCCGCCCTGAAGCGTGCCACCGCCTTCCGTGGCCAGCCGTTCCGCGGCCTGGTCGGCCCTAACGAGTGCGAAGTACCGGCGGTACGCGCACCGGACGGCAGCTTGCTGTACCTGGTGGAGCAGGGCACCGCTGGCCACACGCTGTACGACACCGATTTCAGCCTGGACAAGAGCGCCACCGCCACTGGCGGCCTGCGTCGCATCGACCACATGGCCCTGGCCCTGCCAGCCGAGTCGCTGGACAGCTGGGTGCTGTTCTACAAGAGCCTGTTCGACTTCGCTGCCGACGACGAAGTGGTGCTGCCCGACCCGTATGGCCTGGTCAAGAGCCGCGCCCTGCGCAGCCAATGCGGCACTTTGCGCCTGCCGCTGAACATCTCGGAAAACCGCAACACCGCCATTGCCCATGCACTCTCCAGCTACCGCGGTTCGGGGGTGCATCACATTGCCTTCGATTGTGATGACATCTTCCGTGAAGTGGCGCGTGCCAAGCTGGCTGGAGTACCGCTGCTGGAAATCCCGCTGAACTATTACGACGACCTGGCGGCGCGCTTCGATTTCGACGACGAATTCCTCAGCGAACTGGCGTACTACAACGTGCTGTACGACCGCGACGCCCAGGGCGGCGAGCTGTTCCACGTGTACACCGAACCGTTTGAAGAGCGCTTCTTCTTCGAAATCATCCAGCGCAAGGGGGGCTATACCGGTTACGGCGCGGCCAACGTCGCGGTGCGCCTGGCAGCCATGGCCAAGGCCCGCAGCGGCGCGGCGCGCAAGCCCGTCCTCTGACCCCGACGCGGTCGGTGTAGGAGCGGCGCAAGGCCGCTCCTACACCGAGGGTGTATGACTCAGGGGCGCTCAGCTACCATCAACAGCGACTGCGGCACTGCACTTTGCGGGTGCTGTGGCTCCTGCAAACTGAGCAGGCGCAACCCGGCCATGTCCAGTGCATTCAGCCAGCTGGCCAACGTACGGAAGTACCACGGCATCGGTTGCCAGTCCCCGTTAAACCCGGCAAACGACTCCTCCCGCCAGCCATCCTGATACTCCCCGCCGGCAACGCTCCAGGGGTGCAACGTCTGGATCACCAGTGCGCCACCCGGCACCAGCAAATCTTTCATGGCCGCCAGCAACGGGATGATGTCCTGGTGCAACAGCGCAAAGTTGGCACAGACCAGGTCATACCCTGTGCCCACATAAACCTGCGCATCGGCCAACTGCGCATAGCTGGCCAGGTGCACCTCGGCCGAGCCCGCCGCGCGCGCGGCCTCTACCAGCGTCCGGTCACCATCCACGCCCACGGCTTCGATACCGCGGTCCTCCAGTGCACGCAGCAACCAGCCCTCACCACAGCCCAGGTCCAGCACTCGCCCGGGCTGTCGGCCGAGGATGGCGAGCAGGATGGCCTGGTCAGTGACCTGGCGACGGCTCTCGATGGCGCCGCTGCGCACGGCGTCGATCCAGGCGTAGGCGTTGTGCTGCCAACTGTCGAGCAAAGTGCTTTCAGGGTCAGGCATGGTGGTATCCCGGTGGTTGAACGTGTGCTGTATCGTTACCCGGTCGCCGTGTGTTTTCGCTTGACCCGGTACATATCCCCATCGGCATGACGCAGCAGCATGTCGGCATCGTTGCCATCCTCAGGGAAGCGCGCCACGCCGATGCTGCAGGACGGCGTGTCGATGCCGGACAACTCCATACCGAGCGGCTCGGCCATGACCGCCAAAATGCGGGCTACCTGCTCGGCAATGGCCACTGGCGAGGGGCAATCGTTCAACAGCACGGTGAACTCGTCACCGCCCATGCGCGCCACCGTGTCGGTTGCGCGTACGCAGCCTTCCAGCCGCCGCGCAAGCGTGCACAGCACCCGATCACCCACAGCATGCCCGTGCACATCGTTGATTTCCTTGAAGTCATTGATATCCAGAAACAGCAACCCCAGCGTGCCATCGTGCTGCCGCGCTGTGGCAAGGGCACTGTCCAGCCGTTCATTGAACATGGCCCGGTTGGCCAGCCGGGTCAGCGGGTCGTGATGGGCAAGGAAGCGCAGTTCCTCTTCAGCCTGGCGCAGGGCCGTCACATCCCGCGCCACACCGATGCGCGCTTGAGCCTCTTCGGACCAGCTGGCTGCCCACAGGATGTGCACGATACCGCCATCCTTGCGCACATAGCGGTTACGGAAATCGTAATGGGGCTGACCGTTCATCACCCGCACAATCGACGCGCGCGTGGCCGCCAGGTCGTCGGGGTGCATGTAGTCGGTGATCGGCGTGCCGATCATTTCGCAGGGCTTGTAACCCAGCAGGGCCTCGCAGGCATCGCTGACGAAGGCGATCTGGTTGTCCCTGTCTACCACGAACACGGTGTCCAGCATCAGGTGGATCAACCTGGGGTACAAGGCTTGAAGGTCTACGGGCATGGGCAGGACGTCCGCGGCAAGGTGACCGATCATAGCGCGAAGAAATGCGTCGCATCTATCGTAGACTTGTGGTCCTGACACTGATGATCGCGCCCACCTCGGTACTCTGCAGGAGCAGCCTTGTGCTGCGAAGAGGCCCTTATGTTCCTCGGCATTGAGCACGTCCGATTTGGTGCTGGTGCCGCCTTCCTTGAAGCCTTTGCGGGTCGAAATCAGCGAACGCTCGTTGGAGTCCACGGCCTTTTCCAGCGCTTGGCGCAAGGCGCCGCTCTGTACGCCGCGGTACTCGCGGGAGGTGCCGGAAATTACCTCCTGACGGGTAGCATCCAGACCCACTGGGCGAAAACGGCGAGCAGGTGGTGTTCCGCGACAGCCCGCTGACGGCTGGCCCGGACACTAACTACATCCGCTATGCCGGTGCCGAGCACATCGTGCTGGGCGGCACCAGCGAGGGCAACGACACGATGATGGCCACTGACGGCAATGACGTGTTCCAGTTCGCGGCCGGTTTCGGCAACGACCGGATCATCAACTTCGATGCCATTGCGGCGGGTGGCCAGGACCGGCTGGATATCACCGCCCTGAACATCACCGCAGCGACCTTCGCCGCCAGCGTCACCATCGCCGATGTTGGCGCTGATACGCTGGTTCACATCGGCGCTGCCGACTCCATCCGCCTGGCGGGGGTGGCGGATGCGACCACGGTGACTATAGCGGACTTCATCCTGGCAGGTTGAGCACCTGAGGAACAGGCCGTTGCCTTGAAATACAGGGGCTGCGCAGCAGCCCCTGGCTTACTTGCCGGCCAACCCCGCATGCACCTGCAACTCTTCATCGATAAACGCCGCAATCATTGCCCTGTAAACCCGCTCCACCACCTCCGGTGAGGCGCCCGTCTCCACGGCGATACCCCGCACTTTGGCAATCACCTGCTCGACTCGCGCGGGCGCGCGAACGTCGTCGCTGGTTTTCTTGAAGGCGGCCGCCTGTGCCACCAGATGCCCGCGTTGAGCGAGCAGGGCAACCAGGCGCTGGTCAATGTGATCAATGCGTGTGCGAACATCTTCGATCGATGTGCAGCGTACGTCCATGTGTGAAGCTCCTATGGTCTACCTTGTTTTTCAGAAGTCGTAGCGCAAATCCAGCATCGCAGTGCGTGGCACACCATAATGCCCGTAGATGCCCGCCGTGCCAGCATAGTATTTTTCATCGAACAGATTGTTCATGTTCAGTGTTGCAGCCCCCGTCAATCGTTCAGTTCACCGCTTTTTCAATGCCCCACCAGCTCCCCCAGCAACCGCTGCTTGTACCCCTGCAACACCTGGCTGTCCCGCTGTCGCGGGTGTGGCAGATCAATGCGCAAGTCCTCGCGAATCCGCCCAGGGTGCGCGTCCATCACGATCACCCGGTCGCCCAGGTACAGCGCTTCCTCGATGTCATGGGTCACCATGATTACCGTGCAACGCTCCTGCACCCAGATGCGCTGCAACTCCTGCTGCAACCGTACCCGGGTCAGGGCGTCCAGTGCGCCGAGCGGTTCGTCCAGCAACAACACCTTGGGCTTGTTCACCAGCGCCCGGGCAATTGCCGCGCGCTGGGCCATGCCGCCGGACAGCTGGTGCGGGTAGGCCTGCTCGTAACCACTCAGGCCTACCAGTTCGATGTGCTCGGCCACCAACCTGTTTTTCTCGGCTGCGGGTAACGCATGGTTTTTCAAGGCCAAGGCAATGTTCTGCTGCAGGGTCATCCACGGGAACAGACGATGGTCCTGGAACACGATACCGCGCTCCAGGCCCGGCCCGCGCACGGGTTGCCGGTCCAGCAGGATCTGGCCCTGGTAGTCCTGGTCGAGGCCGACGATCAGCCGCAGCAGGGTAGACTTGCCACAGCCGCTGGCGCCGAGAATGCTGACGAATTCGCCCGGGCGGATATCCAGATCGATTCCTTCGAGCACTGGCACATGCTTGCCCTTGAGCGGGTACGCCTTGTTCAGGCCGCGAATGGTCAGCGCGCCGGTGCTGGCGGTGGTGGGTAAAACGTGGGCGATGGCGTTCATGGTCGGGCCTTTCAATGGTTGGTGCGCCAGCGCAGCAGGCGGCGGGTGAGCAGGGTGCACAGCCAGGACATCAGGTAGCCAGTCAGGCCGATGCACAGCACGCAGACCACGATGATCTCCATGCGCGCCGCAGCTTCGGCGTTCATCATCAGGCTGCCAAGGCCGGCCCCGGCAGACAGGAACAGCTCGCTGCCCACCGAGGTTACCCAGGCGAAGGCCAAGGCTTGCAGTACCCCGGCGGCAATGCCGGGCAGTGCGGCGGGCAACAGGATCAGCCAAAGCTGCTGCCAGCGGCCGAGCATCAGCACCCGTGCCGCTTCGCGGTGCTGGCCGGCGACCTGGCGCAGGCTCTCGAAGGTGTTGAGCACCATCGGGTACAACGCTGCCAGGCTGACGATCAGCAGCTTGGCGCCTTCGCCGTTACCCAGCCACAAGGCGATCAGCGGGATCCAGCCCAGCATCGGCACCTGGCGCAAGGCATGGAACAGCGGCGCGATCAGGCGGTTGGCGGGGGAGGACAGGGCCATCAACGCACCCAGCCCGACACCGCCGACAATGCCGATGGCAAGGCCGCTGCAGGTACGTAACAGGCTCGCCCACAGGTTGACCAGCAGTTCGCCGCTGCCCAGCAGTTCGGCCAATGCTGTGCCCACCTGCGCCAGTGGGACGAAGGCGTAGGCCCCGGCTGCACCTTGGCGCGAGGCATACTCCCAGGCGCCGAGCAGCAACAGCGGCAGTACCAGGCCACGCAAATCAAGTCGTTTCATCACAGCCTCCTCAGTGGCTTTGCCAGGCGGACAGGCGTCGTTCCACGCGGCGCAGGGTGAAGTCCAGGCTGAAGCCGATAAGCCCGGTCAATACAACGCCGACCATCACTACATCGATGCGCAGCATCTGCCGGCCCATCTCGATCATCTGCCCCAGGCCGCTGTCGGCCGCCAGCAGCTCGCAAGCCACCAGCACTACCCAGGCGCGGGTCAGGGCCACGCGGATACCGGTGACGATCGCCGGCACCGCGGCGGGCAGGGCAATCCGCCCCACCAGCGTGGGCCAGCGCAGGCGGTAAACCGCCGCCACTTCGAAATGGCTGCGAGGGATCGCGCGGATACCTTCGCAGGTGGCCAGTGCCACCGGGAAAAACGCAGTCTTGGCGACGATGATCACCTTGAAGGTTTCATCCACCCCAAACAGCAGCACGAACATCGGGATCAACGCGATGCTGGGCACTTGGCGCAGGGTGTGGAACAGCGGGGCGCAGTAGGCCTCCACGGTCTTCGACAAGGCCAGCGCCGCGCCGAAACCAAGGCCGGCCAGTGCGCCGCCGGTAAAGCCCAGGGCCAGTCGCGACAGGCTGCCGGCCAAGTGCTCTTGCAACTCGCCGGTGGCCAGCAGGTCGGTGAGGCTGTGCCACACCTCCAGCGGCGGGATAAGCAGGTTGGCCGGGAATAGCCCGGCATAGGCCACCACGGCCCAGCAGATAAGCAGGGCCAGGGGGGAGATGAACCAGGAAAGACGAGAAAGCACGCGCATGGCTGGCCTTGGGAAAGCAGAGGGTAGAGCTGTATCGCAAGAGCTGTGCCAGGGGGCGCAAGCCCCGGATTGCGGGGCTGGAAGGTGAGGGTGATGCTTGAGCAGCAGCGAGGTGCTGCTAGAGCAGCAGTCAGTCAGCAGCATCGGTGCTGGATTCTTCGCGTGCATGCCCGCTCCCACAGGATGGCACCCGTCTGCGAACCTGTGCAGGACCTGTGGGAGCGGGCAAGCCCGCGAAGAAGGCAACCCGGTTTCAGCTTAGAAGTCGTAACTCACGCTGGTGTAGTAGAACGCCCCCTGCGCGCCTTCCGGGCTGGTGATGGAGTACTTGGGCACGCCATACAGCTGTGCACCTTCCAGCTTGTCCGGGTGGCTGTCGAACAGATTGATCGCGCCCGCCGACAAGGTCAGGCCCAGGTCGAAACGGTACGACACGTCCAGGTCGGTCACCCATTGCGGGCTGAAGGTCTGGTCCAGCGTCGGGTTGGCGGCGTTGCGGTTCTTCCATTCCCCATACCGGCGCTGGGCGACGGTGACGCTCCAGCCGTCATACAGCCAGTTGGCACTGAGGGTCAGCTTGTCTTCGGGGGTGCCGTCTTCGATCAGCCCCTGGGTGTTGCGGCCGATGATCTGGCTGCCAGGGATGCCGCCCACATCATCCAGCCCGGTTATACGGGTGTTGTTGCGCGCGTAGCCACCGTTGAAGTCCACGCGCCCCCAGCGGCCTGCATCCAGCTGGTAATGGCCGGCCAATTCGAAGCCATCGGTGCGTGTGTCGGCAATGTTGGTGTAGAACGCCGCGCTCTGGATGTTGGCGTAAGGGGTACCGGCGAAGATCGGACCCACCACCGATGCAGGCAATTGGTCGGACAGGGTGATGCGGTTGTCGATGTCGATACGGTAGGCGTCGAGTGTGACCGAGGCGTTGGGCAATGGCCGCCAGACCAGGCCCACGGAGAAGTTGGTCGATTCTTCAGGTTTCAGCGCCTTGCCGCCAAGCAGGGCCGCTTCCGGGCTGTCGGCACGCAGGGTGCGCTGCTGCACCTCGACCCAGTTGCCACTGCCTGGGGGCTGTTCCACCACCTGTACGCTAAACGACGACAACCCGCTCTGCACCAGCGAAGGCGC
The DNA here is from genome assembly GCF_000412675.1 of Pseudomonas putida NBRC 14164. Classification (NCBI taxonomy): domain Bacteria; kingdom Pseudomonadati; phylum Pseudomonadota; class Gammaproteobacteria; order Pseudomonadales; family Pseudomonadaceae; genus Pseudomonas; species Pseudomonas putida. The sequence continues at coordinate 3,799,461 of NC_021505.1, read as the reverse complement.
ACGGTAGCCGGTACTGGCGCTGGCGCGCGCGGCAATCTGCGGGGTGAAGTCGTAGCGCAACGACAACTTGCCATTGGTGGTGTCGCCGAAGTCCGAATAGTGCTCGCTGCGCACGGCCACGCCGGCCTGCAACTTTTCGCTCAGCTGGGCTTCGACATCAAAGTAGGCACCGATCACGCGGCGGTCCAGCGACACGGCATCGACCTGGGTGATGCCCGAGTAGTAGCCGGGTATGCGCCTGCCGGAGAGAGGGTCGATGGTGTTGAACAGCGGCCCGTTCGACCAGCCGGCGGCGTCGCCTTCGCTGAGGTCGTAGTTTTCCTGGCGCCAGGCCAGCCCGGCGGAAACGGTCAGCGGCTTGAACAGCCAGTCGTTGGCGAAGTCGCGGGTCCAGTCCAGGGACAGGTTGGTCTGGTCGGCTTCGCGGCGACCGGTGTAGATGGTCGACGGGCTGGCGGTGCCCCAGCTGGGGTTGATGGCGTCGCGGTCGGTGGAGTCGACGCGGTTATTGCCGTAGTTCAGCGCCAGGTCGAATTTGCCCAGGGCCTGGTCCTCGAAGCGCAGGCCACCGGTGACGGCAAAGTCTTCCAGGCCGTAGCGGGTGACCGGTAGGCGGCCGTCCGGGTAGCGCGCCAGGGCTACGCTGCCGTAGTTGTTGCGCAACGTGGTGGGCGGGTCGAAGAAGTTCTCGGCATCCGTGTTCTTGTGCGCATAGGTGGCAAAACCGTAGGCACTCAGCCCCTCGCTCAAACCCATTTCGGCATTGGCGGTAAAGTTGTACTGGTCCGAGACATTGCCCGAACCCCAGCGCCAGTTGCGGTAACGGTTGTTCTGCTCGCGCGCGGTGTCAATGCTGGTGGAGCCGGGGTAGAACAGGCGGTTGTCGTCGCGGGTGTCGCTGGCGGGGTCCTGGCTGCCGGCGTCGAAGGCCAGGGTCAGGAAGCCGTCGTTGGGCAAGGCAAAGCCCTTCCAGCCGCTGAGCTTGCGTTGCAGGCCGTCGCCTTTCTTGTAGCCGCCGAAGCGGTAGCCGGCGTTACCACCCTCGTCGCGCTCCTTGAGCACGATGTTGATCACCCCGGCAATGGCGTCCGAGCCGTACTGGGCGGCTGCGCCATCGCGCAGGATTTCCACCCGTTCGATGGCCGACAGCGGGATCAGGCTGAGGTCCACGGCCGCCGCGCCACGGGCGTTGACCAAGCCCTGGCGGGTGACGTTGGCGCTGGTGTGGCGGCGCTTGCCGTTGACCAGCACCAGCACCTGGTCGGAGGCCAGGCCGCGCAGCGAGGCGCCCTGGGCAATCGAACCGGCAAAGGCGCCCTGAGGCGACTGGGGGAAGCTGAACGAAGGCGAAAGCGCAGTGAGTGCCGCGGACAGGTCGCTGGCGCCGGTTTCCTGGAGTTTTTCACCGCTCAGCACATCGACCGGCGCGGCGCTTTGCAGGGCGGTGACGTCGCTGCGGTGGGTGCCGACCACGACCACGGTGTCGAGGCGGTCGGCGGGTTCGGCAGCGAATGCGGGCATGGCGAGGCCGGCGATGGCCAAAGCGATGGCGCTGGCCAAGGGAGTGTGGTGGGGCATGGGGTGTTCCTGCTGAATGATGTCTTGGCAGTGCTGGCCCTATCGCCGGCAAGCCAGCTCCCACAGGTCCCTACAGGTTTCAGGCCCTGTGCTGTAGCTGTGGGAGCTGGCTTGCCGGCGATAAGGCCCGAAAGGGCAACCTAGAACCGGCTGGTAACGCTGAGCCCGACGGTGCGCGGGTCGCCGTAGGTGATCACGTACTGCCCGGCGGTACCGTTGGGCCGGCCGTGCACCTGGTAGCGGCGGTCGGTGAGGTTGTTGACGAAACCGGTCACGCTCAGCTTGTCGTCGTGGCTGAACCAGCTCAGGCGGGCGTTGGCCAATGTGTAGTGGGGCTGGCTGAGGGTTTCGTCGGCGCTGCTCTGGCGGTCGGCCAGGAAGTACTCCTTGTCACGGAAGCTCACGTCGCCCCCTGCCACCAGCTTGCCGCCCACTTCCAGCGGAATGGTGTAGTCGGCACCCAGCGACACCACGTTGCGCGGCGAACGCACGAAGCTGTTGCCGCTGTAGTCGCCGGTTACCACGCCAGTGGTGGGGTTGGTGTTCTTGAAGTCGGTGTATTCGGTGTCAAGGAATGACACCGCCGCGCGCAGGTGCAGGCGCTCGGTCGGCTGGCCTTCGATCTCCAGCTCCGCACCCTTGACCTTGCCCTTGGCGCCGTTGGTCAGTGCGGTGGTGAGCACGCCATTGTTCACCGTCAGCAGGTTCACCTGGATGTCGGAGTAGTCGTAGTAGAAGAGGTTGGCGTTGACGGTCAGGCGGCGGTCGAACCACTCCGACTTCAGCCCCAGCTCATAGGCATCCAGCTCTTCCGGGTCGACCGTGGTCAGCTGCGCCAGGCTGGTCGACAGCCCGGTGTTGAAACCGCCCGAGCGGAAACCGTGGGCGTAGCGGAAGAACACCCGCAGGTTGTCGTTGATGCGGTACTCGGGCGTCAGGTCGTAGGTCCAGGCTTCCCAGGTCTTGTCTTCCTGGCGATTGCCGTTGGTGCCCACGCCACCCAGCGGGACCAGCGGGCCGTTGGCGGTGGCGCGGGTCAGTTGCACCAGGTCCAGGTCGATGTCCTTTTTCTCCTGCGTCCAGCGCAGGCCGCCAGTGACGCTGAAGTCGTCGGTGAAGTCGTAGGTCAGGTTGCCAAACAGCGCGTAGCTGTCGGTGCGGTGGTCGAAGCCCATGTCGCGGAACGCCGTGGTACCCACCTGGTTCGAGCCGGTGCCGTTGGGCGTCGGCCCGGGGGTGACCACCCGCTGTGCCGAGCTGTCGAGGTCTTCGTGGAAGTAGTGCGCACCCAGCAGCCAGTGCAGCGGGCGGTCTTCCGGCGAGGCCAGGCGCAGCTCCTGCGACCATTGGCGGTAGCTGTTGTCGGTGATCGACGCGCCGTTGACCTCGTAGGGGGTGTAGTCGGCGTCGCTGGTGGAGCGGTTGCGGATGTAGTCGTAGGCGCTGATCGAGGTCAGCGTGTAGTCGCCCAGGTAGTAGTTGAACGTCAGCGAGGCGCCGTCGTGGTCCAGGCGGTAGTCTTCGTTGACGTTCAGCGAGATGTCGCGGCCATGCGGGCGTTCGTAGCCGACGTTGTAGTAGCGGCCCACGGGCAGCGAACCATTGCTGCCGTCGCCCTTGAACTGGCGGCTGTGGACCTTGAGCAGGGCGTCCAGGTCGGGGTTGAGCTGGGCCAGGAACTGCAGGCGGATGGCTTTCTTGTTCACATCGCCATAGGTGTTGCCGTCGAAGTCGTTGTTCTGGAAGCCGTCACGCTCCTCGGAATACAGCGCCACTCGCCCGGCCAGCTTTTCGTCCACCAGCGCGCCGCCGATGGCGCCGGTGACGATGCGTTCGTTCTTGCTGCCAAAGCCGACGGTGCCATAACCGTCGGTGTCGAAGGTGGGCTTCTTCGAGATCACGTTCACTGCGCCGGCAGTGGTGTTCTTGCCATACAGGGTGCCTTGGGGCCCACGCAGTATTTCGATGCGCTCCAGGTCAAACAGCGGCCCACCGCCTGCGATGGGGGCGTTGAGGTAGACGTCATCGGCGTAGATGCCCACCGGGAAGACCGTTGCCGCGCCGGTGTCGCCGGTGCCCAGGCCGCGGATGTACCAACGCGGGCGGCCGTCGCCGTCGGGGTTCTTGGCCGAGGCGTTGGGCACGAAGGTGGTGATGTCGCCCATCGAGCGCACGCCATCGGCGGTGATGCTGGTGCCTTTGATGGCCGACACGGCCACCGGGACTTCCTGCAACGTCTGCTCGCGGTGCTGGGCGGTGACCGTGACGGTTTCCAGGGCCGGTTCGGTTTTATTGTCTTCGTTGGCGGCGATGGACTGGCTGCCGGTGCCGGCCAGCAGAAGCGCCAGGCTGATCTGGCGGGCCAGTGGATTGAGTTGGTGCATGGTGGATCTCCCCGTATGTAAAGCGTTATTGGGGAGAGCTAGAGCAGGGACTGTGCCATGTTGTTAAGCTATTGAAATGTATCGTGTTTATTAGAGTTTTGAGAGGGTGTTGCAGATTGGGCAGCAGTGGGGTGCTGGGCGGGTGCTGCTGGGGCAGCAGTGGTGGGGCTGAGATTGTTGGGGCTGCGCAGCAGCCCCAAAAATCTCAAACCGCCAACCGCGAAGTCGAACCGATCACACTCTCCAGCACGCGAAAATCAATCCACTCCCGCACATCGAAACGCCGTGGAATGAACCCCCACCTGAACAGGAACTCGGTAAAGTCCTGCAGCGCCTCGATCGAGCGGCTGTCCAGGGTAGTACGCAAGCGCCGGTGCGCATCATCGCCATAGGCCGCTGCCACCCAGTACTCGCTGGTGTTCAGTTCGCGCGCCAAAAAGCGCCGCGTCTCCTCCGGGTTGGCCCAGGCCCATTGCTCGGTGCGCAGCACCGTGTCGACCAGCGTACGGCTGGCATCGAAGTGGTTTTCCAGCAAATGCCGGTCCACGGTCAGCGTGCGTGGGGTGCCATTGTTGCTGCGGATCAGCGGGTCGGGGTGGCTGCCGGTATCGACCACCACGCGCAGGCCGAACTCATGGGCCAGGTGCACCGCGTGCGCACCCTTCAGGAAGATGGCGTCGATATCGCCCCGCAGCAGGCCGATCAGCTCATTGTTGCGGCGGCTGAAGCGGCTGGTGTCCAGGCTCACTTCAGCGCCGTACAGGTGCTGCTTGGCGTCGTCGCTGTAGGTGCCGCCGTAGGGGTAGTCGACCAGCTCCACATCGGCCACCGCCAGGCCTTCGAGCTTCAGGGCGTTTTCCAGCCCGCGCAGGGCCTGGGCACGGGTGAAGTCGATCTGTACGTTGGCCCACTTGGGTATGCCGAAACGGCGGTTCTTCAGGTCGCGAATGCTGCGTACGCCGCTTTCTTCGGTGGTGAGGATCAACTGCACCTCATCACTCCACGACAGCCCCAGCACGCGGGTCTCGACGCCGCTGGCGTAGGCCCAGATGGCCGGGATGTTACCGCCGTGGCGCACCGAGTTCCGCAGGTGATGGTCGTAGTGGGCTTCGCGCACCTCGCGTTCGCTGGACTCGCGCAGCGACTGGATATTGGTGCCAAACGGCGTAAAGGCCTCGGCCAGCCGCCCCGACTGCACGGCGATGCCGAGGCCGGTGGGCACGGGGCTGTGGGTGTACCAGAGCGTTTCCAGGGGCTTGGTCATGGGGTAACGGGTTTCCTGTCCATTTGGAGGGGGGCCAGCAGTTGGTCCAGTGGTTGGCGAGTGATCCAGTCGCGCACCTCGAAGCGCGCCGGGATGAAGCGCCAGCGCTTGAGGAACTCGACAAAGTCCTGCAAGGCATCGATGGCCTGTTCGTCCAGGCGCGTGCTCAGGCGCAGGTGGGCGTCGGTGCCGTAAGCCACTTGCACCCAGTACTCGCTGCTGTTGGTTTCCCGCGCCAGGTAGCGGCGGGTTTCGTCGGGGTGCTGGTGGGCCCAGCGTTCGGCGCGCAGCACCGAGCCGAGCAGGGTGCGCACCACCTGCGGGTGCTGCGCCAGCAGGTGGCTGTCTACCGCCAGGGTGCGTGGCGTGCCGTTGTTGCTGCGGATCAGCGGGTCGGGGTGGCTGCCGGTGTCGATCACCGTGTGCAGGGCAAAGGCGTGGGCCAGTTGCACGGCGCTGGCGCCCTTGAGGAAGATTGCATCGACCTCGCCGCGCAGCAGGCCGGCCAGCTCCAGGTTGCGGCCTTCGCTCTGGGTGCTGGACACCGGTGTGCCGGCCACGTTGCGCACTGGGCGGTCGCTGAAGGTGCCGTCGTAGCGGTAGTTGACCAGGTCCACGTCGCCCACTTGCAAGCCTGCCAGCTTGAGGGCGTTTTCCAGCCCGCGCAGGGCTTGCGCGCGGGTTAAGTCGATCTGTGCGGCGGCCCAGTCGGGCAGGCCGAAGCGGCGGCCCTTGAGGTCTTTCACGGTGTGAATGCCGCTGTCTGGCCGGGTCAGGATCAACTGCGCCTCATCGGCCCACGACAGGCCGATCACGCGGGTGTCCCGGCCCTGGGCGCGGGCCCAGATGGCCGGGATGCTGCCGCCGTGGCGTACCGAATTGAGCAGGCTGTGGTCGAAGTGCGATTCGCGCACGGCCTGCTGGTCGGCTTCACGCAGGGACTGCACCTGGGTGCCGAGGCCGGCCAGGTCTTCCTGCAGCCAGCCTTGCTGCACGGCGATGCCCAGGCCGGTGGGCACCGGACAGCGGGTGTACCACAGGGTATCGAGGGGTTGGCTCATGTTCAGCTCCGTTCGGCTTCAGGCACTGGCCTGCAAAGGGGTGGTGGTGGCCGCCTGCTGCACCAGCGGCAACACTTCCTGGCCGATGCGCAGGGCCTCTTCCAGGTGCGGGTTGGCGGCGAGGATGAAGGTGCTGAAACCGGCATCGCGGTATTCAGCCAGGCGTTCGGCGATATTGTGATGGCTGCCCACCAAACCCACGGTGGGGCCGGGCTTGGCCTTGGCGAAGCCGGCCCACAGGTTGCGCGCCAGGATCAGTTCGTCGAAGCCCTGCAAGCCTTGGTGATAGGCCGCCTGGCGTGCACCGCCGACAGAGTCCGAGCCGGTCACGAAGCCCTTGGCGCTGGCGCTGGCCTTGCCTTCCAGGCGCTCGAACTGCTGGCGCAGCTCGCGCCAGGCTTGTTCTTCGGTCTCGCGGGCGAACAGGTCGACACGCAGGCCGAAACGCACGGTGCGCCCCTGCTTGTCGGCCAACTCGCGCACGCGTTCGATATGCGGCTTGAGCTTATCGATGGGCTCGGCCCAGTTCAGGTACACATCGGCGTGGCGCGCGGCCACGTCCAGTGCGGCATCGGAAAACCCGGAGAAGTACACGCCCGGTTTGCGTTCGTGTTGCAGGCCCGGCGGCAGGCTGCCGTTCTCCAGGCGGTAGATATCGCCTTCGTAGGAGAACTTTTCCTGTGTCCACAGGCCCTGGATCACGTCGAGGAATTCGCCGGTGCGCTTGTAGCGCAAGTCATGCTCCAGGAAGTCGCCATTGGCCCGTTGGCTGGTCGGGTTGCCGCCGGTGATGATGTTCCAGTCCAGCCGGCCACCGCTGAGGTTCTGCAGGATTGCCGCCTGCTGGGCGGCGTAGGCGGGCAGGGTCCAGGTGGCCTGGAAGGCGATCAGGAAGCGGATGCGCCGGGTTTCGCGGGCCAGCGCGGCGGCGGCTATCCACGGCTCCGGGCCGGTGGGCAGCAACGCACCTTCGAACCCGGCCAGCTCGGCGGCCTTGGCGACCTGGGCGATGTAGTCGATGTAGGTGAAGCCATCGGCCTGGCCATCGGGCAGGCGGCCGGGGGCGATGTTGCCTGGGCGGTGCGCGGGGTTGCCGCGGTTGTGGCGGTCGGTGGACAGCTGTGGGCCATCGGTGCCCAAGGGCAGGCGCCAGAAGAATTCGGTGGTCATGGGGGCTCCTGAAGGGGGAGGTTGTGCGTATAGGGACGGTGGTGCAACGGCTGTGCCATGCGTGGCGCGTGGCCTGTAGGGCGGGGGTTTGAGGAGTAGACGGGGAGAGGGCTGCTGCTGTGGCAGCAGTGCGGCAGCAATGGATGCTGGGGTAGCAGCATGAACAGGCCCGGCCTCTTCGCGGGTCAACCCGCTCCCACAGGTACCTCACAGGTAATCGAATGCTGTGGTGATCCTGTGGGAACGGTTTACCCGCGAAGAGGCCGGCAAGTCAGACTTCGATCCCCTCGGTTACAACCGCTCCCGCACTGCGCAGGTACGCGTCGTACAGCGCCGCATAGGCGCCATTACGCTTGATCAGATCGGCATGCGCCCCTTGCTCCACCACCCGCCCATGCTTCACCACGGCAATCCGGTCGGCATCGCGAATGGTCGCCAGGCGGTGGGCGATGATGATCGCAGTCCGCCCCTGGCACAGCCTGCGCAGCGCGCGCTGGATACGTCGCTCGGTGTGCACGTCCACTGCCGAGGTGGCTTCGTCCAGCACCAGCACCGCCGGGTCGGCCAGGTAGGCCCGCACCAGGCACACCAGCTGGCGCTGGCCATGGCTCAGGTGCGCGCCCAGTGGGCCAACTTCGGTTTCGTAGCGCTGTGGCAGGCGCTCCAGCACCTCGTCGGCACCCAGCTCACGGGCTGCGGCCACCAGTTGTGCATCGTCGGCAGATGGCGCGGCCAGGCGCAGGTTGTCGAGGATGCTGCCGCTGAACAGCACGTTGTCCTGCAGCACCACGCCCACGTTGCGCCGCAAGTCATGCTGGGCCAGCGCACGCAGGTCGATGCCGTCCAGCTTCACGGCGCCGTGCTGCACTTCGTAGAAGCGCGTCAGCAACTGCACCAGGGTACTCTTGCCGTGCCCGGAAGGGCCGACGATGGCCAGCACTTCACCAGCGCGAATATGTAGGTGGAGCCCGTCGATCACCGGGCGCGAGCTGTTCGGGGTATAGGCAAAGCCGACCGCGTCGAAGTCCACCTGGCCGCGCGCCCTGGACAGGGCGTGTGGCGCTGGCGGGTCGAGCACTTGTGGGCGGGTGTCGAGCAGCAGGAAAATGCGCTGCGCTGAAGCGCTGCCGGTGGCGTAGCGCTCGAACAGGTCCGACAGCTCTTGCAGCGGCCCAAGGAACAGGAACACGTAGAACAGGCTCTCGGCAACCTGGCCCACGCTGACCTTGCCCTCGGCCAGGCCATGAGCACCCACCAGCAACAGTACGGCCATGCCGGCGGTGCTGAGCAATGCGGTAAACGGGGCGAACCAGCCGGCCCGCAGGCTGCCGCGGATCAGCGCCTGGTTGAAGTCTTCCAGCAGGCGTCGGTAACGTGCCTGGTTGGTCTGCTCTTGCCCGCACTGTTGGATCAGCCGCACTCCACTCACACTTTCCACCAGGTGTGCGGTGAAGCGGCTGCGCTGCTCGGCCACCTTGGCCCAATTGCGCTGCGAAACCCGTTTGAAGCGCCAGGTGGCCACGACCAGCAACGGTACCGTGGCAGCCAGGCTGTAGAAGAAGCTGGGGTCGATGCGCCACAGCATTACCGCTGCCAGGCCGCAGCGCAGCAAGGCGCCGAGCAGCTCGGGCGGGCCCTGCACCAGCAAGGGCTCCAGCGCATCCACGTCCCGGTCGGCACGGGAAATGATGCGCCCGGCACGGGTCTGGTCGAAGTAGCTCACCGACAGCGCCTGCACATGGGCGAACACTTTCACCCGTAAGGCGTTGAGCACGCCGATCGCTGCGCGCCCGGCGATGAACTGCGACACCCCGGCCAGCAGAAAGCGCCCCAGCCAGCTCGCGGCCAGCCCCAGGCCCAGCCACAGTACCAGGCGCTCGTCGAGCAGCCAGTGGTCGGCGCTGGGCACCAGGCCCTTGTCCAGCAGTTCCCGCACGAACCACGGGCGCAGGAACACGGTAAATACCAGCAGCAGCTCGATGCCGATCACGGCAAGGATCTGCCCGCGAATGGGCTGCAACAGCGGCAGCAAGCGGTGGAACATGCCCCGGTCCAGCGCCTGGCGGGCCAGGCGTTGTTCGATGTCGATATCGCTGGCGGGGGTGTGCTGCGCATCAGTCATGGTCGATCCCCAGCAAGTCGCGGTAATGGGCGTTGTTCGTGCACAGCTCGGCATGGCTGCCGTTGGCAGTGATGCGGCCGTTTTCCAGCATCAGCACGCGGTCGGCCAGCAGCAGGGTGGAGAGGCGACTGGTGATCAGCAGCAAGGTCGGGCCTTGGCCGCTGGCGCTGTGCAGGCGGCGGATGTTGTGCAGCACCTGGCGTTCGCCCAGGGCATCCAGGGCGCTGGTGGCGTCGTCGAGGCACAGGATGTCCGGCGCGCCGAGCAGCGCCCGGGCCAGGCACAGGCGCTGGCGCTGGCCGCCGGACAGGGTCACGCCGCGGTCGCCCAGCGGCGTGTCGAGGCCGTGGGGCAGGCGTTCCAGCACGTCCTCTGCAGCGGCCAGGCGCATACCTTCACGCAACTGGGCGTCACTGGCCTGCGGTGCGGCCAGGCGCAGGTTGGCGGCCAGGCTGTCGGAGAACAGAAAGCTCTCCTGGGGCAGCACCTGCACACGGCGGCGCAGGTCGGCCAGGTCGAGGTCACGCACGTCGTGCCAACCTGCAGTATCGCTGCCGACCTGGACGCTGCCGTGCTGTACATCGGCCAAACGTGGCAGCAGGCTGGCCAGCAGGCTTTTACCCGTGCCGGTGGCGCCGACCAGCGCCACCACCTCACCGGGCAGCAGGGTCAGCGAGCAATCCTGCAGGATAGGCCGGCCAGCTTCTGCTGCACTGACTTGCACCTGGTTCACCTTCAGCCCCAACGGCCCTTCGGGCAGGGTGGCATGGCCGCCGACGATGGCCGGGCGTTCGTCCAGCAGTTGCCAGATGCGTTCGGCACTGGCGCGGGCATCGGCGAAAGTCTGCATCACCCGGCCGATGCCTTCGATGCGGAACACCAGCGTGGTGGCCACCAGCAGCGAAGTGACCAGCTCACCGATGCCCAGCGCGCCGGCCGCCACGCGATGGGCGCCGTAGACCAGGATCCACACATGCCCCAGCGCCACCACCGCCTGCGGCAGCGGAATGCGCGAACTGGCGTAGGCAAGGGCGGCGCGGGCATGACCGGTGAACACCTCCACCTGCCGGGCGAAGCGGGCAATGCGTTGCTGTTCCAGGCCAAATGCCTTGATCACCCGCACGCCACCGATGCCTTCGGCGAGGTCCTGGCTGACCTGGTCATAGGCGGCGCCCACGGCACGGTCGAGGGTGACCAGGCGATCGGTCTGCACCACGAACAGCCATAGCCCGGCGCCGGTCAGCAGCAGTGGCACCAGCCCCAGCAGCGGGTCGTACCAACTCAACAGGCCCACAGCAACGATTACCACCAGCGGGGTTTCGATGATCTGCCGCCAGAAGGTGATCAGCGCGTCGCGCACTTTGTCGGCATCGCGGGTGGTGCGGGTGACCAGTTCGCCCATGCCGTGCTGCCAGTGATAGCCCAGGTGCAGGCGCTGCACCTGGCTGAGGATGCGTTCACGCAGGCGCGTGAGCAGGGCCTGGCTGAGCACCAGCGACAGCACGGCGGCGGCGTATTGCAGCAGGCCGCGGCCCAGGGCGATGGCCAGCAGCAGCCACAACCAGTGCCAGGCCACGCGGGCGTCCAGGCTGCCGTCGGCCAGGCGCAGCACGGCGCGGCCGGCGCTGACATCATCGACCGCATGGCCGATCAGCCACTGCTGCCAGGCCAGGCCGAGGTTGCCGGCAATGTACAAGGCAGCGACCAGAGCAAAGCGCCAAGGCATTTCGCGGTAGATGGCCAATGCCCGAAGAAGCGGGTGGTTCATGTAGATGCTCGATCAGAATGCGACGCCGCCCTTGTAGGAGCGGCCTTGTGCCGCGAATGGGGCGCGACGCGCCCCCCGGCCCCAAATGGATTCAACGGCGGGTAGCGCCCTGGCTCTCCTTGGCATTGAGCACCGCCGTGTACTCCCCCGGGTCGGCCCCGTTCAGGTAGTAGTTGCCCACGTTGTGCAGCCGCCAGCGGATCGGGTCGTGGGTGGTGTGCACCCGGGCATTGCGCCAGAAGCGGTCGAGGTTCCACTTGCTCAGCGAAGCGCTGGCCCCCAGCAACGAGAACAGGTCACTGGAAATCTTCAGCGATGCAGCATCGGAATGCGCACGGGCGGTAGCTACCGACAAGATCAGCTCATCCTGCAACGCCTTGTTTTCCGGGTCGCGCTCGTGTTCGTCGAACACCCGCGCCGCCTCGCGCAGCACCGACTCGGCACCGCGCAGCGCCACGGCATACTCACCGATCTGGCGAATGACATGCGGCTCGTCACTGGCGCGCTCTACGCCGCTCTCCACCCAGGCCCGGGCATGCTCGCGCAGGTACTCGACAGCCGCCTGCAAGGCGCCAGCGGCGATGCCGGTGTCGATGGCGGCGTGGAGGATCTGCGGGAAGGTCAGGCCGGTGCGCTTCATCGGCCCGGCACGGCGGGTCAGGTAGCGCTCGTCGAGCACGATGTTGTCGAAATTTACCGTACCGCTTACCGAGTTCTGCTGGCCGAAGGCTTGCCAGTCATCGATCAGGGTCAGCCCGGGGGTGTCGCGATGCAGCAGCACGCCGACGCCGCCGTCTTCGCTGGCGGCGGTCAGCGAGATCCACTCGGCCAGGTAGGAACCGGTGGAGTAGAACTTGCTGCCGTTGAGTACCCACTGGCCATCGGCGCGGCGCTCGACCCGGGTCTTGAGGGCGAACTTGTTCTTGCCGCCGACTTCGGCCAGTGCGTTGCCGAAGCGCTTGCCGGCGAGCACGTCGGCAATCAGCCGGTCGCGTACTTCATCGGGGTAGCCGGTAAAGATGCCGCGCAGCATCACGTTGTGAATTTGCAGCAACTGGCCTACACCGCCGTCGGCAGTGGAGACCAGGCGCACGGTTTCGACCACGGTCTGCACCGAGGCACCTAGGCCGCCGAACTGGGCGGGCACAGCGATGGCGGTCAGGCCGCTGCTGGACAACAGCTCGGCCTGGCGGTGGGGGAGCTGGCCGTTGTTGCGCGGGTCGGCGGCCAGTTCGGCGATTTGCGCGGCCACCTGGCGGGCGGTTTCGATGGCGTCGGCTTCGCTGGTCAGGTGGCGGGCGGGGGAGGGTTCTATGGCACTCATGGTGGGGTCTCGAATTGTCTGAAGGGCTAGTGCGCCTGTTTCGCGGGCATGCCCGCGAATGGCCACACCGCGGTACCAAGCCCTAGAGCAATATCTTTGCCACCCCTCTTCAGGCCCCAGCCTGCGTGGCTTGTACAAGCTCTTGCTGCGCCAGCAGCAGCCACCCTGCTGATCTGGCAGCACCCCACCCGCAATCCTGCTCCCAGCCAAGCACCCAGCTCCCTGAAAAAATACTAAAACCCAGGTAAATCAAGGCCTCCAGCGGTTGGCACGCACACTGCAATGGTGCCTGCACGACGCCCAAGGAGCCCCCCCATGACCTTCGCAACCCCCACAGCAAAACGCCTGGCAGACGACCCATCCGCCCTGGAACGCATCTGGTTCACGCGTTGCCCGGTGCCCACCGCCTCAGGCCTGGCCTACAAGCTCGGCTGGCTTGAGCAAGAGTTTGCTGCCGATGGCTTGCCCGTCTCGACCCTGCAGGAGGCCCGTCAGCTTGGCCATCACCACTACGATCACCAACTGCCTGGGCTGTTTCGCGAAGGCGGCAACGTGCCGGCGCTGGCGGCGCGTGCGGCCGGCTCGCCCAGCCGGCTGATCGGCCTGACCTGGATCGAGGAATGGCAAACCATCCTGGTCCGCCCGGATTCCGGCATCCGCAGCGCCGCCGACCTGCACGGCAAACGCCTGGCGCTGCCGGCCTGGGGCGACAGCCGGCCGGGCAGCATTGCCCGGGCCATGAGCCTTCACGGTTACAAAGGCGCCCTGGCATCGGCAGGCCTGCACCTCGATGACGTGCAACTGGTGGAAGTGGCCCTGCTCGACCAGGCCAGTGCCGCCACCCCGGAGCTGGGCTTGCAGCGGCTATGGTCGGGGCTGGAATACCTGGCGCGCGGTGAAGTCGATGCCGTGTACGTGAAAGGCGCGGCGGCCGCCGATGCCGCACGCCGGCTGGGCCTGGTGGTCGGCGTCGACCTCGACCTGCTGCCCGACCCACGCCACCGCATCAACAACGGCACCCCGCGGCCGATCACCGTGCATCAGCGCCTGCTCGACAACCATTTCGACCTGGTGGCGCGCTTCCTTGCCCAGACCTTGCGTGCCGCCGAGTGGGCAGCCGGCAACCGTGACGCGCTCAACCGCATTCTCGAAGAAGAAACCCGTGCGGGCAGCCAGGGCGTGGCCGAGGCCTACCGCGGTGACTTCCACACCACCCTGGCGCCGGACCTGTCCGCACAGCGGCTGGCCTTCCTCGGCACACAAAAAGACTTCCTGTACCTGCACGGTTTCCTCGAAGCCGATTTCGACATTGCCGACTGGGTCGACCCGCGGCCTCTGCAAGCTGCCCATGAACTGCTGGCCCAATGCCGCGCCTGACCTGACTGGAGATTGAACATGACCGTACTGATCAACGAACGCCCCATCACTGCCGAACTGCAAGCCTTCATCGACCAGGTAGTGGCCGAAGCCGAAGCGGCCTTCAGCGTCTTTCGCGAAACCAACACCATCACCGCCAATGGCACGGTCGGTTTCATCGAGCGTGTGCCGGGTGAAGAGCTGCTGGTGTCGGTGAACTACGGCGGGCCGTGGAACCATCGCAAGCCGTTGCAGGCCACCGTTACCGACTTTGCCGGCAACGTCATCGTCGGCAAGGGCAAAGGCGGCCTTGGGCGTTATACCAAGCTGTTCCAGACCCATCCCGACGTCACCACCGTGTCGCACGTGCACAGCCCTTACCTGGGTGCCTGGGCGCAAACCCACCGCACCTTGCCGTTCCACTACGTGCCGGTGCAGCGCTACCAGCTGGCCCGCGAGCTGCCGGTGTACATCGACCGGCGCCAGGCCGAGGTGGACTTCATCCTCGACAAGATCGCCGAGAACCCGTTCAACCTGGCAATCCTGGAAGCCAACGGCGGCGCCACGGTGTGGGGCAAGCAGGGGCTGCGGGCCACGGCGGAGTTCATCCTGTTGCTGGAGGAGGGGGCGCAGATCCAGTTGCTGGCCGATGCCCTGGGCGGGTCGCGGCCTTACGGGCCGGGGGTGCTGACCCAGCAGTGGAAGATGAGCGGGTTGTACGACCGTGCAACCGAACTGGGCCTGGTGCCTGGCATCGATCGGCGCAACTGATGCGATCGCTGGGGGCGCTTTGCGCCCCTATCGCGACACAAGGCCGCTCCCACAAGGACATGCGTACGCCGACCAATGTGGGAGCGGCCTTGCGTCGCGATAGGGCTGCGCCGCAGCCCCAGAGGCCTGCCCTCAAACACCTCATCTGAAAAGGACCCGCCCCATGGCAGTAAAAATCCTCTGGTACCTCACCACCCCCGACGGCCCGTACCCCTGGGAACCCGAAGGCCGTTGGCACACCGACTTCGAACACCTCAAGCAACTGGCCATCGCCGCGGACCGCCTGGGCTACTACGGCTCGCTGCTCGGCTCCAGCCCCAACGAAAGCCTGGCCGTGTCGGCAGCGCTGATCGACGCCACCAAGCGCCTGCGCTTTCTGGTCGCCCAGCACCCGGGCGAGTTGTCGCCAGCGGTGTTGGCCAAATGGGCGCTCACCTTTGACCAGTTCTCCAACGGCCGCCTGCTGTTCAACGTGGTCAACGGCAACGACGCCGGCCTGGCCACATTGGGCGTGCATTACCCGCACGACGAACGCTACGACTTCAGCCTGGAATACTGGCGCGCCTTCCAAAGCTTCTACGCGGGCGAAACGGCGGGTTACGACGGCCGCTACGTCAAGCTGTCACCCCGTTCGCCCGCCGCAGCCCATCACCCGCTGGGCGGTTGGCACCCACCCAGGCAAAAGCCCGGCATCCCGCTGTGGGGCGCCGGCACGTCGGCACCGGGCGTGGCCCATTCGGTGCAACTGCTCGATGTCTACCTGAGCTTCGCCGACACCCCGCAAAAGCTCGGCGACAAGTTCCGCCGGGTGGCAGCCGAGGCGGCCAGGATCGGCCGCGAACTGACCTACGGCACCCGCCTGCAAGTGATCGTGCGCGAAACCGAGGAAGAGGCCTGGGCCCATGCAGAGCGCCTGTTGCAGCGCACCTCGCTAGCCACCGCGCGCGCGGCCATCGAACGCCAGTTGCCTGCCGGGCAAACCTTCGACAGCTACCTCAGCGACGACCCGCGCATCCAGCGCAACCTCGACAGCATCCGCGCCGGGCGCCTGCCCACGGCCCGCGAGCTGGAGATCTACCCCAACGTCTGGCTGGGCCCCAGCCTGTTCGGCTTCAACATCCTCGGCCCTGCCGCCGGCACTTACCTGGTCGGCAGCGCCGAACAGGTCGCCGAGCGGATCCGTGAGTACGAGGCCCAGGGCACGTCGGCATTCATCCTGTCGGGCTTCCCGCTGATCGATGAGGCGCACAGGGTGGCAGACCTGCTGTTCCCGCTGCTGGACCTGGACCATGGCTTCGAGGTGCCGCGCCTGGGCGCAGTCAGCAAGCCCGGCGTGGCGCAACCGGCGTAAGGAGAGGGTGATGAGCGAGTTGTTTTCGCGCCGGGTGTTTCTCGGCAACAGCCTGGCTGTTGGCGGCAGCCTGCTGCTCGGCGGCGGGCTGCTCAGTGGCTGCGACAACGGCGCGCCGGCGGCCGCCAGTGCGGCGCTGCAGGGTACGCCGGTGCGCGGTGGGCGCTTGCGGGTAGGCATTATCGATGGCGACCAGGCCGGCAACCTTGATGCGCACAAGCCGGTGGGCGGCGGCATCATCCGTGGCTGGGCGCTTTACGCCAAGTTCTGGGAATGGAACGCCGACGTCAGCACGCGCCTGGCACTGGCCGAGTTCGCCGAGCCGAATGCCGACGCCAGCGCCTGGACCATCCGCCTGAAGCCTGGGCTGGAGTTTCACCACGGCAAAAGCATCACCGCCGACGACATGCTGTTTTCCATCCTGCGCCTGACCGACCCGCAACTGGCCTCGCCCTTCGCCGGGCTGGTCGGCGCTATCGATCGGCAGGCCCTGCGCAAGCTGGACGAGCGCACTGTCGAAATACGTTTCAAGCAGGGGCAAAGCTTCTACCCGCTGGATGAAACGCTGATCAGCTTCGGCGGCATCGTGCCCACCGACTACCACCCGGTGGCCAACCCGGTCGGTGCCGGGCCGTATCGGCTGAAAAGCTTCATACCTGGCCAGCGCTCGCTCTATACCCGTTTTGAAAACTACTACAAGCCCAACCGCCCTTTTGCGGAGGAGCTGGAAATCATCGAATTCAAGGACCAGGTGTCGCGGGCCGCAGCGCTGCGCGCCGGTCAGATCGACGTGGCCAGTGGCGTGCAGGCCGAGCACAGCGCGTTGCTCAAGGCCGACCCACGGCTTCGCCTGTATGCCTCACCCAGCACCTCGTTCACCGGCTTCAACCTGAACCTGGCCAAGGCGCCGTTCCAGGACGTACGGGTACGCCAGGCATTTCGCCTGCTGGCCGACCGCCAGGAACTGGTGGCACGTGGGCTCAATGGCTTTGGACGGGTTGCCAACGACCTGTATTCGCCCCACGACCCCACCTACAACCACGCCATTGCCCAGCGCCCGTACGACCTGGACCAGGCCCGCTCGCTGCTGCGCCAGGCGGGGCAGGACGATTTGCGTGTGGAACTGACCACCACGCCAGGGCCTGGCGTCAACGCCGCGCTGGTGTTTGCCCAGCAGGCCCTGAAGGCCGGGGTGCAGGTGAAGGTCAATCAGGTGGACGGGTCCGTCTTCAACGGCCCGCAACGCGAGCAATGGCAGCTGTCGCCGGGCTCGACCCCGGCGCGTGGCTTTCTTGCCTCGGCGCTGCACAACGATGCCCCGCAGGCCATCTACAACCGCAGTAACTTCCACGACCCGCGCTTTACCGAACTGTTCCAGCAGGCCCTGGCCCAACCCGACCTGGTGCGGCGCACGGCCTTGGTCCACGAAGCCCAGGCCATCCAGCACGAACGTGGCGGGTTGCTGATCTGGGGCTTTTCCGACGTGCTCGATGCGGCGTCGGCCAAGGTTGGCGGACTTGCCCCGGAACAGACCACCTTCGCCTCTTGGCGTTTTGACGAACTCTGGTTGAACCCCAATGCCTGATCCTCGACACACGCCCCGCACGCCGGCCTGGCTGGCCTGGTTCATCGGCCGCCTCGGTTACGGGCTGCTGACCGCCTGGGTGATCAGCCTGGTGGTGTTCATCGCCACCCAGGCGCTGCCTTCGGACCCGGCACGGGTGATCCTCGGCCCGGATGCGCCACTGGAAAGCATCCTCACCCTGCAACGGCAACTGGGCCTCGACCAGCCAATCCTGGTGCAGTACCTGCGCTGGCTGGGCGCAGCGTTGAGCGGGGACCTGGGCATTTCGCTGGACTCACAGGTACCGGTGGCGCAGCTGCTGTTCGGCCGCTTGGGCCATACCTTGGCCCTGCTGATCGGGGTGTTGGCGCTGGTGGTGCCGGTGGCCCTGCTGCTGGGGGTGAGCCTGGCCCTGCGGCGTGACAGCCGGCTGGACCGCTGGGGGCTGTCGGCGCTGATTCTGCTCAAGGCCACGCCGGGCTTTTTGCTGGCCATCGGCCTGGTGCTGCTGTTTTCCATGCCGGGCATGGGCTGGCTGCCGGCGGTGTCGATCCTCGACCCGCAGTTGCCGTTGTGGCGGCAGTGGCCGTCGCTGGTGCTGCCGGTGCTGGCCCTGAGCCTGACGGCGCTGCCGTACCTCACGCGCATGGTGCGGGCCTCGATGATCGAGGCGCTGGAGTCCGAGTATGTGATCGCCGCGCGCCTGCGGGGTGTGCCCGAGCGGCGCATCGTCTGGCGGCACACCTTGCCCAATGCCCTGACTCCCGCGATCCAGGGCGTGGCGCTGACCCTGCGAACGTTGGTTGGCGGTGCGCTGCTGGCCGAGGTGATCTTCAGCTACCCGGGTATCGGCACTGCATTGAACGCGGCGATACAGATGCGCGACCTGCCGATGATCCAGGGCGTGGTGCTGGTCATTACCCTGGCGGTGGTGTTGATCAACCTGCTGGCCGACCTGTTGACGGTATTGCTCACCCCCAAGCTGCGCACGGCGCGCCGGGTGCGGATGATCCGCCGTATCCGGCGCGGCATTCGGCCCTGGTGGCGACGCGGGCGCAGCACCCCTGCCCAGGAGGCGACCCATGATTGAATCCCGTTGGCTGGCCGACCCACAGGTGCGCCGTGGCGCCGTGATCACCTTGCTGGTGGCGCTGCTGGCCGCTTTCGGCCCCTGGCTGGCACCTCATGCGCCCACGGCGATGGTCGGGCCGGTGTACGGCCCCCCGGCTGCCGGGGCACCGCTGGGGCACGACTTTCTGGGCCACGACCTGCTCTCTCGGTTGCTCAGCGGCGGCCTGTCGGTGCTGTGGATGTCGGTGGCAGCAGCCACCCTCGCATTGCTGGCTGGCGGCAGCCTGGGCCTGTTGGCCGGGTTCTCGCGCAGGCGCCTGGACCAGGCGATCAGCTGGGCGGCGGACGTATCGCTGGCGTTTCCGGACCTGATCCTGGTGCTGCTGATCGTGTCCATGCTCGGCCGTGCACCTTGGCTGATCGTGCTGACTGTGGCCATCGCTTTTACCCCGGGGGTGGTCCGTCTGGCCCGCGGCAGTGCCGTGGCGGTGGCCGGGCAGGAGTACGTCGAGGCGGCGCAGATGATGGGTTACCCGCGGTGGCGCATCCTCTTTCATGAAATCCTGCCGAACATCCTCACGCCCCTGCTGGTGCACTTCGGCAACATGCTGACCTGGGCGGTGGGCATGCTGTCCGGCTTGAGTTTTCTGGGCTACGGGGTGGCACCGCCGGCGGCGGACTGGGGCCTCATGATCAACGAAAACCAGGCCGGCCTGCTGGTGCAGCCCTGGGCCGTACTGGCACCTGCATTGCTGATCGGGGTGTTTGCCTATGGCACCAACATCCTGGCCGAAGGGATTGGCCGGGCCAGTGCAAGGATTGGGGAGAAGCAGCCATGAGCGCGCTGTTGAATGTGGCAAGTGAAGTGTTGCAAGTCAGCGACCTGCGGGTAGAGCTGGCCGGGCAGGTCGATGTGCTGGCCGAGGTGTCGTTCAGCGTTGCGGCAGGCGAAATTGTTGGCCTGGTGGGCGAGTCCGGCTCGGGCAAGACCACCTTGGCCACGGCGTTGCTGCGCCATGCCCGGCAGGGCGCGCGCATTGTGGGCGGGCAAGTGGTGGTGGCCGGGCAATCGCTGCTCGAACTCGAAGGCGAGGCCTTGCGCCTGGCCCGTGGCGGGCTGGTCGGCTACGTGGCCCAGGACCCGGCCACGGCGCTAAACCCTGCGCTGCGCCTGCGGGCTTTGCTGCGTGAAACCTTGTTGGCGCACCAGCCTGCGCTGTCGCGTGAAGCGGTGCGCCAGCGCATCGGTCAAACCCTGCTGGATGTGGGGCTGCCCGATGACGACGCCTTCCTGCGGCGGTTCCCGCATCAACTGTCTGGCGGGCAGCAGCAGCGGGTGATGCTGGCGTTGGCGTTCGTCTTGCGGCCAAAGCTGATCGTACTCGACGAGCCCACCACGGCGCTGGACGTGACTACCCAGGCCCATGTGCTGCAGACCCTCAAGCGCCTGTGCCGTGACCAAGGTGTGGCGGCGCTGTACGTCACCCATGATCTGGCGGTGGTGCGCGACCTGGTCGACCGGGTGATGGTGATGTACGCCGGGCGGCTGGTGGAAGTGGCCGGGCGCGAAGGGTTGTTCCGCGCACCGCTGCATCCCTACACCCGCGCGTTGCTTGCGGCCATTCCCGACATTGCCCGGCGCCAGCCGTTGCAGGCGATTGCCGGGCATGCGCCGGCACCAGGACAACGCCCGGACGGCTGTGCGTTTGCGCCGCGCTGCGGCAGGCGTCGTGCAGAGTGTGCAGTGATCGAGCCGTCTTTGCTGGCGCATGACGGCGGGCATCGGGTGGCCTGCCTGGTGCCGCACCGAGAGCCGCTGCCCATGGGTGAGGTGGCTGCCGAGGCCGCTGCTGCGCGGGGCAAAGTGGTGTTGCTGGAGGTCTGCGGGCTGGATGTCGCTTACGATCGGCAGGTGCTGTTCGATGTTTCCCTGCGGGTGGGCCAAGGAGAGTGCCTGGCGCTGGTGGGCGAGTCGGGTTCGGGCAAGACCAGCCTGGCCAGGGCCATTGCCGGGCTGGGCGAAAACGTTCAGGGGCAAATGAGCTACGCCGGCGAGCCTTTGGCGTTTGCCGCGCGCGAACGCGATGCCCGGCTGCGTCACCAGATCCAGTACGTGTTCCAGAACCCCTATCGTGCGTTGAACCCAAGGCAGACCATCGGGCAAACGCTCAGCGCGCCGTTGGCGCACTTCTTCGGGGTACGCGGTGGTGAAGCGCGCGAGCGGGTCGAGGCCGTGCTGGCGCGGGTGTCGCTACCGGCGCGTGTGGCCGACTTGTATCCGCATAGCTTGTCCGGTGGCGAGCGCCAGCGCGTGGCGATTGCCCGGGCGTTGATCTGCGAGCCGAAGCTGCTGGTGTGTGACGAGATCACTTCCGCGCTGGATGTGTCGGTGCAGGCATCGATACTGGCCTTGCTGCAGCGATTGCAGGGGGAGGGGGTGACCTTGTTGTTCGTCACCCATGACCTTGGGGTGGTGCGGGCGATTGCCGACCGCGTGCTGGTGTTGCGCCGGGGGCGGGTGGTGGAGCAGGGTATTGCCGATCAGGTTCTGGGGCGACCGGTTGATGCTTATACCCGCACGCTGGTGGAGCATTCGCCGAGGTTGCGGGTTGGCCTCTAGGTGCTTGCCTTGGGGGGATGCACCCGGCAACCCAGATGCACCCCAAAGCCATACCCCCCCACCTTCACCCCACAAACCGGGCCTGGCGGCGCCGAACTTCCTCGCGCACCGCTGGAATCACCCAGCGCCCGTAATCCACCGTGTCATACAGCGGGTCGTAGCCCCGGTTGAGAAAGGTGGTCACCCCAAGGTCGACATAATCGAGCAGCGCCTGGGCCACGGTCTCCGGCGTGCCTACCAGCGCGGTAGTATCGCCATAGGCGCCCACCGCAGTCGCCGTCGGCATCCACAACGCCCGGTCATGCCGGTCGGCGCGGGCGGCAGCGGCGAGCAGGCGTTCGGAGCCGGTGCCCTTGATGCGCTTCTGCCAAGGGCTGTCCGCCGCAAACTGTGGGTTGGCCTTGATCTGCGCGAGGATCTGCTCGGCACGCTGCCAGGCTTGCTCCTCGGTGGCACCCAGGATCAGCCGTACCGACAAGCTGACCCTCGGCGCCGCTACGCCTGCGGCGTTGGCGGCAGCCTTGAGTTTGCCGATCTGTTCGGCGACGCCGCTCAGCGGCTCACCCCACAGGGCATACAGATCCGCATGCTTGACGGCGATCTGGTAGGCGATGTCGGACGAGCCTCCGAAGGAAATCGGGATATGCGGCTGCTGCAGCGGCTTCACCGGTGAAAAGGCACCCTTGATATTGAAGTAGCGGCCCTCGAAGTCGAACGGCTCCTCGGCCGTCCAGGTGCGACGGACTATCTCCAGGTATTCGTCGGCACGCCGGTAGCGCTCGGTCTTGTCCAGCAGCGTATCCCCCTCTTGCGGCTCGGCGGTGATACCGGTGATCGCATGCAGGCGGATGCGCCCGCCGCCGGTGGTGTGGTCGAGGGTGGCGAATGCCCGTGCGGCCACCGTCGGCGCGGTCAGGGCCGGGCGGTGGGCAATCATGAAACCCAGGCGTTCGGTGTGCGCGGCAGCGTAGGCGGCTATCTGCAGGCTGTCGGCGCTGCCCGGGCCGCTGGCGATCAGCACCCGGTCGAACCCGGCATGCTCATGGGCGCGGGCGTGGTGACGGATGAATGGCAGGTCGAAGTCGGGTGTGCGTACGCCACGGGTCTCGGACCACTGGCGGGGGAAGATCATGCCGACAAATTCAATGGACATGGCTGAGGCCTTTCAGGTTGAGGATGATCAGAACTGGTAATCGACCTGGGCCAGCAGCGTACGGCCCGGCATCGGTTGCAGGAAGGTGTTGGTGGAGCCAGCCAGGCCACTGACGAAATTCAGCTCGTCGGTGACGTTGAGCATGCGCACCGTCACGCCCCACTGCGGCTGGCGGTAGTACACGGCAAGGTCGAGGTTGTATTCGTCCGGCACTTTCACCGTCTTGCTCAGGTTCAAGTACCAGCTGCTGGTCCACCAGCCGGAAAGCTCGACGCCAAACCCTGAGTCGAAGCGGTAGTCGACATACCCGCCGGCGTTGTATTCGGGGATCTGCACCGCATCGAACTTGCCGGACGGGCGCTGGTTGAGGCTGTTGTTGTCGCCGAACACGGTGCCGTTGTCGGGGATGAAGCCGGCCGAGGCAAACCCGGCCTGGCTGGTGAACTCGTTGTAGGCGCTGATGCGGCTGAGGTTGAGGCCGCCGCGCAGGTGCAGGTCCTGGTAGCGCAGGGTCGCTTCCCAGCCTTTGACGATCAGCCGGGCGATATTGTTGTTGCTGTCCGGTGACTGGTCGCGGGCCTGCTTGTAGGCAGCCAGGGTGAAGAACAGCTGGTCGGGCAGAGCCTCCACTTTCAAACCCACCTCATGCAACACGCTCAGGCTCTCGAAGGCCAGGGGGTTGAGCTGGTTGGCCCCCGTGCCGCTGCCCCAGCCCAGGCCATTGGTGAAGAAGCCGGTATTCACCGCGAGGGAACGGTCGAACGTGTAGTACAGCGTGCTGTTTTCCGTGGGTTTGAAATAGGGACTGACCTGCACCGAGAACAGCCGGTAGTTGTCCGAGTCCTTGCGCGGGTTGCCGCCGGGCAGCACAAAGGGGTTTTCGATGCGCGCGTCGATCCAGCTGCGGCTGGCACCCACGTTCAGGCCCACGCTCGCCCAGGCGCAGGTTGTGCTGGCTGAACAGGGTCTTGGTGGTCCAGGTGCTGTCGGCGGTGTAGGGCGCTACCGACTCGGCATACAGGCCATGCCCGGCCGGGTACATGGCGGGCAGGTTGAGCCAGCCGTAGTAGCTGGAAAACTGCGGCACACCGGGTTGGCCGATCCAGGCAGCGTTGCCACCGGCGGGGTTGCGGCCGCTCAGGCCAAGCAGGTCGCCGGGGTTCTTCAAGGTAGGGTCGAGGGTCAGGTCATAGGCGTTGATGGTGCTGCCGAAGCTGTTGTTGGCGGCGATCGACTCGTTGCGCTCGCGGCGGTAGACCAGCCCGGTGTTGCTGTCGTCGATCAGGGTCAGGTCGCCCAGCTGAAGTTGGCCACGGGCGCGGAACTCGAAGCGGTTGTCGAAGATGTCGTCCTTGCCCTGCACCTGGAACGCCCCGACGGCATCTGTGGTGTCGGTGGAGTGCTGGTAGAAGGTGCTGTTGGCCAAGGTGATCGACGGGGTCAGGTCGCCTTCGACGCGCAGTTGCGTGGTAAAGCGCCGCGAACGGTTTTCGTCCTGCGCGCGCTGGCCGGTTTGTGACGATAGCGAGGTCAGGCCGTTGCCCGCCAGCGCCGGGTCATAGACCCAGCCACGCAGGCTCCCGGGGTTGGCCTGGGTGTTGGGCGATGCGCCCTGGAAGCTGCCGTTGACCACCGGGTACTGGCCCTGGGCATTGCGCTGGCGCTGCACCCAGCCGAGCACCTGGGCGTCGGCTGCACCGGATGACAGCACCGGTGACCACAGGGTGTTGCCGTTCTGGATGATTGGGGTGGCGCGGCCGGCGTAGTACTTGCCGTGGTCGACCAGGTCCTGGGTGGCGCGGTTCCAGCCGTGGGTGATGTTGTAGTCGTAGTAGTCATCGTAGGCGGCGTTCCAGTCGACCCGAAGGTTGTCGTTGCGCCAGGCGAGGGCACCGTAGAAGGCGTCGAAGTTGTTCTCGACGTTGTCGTAGAAGTCTTCCTGGCGCTGGCGGGTGATGCTCACCCGGTAAGCCAGGTTGTCCGTCAGCGGGCCGGTGTTGTCGATGCTGAACCTGGTGGCATCGCGTGATTCACCATCGGGGATCCAGCTGCCGATTTCGCCGCTGAGCCTGGTGCGGAAACGGTTGAAATCGGGCTTCTTGCTCAGGTAGTTGACGTAGCCGCCACTGCCGCTGACCGAACCGTAGGTCACTGACGACGGCCCGGCGACGATGTCGGCGCCTTCGTAGGCGTTGAAGTTGGCCGGGTGGCGAACCCCGTAGGCGCGCTGGCCATCCTGGAACACCTCGGTGTTCTGCCCGCGCATCTGCGGGGCGATGCCGGCGTTCTGGCCACCGCCGCGGGTGATGCCGGGGGCGTACTTGACCAGGTCGTCGGAGCTGCGGATCGGGTCGTTGGCCAGTTGCCCGGCGTTGATCTGGGTGACCGAGCGCGGGGTGTCCAGCACCTTGGCTTCCAGGCCGCCGTAGATCGAGGCTGGCGGGCGGCTGGGCAGGGCGTCGTCATCGGGCTGTTCGGCCTGCACGGTGACGGTTTGCAGCTGGGTGTCTTCGGCGTGGGCCAGCGGCGCGCTGGCGGCCAGAATGGCCAGCGCCAGTGCGCTGGGCTGGAATTTGGGGTGCAGCAAGGTAACGCGGGGCATTGGCTGGGCCTCGTTCAATAGCAGGAATGTGGGAGAAACGAGGGCGCAGCCGCGCCTGCGGTTGGTTTGTTTTTTGTGTTGCCTGTCCCGGCCCTATCGCCGGCAAGCCAGCTCCCACAGGGACTGCATGGGCTTGAAGGCTGGCGCCATCCCTGTGGGAGCTGGCTTGCCGGCGATAGGGCCGGGACAGGCGGTAGAGGGCCTGCAGGTCAACTTCTGAGCCACAGGCTCTCGAAGCGCCAGGTACTGAACAGCGACTGCTCCGCCTGCGCGCCACCCACGCGGGTGCTGACGCTGTCGAGCAGGTCGGCAAAGCCCCAGATCAGCATGCCGCCGCGCTCGTACTGAATGCGTTGCGCGCGGTGCACCAGCGCCTTGCGTTTTTCCAGGTCCGGCTGGGCCATGGCAGCGAGGAAGGCCTCGCTGAATTCGCGGTCGTGGAAGTGGGTCTTGTTGGCTACTGCGAACGGCGCGTCGGTGTGGATGGCACTGGCCAGGTACGGCGCACCGATGCTGCCGCCGGTGCTCAAGGTCCAGTCGTCGCGCTGTGGGCCCTGGAAGGTGGCCAGGTCGACCTGGCGCACGTTGAGGGTGACGCCGATACGTCGGGCCTGCTCGGCCAAGACCAGGGCCGAAGCCAGCCCCGGCCCTGGTGTGGTCACCAGGTCCACCTGCAACTGTTCATGGCCGGCTTCGCGCAGCAACTGCGCTGCCCGCTGCGGGTCGTAAGGGCGCGGGCCGATGCTGTGATCGAAGGTGGGATCGAACGGTGCATACAGGTCGTTGGCCACCCGGCCCTGGCCATTCAGCGCACGGCGCACCAGTTCCTCGCGGTCGGCCAGCAGGCGGAATGCCTCGCGCACGCGCGGGTCGTCGAACGGCGCCTTGGCGGTGTTCATGTCGAACGACAGCCAGTTGCCACTCACTGACTTCAGCAGCCGCAGCCGTGGGTCGGCCTGCAGCACCTGCAGGTGCTCCGTGGACATGACGTTGGCCATGTCGATCTGCCCGGCACGCAACGCCGCCAGGCGGCCGGTCTGCTCCTTGAAGTCGATGATCTCCAGTTCATCGGCATAGGGCTTGCCAGGTTTGTAGTAGTTGTCGAAGCGGGTGAACAACGAGCGCTGGCCCGGGGTGAAGCTTTTCAGTTTGTACGGCCCGGCACCGACCGGGTTGGTGACCGGGTGGTAGTCCACCGGTACGATGCCGCCGAAGTTGACCCAGGTTTCCGGCAGCGGCAGGTAGCTGCGCCCTTCGCGAAAGCCCAGGCGCACGGTGCGGTCGTCCAGCTTGACCAGGTTGTCGCGGTCCACCCAGTGCAGCAGCGCCGCATAGGGCGAGGCCAGCTGCGGGTCGGTGAGGCGGCGGATGGAGAAGATCAGGTCATCGGCGTCGATGGTCTTGCCGTGGTGGAATTCCAGCCCAGGTTTCAGCCGCAAGGTCCAGCCGCTGGCATCGGCGTTGGGCTCGGCGAACTCGGCCAGGGCCAGGCGCGGCTGCATCTGCTCGTCCCATTCCCACAGCTTGCTGTACAGGGCAAAGCCACGCACGATGCCGCTGCCGATGGGCTTGTGGGCGTCGAGGTTGCCGCTCTGGTTGCCGTCGATGATGCCGAGGCGCAGGCGCCCGCCATGGCGCGGCTGGTCGGTGGCGGCATGGGTCGGGCTGTCGGCGGGGCCGCAGCCGGCCAGTAGCCCGCCCGCCAGCACGCCGGCGTGGCCGAGGAAGCCGCGCCGGCTCAGTGGGTAACCGTCCCAGGCCATGGCGTCAGGCCCCGTTGCTGACGTGCAGTTGCACGGGTTGGCCTGCCGGGCGGGCAATGGCTGCACGCTGCGCACGGAAGTGCGGCAGGATATGCTCGCCGATGCGATAGGCCTCCTCCAGATGCGGGTAGCCGGCGAGGAAGAACAGGTCGACACCGATGCTGTGGTACTCGCGGATACGCGCCACCACGTTGGCATAGCTGCCCACCAGCGCACAGCCCGGCGGGACGCCGATGTAGCCGAAGCCGGTCCACACATTGGGGTGGATGAAGAAGTCGTCGAACGCCTGCTGCTCGTCCTGGTCGCTGTAGCCGTGCTCGTAGCTCAGCTTGCGCGCCGTGCGCAGGCCGGCGTGGGCGGCGCGGGCCTTGACCGTGCCCTTGGCCACGCCTTCGTCGAAGAAACGCTTGGCCTCCGCCAGTGCGGCTGCTTCGGAGTCACGGGCGATCACGTCGATGGACAGGCCAAAGCGGATGTCGGTACGGCCCCACTTCAGCGCGCGGGCGCGGATGTCGGCGATTAGCGCGGCAATTTCGTCCGGGTGCTCGGCGCGCATCAGGTAGAAGTCGGCGTGCTTGGCGGCGAACTCCCGCGCTGCCACCGACGAGCCAGCGGTGCAGATCAGCGGCAGCTCGGCTTTTTTCAGCGGGCCGCGCAGGCCACCGCCTTCGGCGCGGTAGTAGGTACCTTCGTAGTGAAACTGCTCGTTGTGCCAATAGCCGCGCACCACGTCCATGAATTCGGTGGCACGGGCGTAGCGCTGGTCATGGTCTTCGAAGTCGCCAACCTGGCGCTGGATGGCATCGGAGCCGCCGTTGATGATGTTCCACACCAGGCGGTTGCCGGTGGCGCGCTGGTAGGTCGCGGCCTGTTGCACAGCCACCCACGGGGTGTAGTGATAGGGCTGGAACGCGGTGACGAATTTCAGCGTGCGGGTTTCCCGGGCCAGCAGCGAGCACACCGTCCATGGCTCTTCGCCGGTGGGGGCGTTGACCATCAGCGCGCCGCCAAAGCCGTTTATTTCAGCGGCGCGGGCGATTTGGCCGAGGTAGTCGATATAGGTGAAGTGATCACCCACGGCGAAACCCGACACCGCACCGGTACTGGGCCCACCCGCATGCCAGTCACCGCGGTTGCGCGGGTCGCCGGGGAGGAACTGGGTTTCGCCATGCAAGGGCAGGCGGGTGAAGAATTCGATGCTCATGGGCTGGCCTCCTTACTGGACGCTTGGGCTGCAATTGGGGGTAACTGGCTGGCCACTGATGACCTGGCGGGCGAAGGGGATCGAGTCCTTCAGCGAGGCATTCACCGTTTCGCTGTGGCCCAGGCCCTTGTACAGGTGGCCCTGCACCACCGAGCCGGCCTTGCAGGCGGCCTGCATCAGCGCCACCTGGGTGGCGGCGGCGGGGGTCTTGTCCTCGGCGCCGGTGCCGATGAAGATCGGCTGGGCCAGTTTCAGGGTCGGGTACGACACCTGCGCCAGCCATGGCTTGAGCTGGTCGCCCTTGTAGTCTTTCTTGGCGTTGGCCGGGGTCAGGCCTGTGCCGACCACGTCGCTGACCAAGGCTGACAGGCAGCTGGTGCGCGCCTGTTCGAACAGCGGCAAGGCTTTGTCGGTGTAGAAGTCGCGCGGGTCGATGCTCGGGTCGTACTGCTGCGCTGCCAGCAGGGTGTAGAAGCCATAGGCCAGGGCCGGGTCGACCTTGTCCTGGTCCTGTTCACCGACATTCTTCGAGCCCACGGTGTAGATCACCCCCGTGCCGATACTGCCCTTGACGCCCAGCTTGGGCGCATAGGTCGCCGCATAGGCACCCGCGGCAAAGGCCCCCGCGCCACCTTGCGACTGGCCTATGATCAGCACTTTGTCTGCCAGCCCTGGCACACCGGCTACCACAGCCTTGGCAGCATCGAGAATGCCGTAGGCCGCCATGCGGTTGTTCAGCAGCGGGTGGCCGCCCGGTACACCGAGGCCTTGGTAGTCGGTGGCGACGATGGCGTAGCCTTCATCGAGCCAGCGGTTGAGGTATTGCACGTCGCGGTAGCTGCGGCCAGCCCAGGACGGCGCGCAGATATCTGCCACGCCGACGGTGCCGTGGCCCCAGCTGGCGACCGGCCAGCCGCCCGCAGGTGCCTTGCCTTTGGGTATGAACAATGCGCCGGAAACCACGATCGGGGTCTTGCCGTCGATGCCATCCAGCGAGGTGTACAGAATGCGTTGCGCGCTGGCCGCATTGGGCAGGCTGAGCGCCTGGTCCAACGGCTCGCTGCGCAGCAGTTTCCCGGGAGTGGCGGGGATGGCCTTGCTCCAGGTGTAGAAGGCCGACACACGGCCATCGCCCTGCTGCGGGTCGGGTTTGGGCGCGTAGGTTTCGGCGGCCATGGCACCGACGGACAGGGCCAGGGCGCTGAGGCCGAAGACGAGCGAAGCAGGCAGTTTCATGGGTTAAGGCTCTCAAGGTTGTTGGCTGATCTGGGCGTCGAGGGACGGCCAGTAGTGGGTCAGTTGCAGGTCGATCAGCGCCTGGCGGGTAAAGCCCGTGGCCAGGTCGCTGGTGATGTCGTAGGGCGTTCGGATCAGCCGGTTGGCCAGGGCGTACTGCCCCAGGGCGTCGTAGTGGGCCTTGAGCTGGGCATCGCTTTTCGGCGCCCAGCGTGCCTTCCACGCGACCGGGTCGTCCTGGTCGTCCCGGCGCAGCACGCTTTCGCTCACACCGGCACGCGAAGACAACCCGTAGTAGGCGTCGCGGTTCTGCTCCTGGGAGATCCACCAGGCCGCGCGCACCCAGGCGGTGGCCACCAGTTGCGTCAGGTCGGCGTGCTGCTGCACGAAGCGGTCAGTGCCCCACAGGTCCGACACCAGCCGCCAGTCGTTGGCGCCTTGCTTGGTCGACCAGAGGATGCGCGCCACGCCTTTGTCTTCCAGGGCATAGGCTTCGTTGAGCAGCACGGCGGCGTCGACCTTGCCGGCGGACACCGCAGCGGCGCCTACTTGCGGGTTGAGGTTGGCGATCTTGAAATCACCGAGTGCCAGGCCCTGGCTTTGCAGGAAATTGCTGAAGGCGAACTCCCACGGGCGGCCGCGGTGCAAGGCCAGGCGCTTGCCTTTGAGGTCCTGGATGCTGCGCACCGTCGAGTTGCTCGGTACTACCAGGTAGATGTTGTTGCCGCTGCCACCCGGTACCACCAGCTTGCCCGGCACCTGGCCGGCACCAGCGATGACCGAAGGCAGGTCGCCGCGTACGGCAAAGTCCAGGCTGTCGTTGCTGAAGCCTTCGTTGATTTGCGGCCCGGCGCCGGCATGGGGCAGGGCGGTCCATTGCAGTTTCACGCCGCGGGCGGCCAGTTGCTGTTCCAGCCAGCCTTCTTCGATCACCCGCCCGGGGATGCCGCCGAACACCGGCGCTCCACCCTGGGTGAACGCGACAATGGCGATGCGCACCGCCGCCGGTGGCTCGGCTGCCAGCGCAGCCAGGCTGAGGAACAGGCCGCCCAGCAGGGCGAGGGCATGACGCCAGGGATTGTTCATGTGCAGCTCCAGGCAAAGGTTCTACAGGCCAGGAGCGAAATGCATGCCAGCATGCCTTAAATTGGCTGAAGTCCCCTATTTACAAGGCCTCCAGCCATGAACACGTTGGCGTGCGAGTAAAGGTCTGCTGATCGGCGGGCAGGGGAGTGCTGCCGGGTTGCTGCTGTGGCAGCAATGGGTTGTTGAAAATTTCAATATTCTTAATTCGAATATCTAAATATTAATTAATAATTTTTTGATCTAATTTGTTTCATGCACTATTGGCCTGCGCGTCAACTGCCAGGAATGCCCCTATGTCGCTGATCACCCACCCCAATGCCCGCGAGCTGACCAAGTCGGTACGTGCCACCGTGCTCGTGTTCAAGGACCCGCGCTCCCAGGAACTGCTCAGCCGCATCGAGCGCCTGGCGCCCAGCGAGGCCAATACCCTGATCATCGGCGAAACCGGCACCGGCAAGGAGCTGGTTGCGCGTCATATTCACCACCTCAGCCGCCGTGGGCGTGAACCCTTCGTGGCCGTGAACTGCGGTGCCTTTGCCGAAACCCTGGTGGAGAGCGAGCTGTTCGGCCACGAGAAAGGCGCGTTTACAGGCGCCACCAGCAACAAGGCCGGCTGGTTCGAAGCGGCCAATGGCGGCACGCTGTTCCTTGATGAGATCGGCGACCTGCCGCTGAACATGCAGGTGAAGTTGCTGCGGGTGCTGCAGGAGCGTGAAGTGGTGCGCCTCGGCTCACGTACGCCGATCCCGATCAACGTGCGGCTGGTGGCGGCGACCAACGTCAACCTGGCCGATGCGGTGGTGGCGGGGCACTTTCGTGAAGACCTGTTCTACCGCTTGCATGTGGCGACGATTCGCTTGCCGCCGCTGCGCGAGCGGCCGGGGGACATCCTGCCGCTGGCGGAATTCTTCATCGAGGAACATTGCCGACGCCTGGGTTACGAGCGTGCTTCGTTGAGCCCGGATGCCGAACGTAAATTGCTGGCGCATAGTTGGCCGGGCAACATCCGCGAGCTGGAGAATGCCATTCACCATGCGTTGCTGGTGTGCCGGTATCAGGTGGTGGCGCCAGCGGACCTGCACCTGGTCGATATGCGGCCACAGGTGTCGGCGCCGGTTGCGCATGCGTATCTGCCTGCAGCGGGCGCAGCACCGCCTGACCTGGAAAGCGCGTTGCTGGCGCTGTTCGAGCAGAATGTGCCGAATTTGTATGAGCACATCGAGGAGACGGTGTTCAGGGCGGCGTATCGGTATTGCCACGGCAACCAGTTGCAGACAGGGCGGTTGCTTAACATCAGCCGCAACATCGTGCGGGCGCGGCTGGAGAAGATTGGCGAACTGTCGAAGGCTTGATTTGCTTGTCTTGGGGCTGCTTCGCGGCCCATCGCCGGCAAGCCAGGCTCCCACAGGGACTGCATATGCCCTGAGGCTCATACGATCGGGGTGGGAGCTGGCTTGCCGGCGATGGGCCGCACAGCGGCCCGAAAGTGGCTTGGTTATTTGATGAAGCGCACCTGGCTGTTGATCTTCTCGATCACTGCCCCTTTACGTTCGTTGAAGCGGGCCTTGTTCTGCTCGAACAGGTTGTTGCCCTTGGTATCGATGGAGATGATCAGCGGCCCGAACTCGCGAACACGGTTCACCCAAAGGGTCTCCGGCATGCCCAGGTCCTGCCACTCCGCACGCTCTATCTCTTCCACCTGGGTTGCAGCCAGCACTGCGCAACCGCCCGGGAACACCGCATGCACCGCCTTGTTTTCCAGGCAGCCGGTGGTGGTTTCCGGCCCCATGCCACCTTTGCCGACAATCAGCTTCACACCGGTCTGCTCGATGAACTGCTTCTCGAACTTTTCCATGCGCATGCTGGTGGTCGGGCCAATGGAAACCATCTCGAAGCTGCCATCATCCTTCTTCCTGACGATGGGGCCTGCATGGAAAATCGCACCGCCACGCAGGTCAACCGGCAGTTCGCGGCCCAATTCGATGAGGCGCCGGTGTGCCACGTCACGGCAGGTCACCAGTTGGCCGGTGAGGTAGACGACGTCACCGACGTTGAGGTTGGCCAGGTCTTCGTCGCTGATCGGTGTGCTCAGGATCTTTTTCACAGTACTACCCCTTCGTGCGAGAGGATGTCGTAGGTCAGGTCGGCGTTGATGCGGATCTTGCCGCGGCGGTGCGCCCAGCAACCGGTGGACACTGCCACGCCGATGGTGGAGGGGTGGCGGGCCGAGGACTCGATGTTCACGCCCATTACGCTGCTGTTGCCGGTGAGCCCCTGCGGGCCGATGCCGATTTCGTTCAGCCCGTCCTCCAGCAGCTTTTCCATCATTGCTGCGCTTTCGTTGGGGTGGCTGGAGTCCACCTCGCGCAGGATGGCCTTCTTCGACAGGCGTGCTGCTGTCTCTACCGAGGTCGAAACCCCTACCCCCACCAGCAACGGCGGGCAGGCGTTGACCCCGCGAGAGGTAATCACATCGAAAACGAACTCGGTCACCCCTTCATAGCCTTGCCCCGGCATCAGCACCTTGGCCGAACCTGGCAAGGTGCAGCCGCCACCGGCCATGTACACATCGACGATGGCGTAGTCGGCATCGGGGATGATTTCCCAGTCCAGCCACGGGATTTTCGAGCCCGTGTTGGTGCCGGTGTTCTTCTCGATGAAGGTTTCCACCGCGTTGTGGCGCAACGGCCCCTGGATGGTGGCTTCCTTGGTGGCGTTTTCGAGGATGCTTTCCATCTCACCCAGCAGCGGGAAGCGCGCCCCGGCCGAGACGAAGTACTGGATCACGCCGGTATCCTGGCAACTGGGCCGGTTGAGCTTGTCGGCGTACTCCTGGTTGTCGGCCATCGAGTCGTACACGGCGATGGCCAGCGGGTTGGTTTCGGCGGCGCGCAACTTGGCGGTCTTTTCCTTCACGTCTTTGGGCAGGCGTTTGCCGATATAGGCGGTGAACTTGGCCATCACGTCGGTAAGCGATGACACGGCGGTTTCTTTGTCCATGATTATTTCCTCACTGCATCACAAGGCGGGTTCTTTTTGCTGTTATCGAAAGGTCAGGGTGTGGGCGTGCCGGCCTCCAGTTGTGCAAGGGCAGGGCGGGTATCGGTGGGTTGTGGTTCTGCCGGTAGCTGGCCGTCCAGGGCCTGGGCCATGCGTTGCTTGTCCAGTGCACCGACCCAGTTGGCGATAGCCACGGTGCCGACGGCATTGCCAATGGTGTTGGTGATGGCGCGGGCTTCGGACATGAAGCGGTCCACGCCCAGCAGCAGCACCATGCCGGCCACCGGGATGTTGTCCATGGTCGCCAGGGTTGCGGCCAGGGTGATGAAGCCCGAACCGGTCACCCCTGCGGAGCCCTTGGAGGTGAGCAGCAGCACACCGAGCACGAGCAGTTGGTCCATCAGGGTCAACGGGGTGTTGGTGGCCTGGGCGATGAAGATGGCGGCCATGGTGTAGTAGATGCACTGGCCATCCGGGTTGAAGGTAAGGCCCGAGGGGATCACCAGGCCCACCACCGGTTTGGACACGCCGACCTTTTCCAGCTTGTTCATCAGTTGTGGCACCACCGATTCGGACGAGCTGGTGCCCAGCACCGTGAACAGCTCTTCCTTCAGGTACTTGAGGAACTTCCACAAGTTGAAGCCGGACAACCTGGCAATGGTGCCCAGCACGATCACCACGAACAGGAAGCAGGTCAGGTACATGGTTGCCATCAGCTTGCCCAACGACACGATGGAGCCCAGGCCGTATTTGCCGACGGTGAAGGCCATGGCGCCGCAGGCGGCCAGCGGGGCTACACGCATGATCATGCCGACGATGAAGAACATACCGTGCGAGAACGCCTCCAGCACATCCACCATGGGCTTGCCACGAGGGCCGAGGTGCGAGAGGGCGATGCCGAACAGGGTGCTGAACAGCAGGATCGGCAGGATTTCGTTCTTGGCGAAGGCGTCGGTCACGCTACCGGGTATCACATGCAGCATGAAGTCGATGAAGCCGCCGCTGTTCCCGGCTGCGGCAGCGGTGTAGGTCGAGATGCTCTTGGCGTCGAGGGTGGCAGGGTCGACGTTCATGCCTTGGCCGGGCTGTACGATGTTGACCACCACCAACCCCAGTACCAGGGCAAAGGTGGACAGCACTTCGAAGTAGATCAGCGCGCGCACACCCACGCGGCCGAGTTCCTTCATGTTTTCCATCTTGGCGATGCCCAGCACCACTGTGGCGAAGATGATGGGGGCGAAGACCATCTTGATCAGTTTGATGAAGGCGTCGCCGATGGGCTTCAAGTCTGCGCCCACCTGGGGCCAGAACACCCCGATCAGCACCCCGAGGGTTACGCCGATCAATACCTGTACGTAAAGCTTGCCGAACAATCGCTTGGCCATTGCCGTCTCCGAATTATTGTTGTGAGTCGGATTTATCTGGCGGCCGGGCTGATCGTGGGGTGCAGGTCACACCTGGCCTTGGCGGCCGAAAAGCCCAGCTTCTTTGTGGTTAATCACGCAGGGCAAAAGGTAATGGTTTTTCAAACATGCTGTAATACAATGAAATTCAACTCATTGTTTCCCTCAGGTTAATTATGAATCCGGTATCGGAGCTGGCGTTCTTCACCCAACTGATCAGGGTGGGCAGCCTGGCGGGTACTGCGCGCGAACTGAACCTGACACCGCCCGCAGTCTCCAAGCGCCTGGCGCAGCTGGAACAGCGCCTGGGTGTGCGCCTGCTTAACCGCACAACACGCAGCATCAGCCTTACCGCCGAGGGCGAGACCTACCTGGTGAATGCCCGGCGGATACTGGGTGAGATCGAGGAAATGGAGCGCCAGGTGTCCAGCAGCCGTGCCGAGCCCAAGGGCCTGCTACGGGTCAATGCGCCGCTGGGTTTTGGTCGTACGCATGTGGGGCCGGCAGTGTCGTCGTTTGCCAGGCGCTACCCCGAGGTGGAGGTGCAGTTGCACCTCACCGACCGCCCAATCGCCCTGCCGAACGACGCTATCGATGTGGCCATCCGCTTTGGTGAGCTGCCTGATTCGCGTCTGATCGCGCGCAAGATCGCTGCCAACCGCCGCCGGTTGTGCGCGGCGCCCGGTTACCTGGAGGCCCACGGCACCCCAGAAGCGCCAAAAGACCTGGCCAGCCACAACTGCATCGTGTTGCGCCAGAACGATGCCGCGTTCGGCATCTGGCGGCTCAGCCGTGGCAAGCAGAGCGAGTCGGTGAAAGTGCGCGGCAGCCTGAGCACAAACGATGGCGAGGTCGCCCTGAACTGGGCCCTCGATGGGCAAGGCATCCTGATGCGGGCCGAGTGGAACCTGGCTGACCACCTGCGCAGTGGGCGGCTGGTGGAAGTGCTGGGTGACTACCACACCCCGCCCGCGGACATTTATGCGGTGTACCTGGAGCGCCTGAACCTGTCGGCCAAGGTGTCGTGCTTCGTTGAGCACTTGAGAACGTTCTTCCGACAGGGAGAAACTCTGGCTGCGTGGCAGTGAGCCGATTTGCCGATGGCGTGTGGTCGGCTCAGCATACCAAGGCTTGCCGAAAACCTTGGTTTCCCATGACCGCTGCGCAAAGCAATTGCGAAATCCGGTCAGACTCGGGTTAAATGAGAGTCATTATTAAAGACGCTCTGATCGGTTCTACCATGTCCTATGCTGACCCTTCCCTGCAAAAAGCCGTGCACACGCTCTACGAGGACCATCATTCCTGGCTGTGCGGCTGGCTGCGCAGCAAGCTCGGGTGCATGGAGCATGCGGCCGACCTGGCCCAGGACACGTTCATACGGGTGCTGACCCTGCGCAAGGCCGCGGAGCTGCAACAGCCACGGGCTTATCTGAGCAGCGTGGCCCGCAGCCTGATGATCGACATGTTCCGGCGCCGTGCCGTGGAGCAGGCCTACCTGGAAACCCTCGCGGCACGGCCCGAGCAGGTAGAGGTTTCGCCCGAGGCGCGCCTGCTGATCATCGAGACCCTGCTGGAAATTGATCGGCTCCTCGACGGCTTGGGCACGCGTACCCGCGAGATCTTCCTCATGGCCCAGCTCGATGGCCTGAGCTATGTGGAAATCGCGCGGCGCCTGGATGTTTCGCTCACTACCGTCAAAAAGCATGCAGTGCGGGCGCTGACCCATTGCCTGATGCTGGCCGAGGCGTGAACGATGGCGGGGGCTGAACCGTTGGACCGCAATACCCTGGAGGCTGCCGCACGCTGGTATGTCGAGCTGCGCTGCCAAGCGGATGACAGCACGCGAGCGGCGCATCAGCGCTGGTTGTTGAGTGACCCGCGACACCTGCAGGCCTGGGAGCGCCTGGCACGTTTGCAGGGCAAGCTGGCGCAGGTCACACCCGGTATTGCACGGCCAACGTTAAGCAGCGCCAGGGCCAAGCGGCGTGAGGTACTCAAGGTGCTGTCGGTGCTGCTGGTCGCGGGCGCGACAGGGGGTGTGGTGCTACGTGATGGCGGAGTTGCGCGGTTGATGGCCGACGTGCGCACAGGCGTTGGCGAGCAGCGTTCGTTGCGGCTGGACGATGGCAGCCAGTTGCAATTGAACACCGACACTGCTGTTGATATTCGCTACGACGGCCAGTGGCGCGCACTTGAGTTGCTTAAAGGGGAGATCCTGGTGCAGACCGCATCGGATGCATTATCCCGCCCGTTCATCGTGCATACCGGCCAGGGGAGTGTCCGCGCACTGGGTACGCGTTTTATCGTGCGCTGCGACGCCGACGTTACTCGGGTGTGCGTGCTGCAGCATGCGGTGCAAGTGCGCAGTGCACAGAGCTTGGCGGCTGTGCGGGTAGAGGCCGGGCAACAGTTGCAATTCAGTACCGAAAAGATGGGCAACGTGACACCGCTAGCGGTGATGGCAGACGCCTGGTCCCGCGAGATGTTGATCGTGGATGACTGGCGCCTCGCTGATGTCGTGAGCGAGCTGCAGCGGTATCGGCCCGGGTACCTGGGCTGCGATGAGGCCGTGGGCGGGTTGCGACTGTCCGGGGCGTTTCACTTGGGCGACATCGATATCGTCCTGGAAAACCTGACCACCACGCTGCCTGTGCGCATTCGTCGCTTCAGCCGCTACTGGACGCGCGTCGAGGCTGCCTGAAGCCTGATGCCGGTAGTTGAGCATCTTAGGGCTGCTGCGCAGCCCATCGCCGGCCAGCCGGGCTCCCACAGGTACAGTGCAATGCTTGAGGGCTGCTCCGTACCTTTGGGAGCCCGGCTTGCCGGCGATGGGCCGCAACGCGGCCCCAAAATGCTTGATTGAGTGTCATGGCCTGAAGGCCGGCGATTTTTTTGCCTGGGGGGTTATCGATTGTCGTTCTCGTTCGACTTGTAGGTAGACGCGCACCAAGCGCAATGAAAAAACTGCCGCAGGGCGAAAGGAAACCGCATGCTCGCTGTCAACGATTGCAACCGCATCTTCTTGATCAACTCGACCAAAACCAGACTGGCGCGTGCAGTGCATCGCGCATTGTTCAGTGTGGTGCTGGCCGCGCCATTGGCAACGGTGATGGTCGTCAGCCCTGCGGTTGCGCAAAGCCAGGCTGAAGCTTCGTTTGACATCGCCGCCGGCCCGCTGGCCACGGCGCTTACCCAATTTGCTTCGGCAGCGGGGGTAACGGTGTCCTTTGAACCGTCTTCGGTGCAGGCGCTGAAGTCGCCCGGCCTGCATGGCCGCTACAGCCCCGATGCCGGGCTGCGTCAGTTGCTGGCGGGTAACCGGTTGCAGGTGTTGAAGCAGGCCAATGGCAGCTACTCGCTGCTGCCCATGGTCGGTGACGATTCGACCCTGCAGCTTGATACCACCAGCGTGACCGGCGCGGCCTTGGAGTCCGCCTATGGGCCGGTGAATGGCTACGTTGCCAGCCGCAGTGCCACCGGCACCAAGACTGACACGCCCATCCTGGAGATCCCCCAGGCCATCAACGTGGTCACCGCCGACCAGGTGCAGGCCCAAGGCGCGCGCAACCTGACCCAGGCGCTGCGCTACACCCCGGGCCTGGCCACCGGTGGCTTTACCGATCGCAACAGCATTGCCGACGAAATCACCAGCCGCGGGTTTGCCCCGACCCCGCTCTACCTGGACGGCGCGTACCTGCCGTATGCCGGTAGCCTTGGGGGCGCACCTCAGATCGACCCCTACACGCTGGAGCGTATCGAAGTGCTCAAAGGCCCTTCTTCGGTGCTGTACGGGCAAAACCAGCCGGGCGGGCTGATCAACATGGTCTCCAAGCGACCCACCCGCGAGCAGCGTAACCAGGTGAAGCTTGGCGCTGGCAGCTACAACCGGGTCAACGGTGCCTTCGATACCAGCGGCCCGCTGGACGAGCAGAAGGCGTTTACCTATCGCCTGGTCGGCGTCGCCGACAAAGGCAACGAGATGGTCGCTCACTCGCACAGCGAGCGCTTGTTGCTGGCGCCGAGCCTGACCTGGGCGCCAAATGAAGACACGTCCCTGACGCTGCTCGCCCAAATCCAGCGTGATGATGGCCTGCCCGATTATCAGACGTTGCCGATGATCGGCTCGCTCAAGCGTGGCCCGACAGGCCAGCATATCGACCGAGACTTCTTTTCGGGGGACTCGCGGTACAACGATTACAAGCGCAACCAGTACATTTTTGGCTATGACTTCAGCCACCGTTTCAACGAAGACCTGGCCTGGCGCTCAACGGCGCGATACACCGATGTGCGCGACCGCTACAGAGGCTTCTACCTGCGCAGCTTTGTGACGGATGGCGATGTGGTCGACTACACCCGCGCCAACCGGGTCAAGCTTGACTGGCGCCAGCACAACATCGCCTACACCATCGATAACAACCTGGAGTACACCTTTGACACGGGCGCACTGCGGCACACCTTGCTGGCCGGCGCGGACTACCGTCACTTCTCGCGCAAGTACGATGGTTACAACGCCTACAACGTGTTGCCGGTCGACCTGTATGGCAAGAACAACTACCCCACCAGCAACGTAACGCCGGTGCTGGATACCCGTTGGGACAACACCCTGCGCCAGACGGGGCTGTACGTGCAGGACCAGATCAAGCTGGACAACTGGATCCTGACGGTAGGCGGGCGCCAGGACTGGGCGGAAGTCGACAACAAGGATCTGCTGGCGCACAGCATTGCCTCCCAACGCGACACCAAGTTCACCGGGCGCATCGGCCTTACCTATGTCACCGAGTTTGGCCTGGCGCCGTATGTCAGCTATTCCCAGTCGTTCTTGCCAACCGTGGGCACGGCAGCGCCCGAGCGCGGTGGCAAGGCGTTCGAGCCAAGCGAAGGCGAGCAATACGAGGTGGGGCTGAAGTACCAGCCTGTCGACGGTACCTTGTTCACGGCTTCGGTGTTCCAGGTGAAACAGAAGAACATGCTGACCGGCGATACCGAGTACCCGCAGTACCAGACGCAAAATGGCGAGGTGCGCTCGCGTGGTGTGGAGCTGGAGCTCAAATCCAGCATCGAGAATGTCGATGTACTGGCCGCGGCCACCTACATCGACTCGTTCTATACCAAAAGCACCTATGGCGACCAGGGCAACCGGAATGAGGCGCAGGCCCCGGTGTCTGCCACATTGTGGGTGGATTACCACTTCACCCAGGCCACTCTCAATGGCCTGACGTTTGGCGCCGGCGCACGTTACACCGGCCGCAAGCAGGGTAACTCGGCCAATACCTTCGAAGTACCGGCTTATGCCGTGTATGACGCCACCGTCAGCTACGATCTTGCCAAACTCGACCCAAGCCTGCGCGGCCTGCAGGCCAGCGTGAATGTGCAAAACATCTTCGATCGCGAGTACGTATCCGACTGCAACTATGCGTTCGGCTGCTATTACGGACAGGAGCGGGTTGCGTCGGTAGAGATGACCTACGACTGGTGATCAAGCCCCCGCGCCACGCGGTATACTCCGCGCCATTTTGCCAATGGCGGGAGAACGCTATGCGCCAGGTTTTGCTCATCGTCGATGTCCAGTCCACCTTCAGCCCGCCCGAGTGGCTGGTCGATGGCTTGCGGCGGTTGTCAGCGAACATTCCTACCATTGCCTCGGTCGAGTTGCACGACGAACAGGTCACGCCGTTCGAGCGGCAGCTCGGCTGGCACCCGGCGGCCGAGGACGAAAGCCTGGTCGAGGCCGACCAGGTGTTCATCAAGCATGGCTACGGGCAGAGCGCCGAAGCCATCGAGTACATCAGGCAACTGGGTGTGGAGCGGGTGCTGGTGTGTGGGCTGCAGACCGAAACCTGTGTGCTGGCCGCTGGCTTTGCCCTGTTCGATGCGGGGCTGACGCCCACCCTGGTGACGGACATGACGGTAGGGTCTTCGCTGGACCGGTCCGCCAAGCTGGGTATCGAACTGTGGCAGCATCACTTCCGCCAGGTCACGACCTCGGCTGAAGTGCTGGCCGAACTGGCGGGACAACGCTAAAGACTATTGTCACTTTGCCATCATGCGGCGCCAATGCGTATCATTGTCGATTGCATTCCGCTGATCGAGAAGGATCTCCATGCTTAAAAAGCCATACCTGGCAGCTGTTCTGCTGCCTGTCACAATGCTCTGGGCGGGCCTTGCCCACGCCTTTACCGATGGTATCGACCGTTCAATCACCCTGGAAAAGGTCGCGCAGACGTTCGTCGTGCAGAAGGACGGCAGCTTCCGTCTTGATGTCGACAGCGTCATGCTGATCAACGAAGAACGCGCCATCAAGACCAATGCCCAGCACCCGATAAGCTACAACCGTTCGCTGGAGACGCTGGAG
The DNA here is from genome assembly GCF_000412675.1 of Pseudomonas putida NBRC 14164. Classification (NCBI taxonomy): domain Bacteria; kingdom Pseudomonadati; phylum Pseudomonadota; class Gammaproteobacteria; order Pseudomonadales; family Pseudomonadaceae; genus Pseudomonas; species Pseudomonas putida. Next base: position 3,758,258 of record NC_021505.1, on the reverse strand, counting down.
GTGGTCGAGGCCTACACGCAAAAGCCCGACGGCCGCAAAGTGCAGGTGGATGCCGCGCACATCAAGGAGCAGCAGGAGCAGGCTTCTGCGCAGGCGCCGATGTTCCAGGACTCGGTCAACAAGGTGGTCATCTTCCCCGAGGTTGCGGTGGGGGACCGGCTGGTGCTGCGTTATCAACGTAACCGCGCTACGCCGCTTTTCCCTGGGCAGTTCGAAGACATCACCGTGCCGCAGTTCTACCCGGTCGGGCAGTTTTCGCTGACCTACGACCTGCCCCAGGGCATGCCGCTGCAGGCCGATGCCCGTGGTTTCAAGGCGTCGTCACCCGCCAGCGGGGAAGGGCGCACGGTGTATCGCTGGGACTATGTACCGGCGGCGCGGGCGCGGATCGAGACAGGTGCAGTGTCGTACCTGGACTACGGCCACTACCTGGCGGTTTCGACGTTCTCCGGCTTCAAGGACTTCGCCCAGGCCTACCAGGCCAGGGCCACGGTCGAGGTCACTCCGCAGATCAGTGAACTGGCGAAGCGCCTGACGGCCGGCTTGCCCACCGCGCGGGAAAAGGCGCTGACCCTCAGTGACTGGGTACGCGAGAACATCCGCTATGTGGCGGTGTACGTTGGCGCTGGCGGGGTGGTACCGCATGCCGCGCAAACCGTACTGGACAACCGCTACGGGGACTGCAAGGACCATGTTGCGCTGCTGGAGGCGCTGCTGGGCGCGGCAGGCATCAAGAGCACCCCGGCGCTGGTGAACCAGGGCACTGCCTATGTGTTCCCCAAAGTGCCGACCTTGGGTGTGCTGAACCATGTCATCACCTATGTGCCGGGCCTGGACTTGTACCTGGACTCGACTGACCCATCGGTTGCTGCCGGTTACCTGCCGTTGACCGTGCTGAACAAGCGAGTGCTGCTGACTGCCACTGGTGAGTTTGGCAAAACCCCGGCCATGCAACTGAACCAGGTTTCCAGTGACTTGCTGTTCAAGGTCAAGACCGATGGTGGTGCCGACTTCACCAATGTTTCGACGGTGAAGGGCTGGGCCAGCGAGATGAGCCGCTTCGGCTTGAAGTTGATGAAACCGGAAGACCGGGAAATGCTGGTCGAAAGGGTGCTGGCCGCCTATGGGCAGCGTGGCAGTGGTTCGATCAAGATCGAGCCGCCCACCGCCAACGGCGACTTTGTCAGCAATGTGGATGGGCACACGGAAAACCTGGTCAACCTGCCGGGGCCGGTGGGTGTGGCGACCCTTACCAGCCTGGCGGGCGGTATCTCGCAGAACGTCTACAGCTTCACCCTGGAGAAGGAACGCAGCCAGAGCTTCGTGTGCATTGGCAACGACACGGTGGAGACCTCGCGCTTCGAGTTCCCCGCCCAGGTCAACGTGCTGGCAATCCCGAAACCTGTGAAGCTGCATGACGGCAATGTCGACTACAGTGCGCGTTATTCCCAAGAGGGCAACGCAGTGTTGGTGGAGCGGCGTTTCAAGTTCAGCCACCCGGATGTAGTCTGCTCGCCGGAGGACTTTACGGCCATGAAACCGGCGCTGGAGGCAATGATCCGCGACCTGCAAAGCCAGATCATCGTGCAGGCAGGGTAGCTCTGACACCGGCCGGTCAAGCAATCAGGGCCGCTTTGCGGCCCATCGCCGGCAAGCCAGCTCCCACAGGCCCAGCGCAGGTCTCAAGTCCTGCGCGGTTCTTGTGGGAGCTGGCTTGCCGGCGATGAGGCCAGGACGGGCAGCACAAGGCAGTAGCTCTAGAAGTCCCAGCGCGTCGTCACCATCATGTTGCGTGGCTCGCCGTAGTACGTGGTATCGAAGTTGCCAAGCCCGGTCAGGTAGACCTTGTCGAACACGTTGTTGGCATTGACCGTGAAGCTCAGGTGCTCGCTGTACTGATAGCGGGCCATCAGGTCCACCAGGGTGTAGCCGCCTTGTTTGATGCGGGTGTAGTCGTTGGCGATCGGGCTGTAGATGTTGCCGTAGAAGCCGCTCTGCCAGCGCAGCCCACCGCCCACGGTCACCTGGTCGAATGCGCCAGGCAGGCGGTAGGTGTTGAACAGCCGCACTACGTGCTCAGGCTTGGTGGTTGCCAGAGGGAAGCCGAAAATCCGTTGGTCGTCGGCGTCGCGGGTACGGGCGTAGGTGTAGCCGGCGGTGACGTTCCAGCCGGGGGCCAGTTCGCCGGCCAGCTCCAGTTCGACGCCCTTGGTGGTGGCACCGTCGATGGCCTTGTAGATACCTTCGTTGGTCACCGGGTTGGTTCCGATGTTGGAGGCGACGTTGTCTTGCTCGATGCGGAAGAACGCCAGGGTGCCGTTCAGCCTGCCGTCGAACCAGGCAGCCTTCAGCCCGGCTTCATAGCCGTCACCTTCGACGGGGGCGAGGGTGGCGCCGTTGATGTCCTTGTAAACCTGCGGCTGATAGATCGACGTGTAGCTGGCATACACCGAGTAGGTGTCGTCCAGGTCATAGACCACGCCCGCATAAGGGGTGACCACACCGTGTTCCTTGTAGCTTGCGTGGGTGTCGCTCAACGAAGACGTTGGGTAATAGTCCTGATCATCGTTGTACTTGAAGGTGCTGACCCGGGTGCCGAGGATGAGCGAAAGCTTGTCGGTCGGCCTCAGGCGGGTGGCCACGTAGGCGCCGTTCTGGCTTTGCGTGGTGGTGTAGTCGCCGTTTTTCGGGAAGTTCTGTTCCGGCAGTTTGCCATTCCAGTCGAAGATGGAGCCGGGCACCATGGCGAACGCGCTGCCGTCGTAGGTATCGCCGGTCTGCTTCGAATGAGAGGTCATGAAGCCTGCCACCAGGTCGTTCTCGCGGCCGAACAGGGTGAACGGGCCGGAGACATTCACGTCTGCGGTGTTCTGCACGCGGTGACCCTCCCAGCGCCCCCAGTACAGGAACATGCCCTCGCCGGTCGCCGGGTCCGGGTTGCCGCCGCTGGCGGACGCCAGGCGCGTGTCATGATCGCTGATCATGTGGCTGAGGCTGAGCTTGACTTTCCAGTCGTTGGCCAGGGCCTGCTCCAGTGAGGTGAAGTAGGTGGTGGACTGGAAGTCGCGGCGGCTCCAGTCTGCCGCCGGGTTGTGCGAACGCGAGAAATCGGTGCGGCTGCCGTCGGAAAAGTAAGTCGGGTTACCTGTCCAGGACGACCCGCGCGGGGTGGTGGCCTGGTTGTCGATGCCGAAGGTGAGCAGGGTGTCTGGCGTCAGGTCGGCTTCAAGAATGCCGTAGTAGACATCCTTTTTCTGCTTGTAGTGGTCCAGGTACGACTTGCGGTCCTGGTAGGCACCCACCAGGCGGCCACGCACGCTACCGCTGTCGTTGAGCGAACCCGAAATATCACCTTCGGTACGGTAGTTGTCCCAGGACCCTGCACTGGCGGTGATCGACGCCTTGAAGTCTTGAGTGGGCTTCTTGCGCACCAGGTTGACCGTCGCAGAGGGGTCGCCAGAGCCGGTCATCAGGCCGGTCGCACCCTTGATGACTTCGATGCGGTCATAGGCGGCCATGTCGACGTGGGTCACGCCCTCATCGTAGACGCCGTCGTAGATGGTGTTGATGCCATCGTACTGGTAGTTGGTAATGGCAAACCCGCGGGCGGAGTACTCCATGCGTTCGCTGTCGTAAGCCTGAACCGAAACCCCGGGCGTGTTGCGCAGCACGTCGCCGATGTCTTGCGAGCCATGGTCGTCGATCACCTGGCGGGTGATCACGCTGACCGACTGCGGCGTTTCGCGCAGGGTCAGCGGCAGCTTGGTTGCGCTGGTAGAACCGCCGGTGGTGTAGGCGCCGGTACCCTCGGTGACGTTACCCAGCCCCAGGGCATCGACGCGGCTGGGGGCTAACTCCAAGGCATCGCCCTGTTGGGTGCTTGACAGCAGCGAATAGCGCCCGTCGCTTTCCCGGGTAGCCTGCAACCCGGTGCCACTGAGCAGAATCTGCAAGGCTTGGTCGACGTCATAGCGCCCCTCAAGCGCAGGCGAACGTTTACCGCGCGTCCAGTGGGTGTCGAACGACAGCACGATGCCAGACTCAGCAGCGAACTGGGTCAGCGTTTCGCCAAGGTCGCCCTGCGGCAGGTGGTAGTCATGGGCTTGCGCGGCGCTGGCAGCGCCAGGCCCCGCTAGCAGTGCAGTCAGTAACAGGCAGGTGCGCAGGCCTGGCGCAGTGAAAGGCCTGGGGTTGAAGCGGCAGGTCATCGTCGCGTTTCTCTGATAGGTAAAAGTCGGGATACCTATGAGTCGGATAACCCCTGGCAAAGTGATCAGGCGCCCAGCATTTTTTTTACGCCGCCGTGATGGTGACCCAGAAACGCGTACGCACCTGGACCTGCACCGGCAGTGACGTGGTCAGCGCGCGCAGGATCTGGTCGGTATCGTCGAGCCGGTAGGTGCCGCTAATGCGCAGGCCTGCCACGGCTGGCGTGCAGCGCAGCCAGCCCGGGCGGTAGCGTGAAAGGTTGCTGATGAACGCGTCGAGGCGCTGGTCATTGGCGATCAGCAACCCCCGGCCCCACGCATCTGCGGCCAAGGGGACGGTTTCCAGCGCGGCGAAGCCCTGGTCGTTGAACCGACAGCGCTCGCCGCTGTTTACCAGCAGGGTCTGGCCCGAGCTCAGGGTTACACGCGCCTGCCGGGCAAATACCTCCAGGCTGCTGCCGTCATCGAACAAACGCAGGGCGAAGCGGCTTTCGCCTGCCTCGACCGTGCCGTTTCGGGTGCTGACCGTGCAATGCTCGCGAGTTGGCACCGTGACCATGACTTCACCTTGGCGCAGCAGCAAGCGTGCAGGGCCGAGGCCGTCATCCACATCGACTGCAGAGGCGGTATTGAGCATCAACGCAGTGCCATTGCTCAGCATCAGCGAACGCTGTTCGCCCACGCCGGTGCGCACGTCTGCCAGCAGTGGAGACTGCTTGACCTCCCGGTATCCCCCCAGGCCCAGCGCGCCGCCGCCCAGCAGTATCAAGCCAGCCTTGACCACCCGCCGACGGCTAGCGTTGCGGCCGTGGGCTGCCAGCGCCAGTACGCGTGCAGACGCCGGGTTTTCGCTGGCTGCCATGCGCGTTTGCAGGCGCTCTGCCTGCTGCCAGGCCCAGGCATTGACCGGCGTCGCATTCAGCCACAGTTGCCAGGCCGAGTAATCACTGGCCTGCACCTCACCGCTGTTGAGCTGGCTGAACCAGTGCGCGGCCTGGCGCAATGAAGCCAGTTGCTCGGCATTCAGGTTCATGCTCAGTGACCATGCCCAAGGCTGTAGATCATGCAGTGCTCGGCCGCCTTGGCAATGTAGCGGCGCACACTGACTTCGGAAATACCCAGCTGGGTGGCGATGTGTTTGTAGGGCATGCCATCGATCTGCGAAAGCAAAAACGCTTCACGTACCTTGGGCCCGAGCGCGGCTAGCATGGCGTCGAGCTCGAACAAGGTTTGCAGCAACGCCACGCGTTGCTCAGGTGAGATGTCCAGTGCTTCGGGTTGCTCGGCGAGCACCTGTAGCCAGGCCCTTTCCAGGTGCAGCCGGCGTAGGTGATCGATCATCAGGCGGCGAGCGATGGTTGCCAGGTAGCCTTTGGGTTCGCGCACGGCGTCCAGCTTTGCGGCGGCGTCGGCTGCAGACATGACACGCACGAACACATCCTGGACAAGGTCTGCTGCCAGGTGGCTGCAGTTCACCCGCGGTTTCAGCCAGTTATGCAACCATTTGCTCTGGGCGCGGTATAGCTGGCTGACTTGAGAAGTAAAAGCTATATCCGGGATGCTCATCCATGCCGCCTGAAAATGTTTACAAATGTTAATGGTTCGCATTTTAGGCAGAGTATTTCAGGGTTTGCAATCACAGCGCCATTGCCGGCAAGTCAGCTCAAGCAGAGGTAGCACGCTCGGCCGCATCGGCTCCACGCGCCTGGTTTTGCTTGTTCCATCGCGTAAACAGCAGACGCAACAGGGTGTTCCAGCAGTAACCCACCAGTACCCCTCCGGCGAGTGCCAGGGCGACCTCGAACAGCGGATGCCTGAAAACATGGTCCGCCAGCGACTGGAACTGGAAATGCGTCAGGTAGATGAACAAGGTTGACGATGCAATGACCGCACCTCCCCGTGCAACCAGGGCGGGCACTGGCACCGAGCGGACCCAGATAAGGGCCAGCATCGCCGGCAGGGCGATATCGATATAACGCAAGAAAGCCTCCCAGCCAACGCCGGCAACCGCCATCAGGTCCAGCTCGCCGACCACCAGCACGGCCACCGCGCTGGCCACCCACTTGCGCGCGGTGGTATCGGCATGGTGCACGGCCATGCCCAGCACCATGACCGCCAGAAAGTGCTGCGGTACCCGGTTGAGCAGCGCACTGGCGTCGAACACGAAGCGGCTGAGCAGCACATCCAGCGCCACCAGCGCACAGGCCGCAATGATCAGGCAGCGGAACGGGTCGGCGAGGACGGCTTGGCGCACGCGCCTGATGGACAGCACCACACCGATGATCAGGATCATCTGTACCAGCACTTCGATGTACCAGTAATTGAACAGGCTGACCTCGCTGGCCGGGAACCAGTTGGACACCAGCAGCAGCGATTGCCAGTGCAACCGGTCGAACACCAGCTGGATCAGCGCGGTGTACAGCAGTGTGGGCACCACGATGGCCGTCAGCGACCTGAGCAGCGTGCGCGCATCGCCACGCTCTTCGATGGCTTTGAGCTGGAACCGCGCCAGGCTGATGCCGGAGACCAGGAACAGCACCGATGTTTCGCCGACGATCAACCAATGGTCGAACTCGCTCAGGTGGCCGACCACGATCAGGATGATGGCCAGCATCCGCACGAACACCGGCATCTCCATCACCCGCCACGCGCTTTTCGGGGGCGCATTCAGCTCGGCCAGCTGGCACACCGGCAGCGTTTCCCAGCGCTGTGGCAGGTGGCCGATCAGCTCCTCCAGCACCCGCGAGGCTTGCACGAACGACAGCGAGTCGCCGCCCAGTTCGACAAAGCTCAACCTGGCGTCCAGGCGCGGTACCTGGAGGATGCGCGCCCAGGCCGTGCTCAGTTTTTCCGCCAAGGGGGACAAGGGAAGGCTGGCGCTGTCGTCAAATGGCGCAGGCAAGGCGCGTTTGTCCACTTTGCCGTTAGGGGTGAGCGGCAGGGCCTCGAGGAACATGAACAGCGCTGGCACCATGTAGTCCGGCAGCTGGCCGGCGAGCGCCTGGCGCAGTTCATCGGCGCTGGTGGGCTTTTGACCAACGCAATAGGCCACCAGCCGGATCGACGCGCTGTCGTGGTTGGCCACGACCACGCATTGGCCGATGTGGGGGTGACGGGTGATGGCATTCTCGATTTCCGCCAGCTCGATGCGGTGGCCACGGATTTTCACCTGGCTGTCACCGCGCCCCAGGAAACTGGCGCTGCCATCGGCCAGGTAGGTGCCCAGGTCACCGGTGCGGTAACAGCGGTCGCCTGCGTCCCCGGTGAACGGGTTGACGATGAACTTGGCCTCGGTCAGCGCCGTGTCGCCCCAGTAACCCTGCGACAGATAGGGGCTGCGGATGAGGATTTCACCGGTTTCGCCCACGCTGACCAGCTGGTTGGCCGCGTTGACCACCAGCAACTGCGCATTGGCGATACCTTTGCCCAAGGGCACCCGTGAACTGTCCCCGTCAGGGGAGAGGGTATGGAAGGCCATGGCTTGTGGCGTTTCCGTGGTGCCATAGAAGTTGACACTGACAGCGCAGGGCGCAATGGCGCGGATCTGCTGGTACAGCGCCGGGCTGAGCGCATCGCCGCCCCAGAACAGGTAGCGCAGTTGATCGAGTACCTGGCCATTCATGTGTGCGCCGGTCTCGATCAGCTTGCCCAGCGGCGGGGTGAGGTGGATTACGCTCACGCCGTGCTGTTGAATCCAGGCTGCCAGCTGTGACGGGTCGGTCAGGGTCGGCTGGGCGGGGCAGGCGATGGTCGCGCCAATCGACAGGGGCGTGAACACGTCGCGGTACACCGGGTCGTGGCCCAGACCGGAAAGCAGGGAGAAAGTATCAGCCTGGGTAAAGCCATGCTGGCGCACATGCCAGTCGATGAAGTGCACCAGGGGCGCGTGGTGAGTAACGATACCCTTGGGTTCACCGGTGCTGCCCGAGGTGAAGGTGATGTACGCCGGTTGCTCGGGGTTGACGATGGGCAGCGCGACCTGTTGCCAGGGAAAAGCTTGCAGTGCCTCGGCGGGGGCTTCCGGCACCGTAACCACAATGGGACCGGAGACGTCGAGGGGGGCCTCGCCACAGCGCAGGACCACGGCAGGCGCCAGTGTACGGATGATCTGCCCGATGCGCACGGGAGGGTATGCAGCGTCGGCCACGGTAAAGGCCAGGCCGGCACGCAGGCAGCCGAGCATGGCGTACACCAGGGCGGCGCTGCGGCTGGCGACGATGACCACACGATCGGTACCACTGGCAGCGTTTTCTACCAGATACGCGGCAATGCCCTGGCTTATCTGCGCCAGTTGGGCATAGCTGCAGCTGCTGTGCCGGGCAAGGATGGCGGTGGCATCCGGGCAGCGGCCGGCCTGTTCGAGGAAGGCGTGGTGAATCGGCTGGTCGGCACGGTACTCCAGGCGCAGCGTTGGGTTCGGGCGCAGGTCCGGCATGATGGGTGAGGGCTCCGCATGAACGTTGGGGCTGGCTGGTAGCACAACGCTAGTGCAGGGTGGCCGATGGCGCCAATGTTCAGCGGGTTTGGGAGGTGCTTGTCGACAGTCGGGTGCGCAGCGCGCCGCTCTCGTGACACAAGGCGGCTCCCACAAATATGGCGTGGGCCCGGAACCTGTGCAGTCCCTGTGGGAGCTGGCTTGCCGGCGATGAGGCCAGTACAGGTATTGCAAGGCAGCCTGCACCGGCCCGATCCATCAGGCCACATCCACCAGCACGATCTCGCTGTCCTCGATGGCGGTCACCCGCAGCACGTCTTCCTGCTCGATCGCTACACCGTCCCGCGCCTTGGCCCGCAGCCCGTTGACGTCCACCAGCCCCTTGGCCGGCACCAGGTAACCCCTGCGGGCGGCATCGAAGCGGTACTCGGCGGTTTCACCTGCACGCAAGGTGGCGGCCACCAGGCGGGCATCGGTGCGAATCTGCAGGCTGTCTTCGTCACCGGCACGGCCGCTGGCCAGGGTCACGAAGCCTTCGCCACGTTCGCCTTTGGGAAACGGCCGGCTGCCCCACTGCGGTGCTTCACCCGTGCGCTCCGGCACGATCCAGATCTGGAAAATACGCGTATCTACGTCTTCCAGGTTGTACTCGCTGTGCACGATACCGATACCGGCGCTCATCACCTGCACGTCACCGGCTTCGGTACGGCCTTTGTTACCCAGGCTGTCCTGGTGGCTGATCGCGCCTTCACGCACATAGGTGATGATTTCCATGTCGCGGTGCGGGTGCGGCGGGAAGCCGTTGCCAGCCGCGATCAGGTCGTCGTTCCATACCCGCAGGTTGCCCCAGTGCATGCGCGTCGGGTCGTAGTATTCGGCGAATGAGAAATGGTGGTGGGCATCGAGCCAGCCGTGGTTGGCGTGGCCGAGACCTTCAAAGGGTCGCAGTTGCAGCATGGTCGTGCTCCTTGAATCAGTGGAATGACGCCATGATGCGCTAATGAAACATCGAAAATAAGCGTAAATATCGGCTTAAAAATATCATATTGTTCGATGTAAATTGCTGCCATGCTTTATTCGCTTCATCGCCTAATCCACTGATCTGCAAGCATTCGCTGGCGATTTTCCGTCGATGCGGCGAACATGCCAGCTGTTTTTGTTTTTCAACGGAGTGACCGTGGCCCACGAGCAACCCCAGGCCCCCGCCGACCTTACCCCACCCGCGCAATTGCCCTGGTTTCGCCGCCTGGCCGCCCGCCTGCTGGGGCGTGGCCTGACCCGTCTGCAAGCCCAGCACCGTGACTCCTGGTTCCTCGGCCACGCCACCGGCCAGCGAAGTGGCCACGCCGATGGCGTTCGTGAAGGGTTCGACCGCGGGCGGGTGGAGGGTTACGAAGCCGGGCGCCAGGTGCTGGTGATCCGCGATACCCGGCCTGACATCGCTGCCGTGCCCGGTCAGGACGACAACCTGTTCGACGACTGGCGCCTGCCGTTGACAGCCGAGCTGAAAAAGCGCTTCAAAGCCGACGTCGCCCAACGCCTGCCCGCCGAGGCGCAACCCAGCGCCGCGCAGTGGAAACTGATCTTCAGTGACACCCCGTCCACCTGTGTGGTGGCCGGCGCCGGGGCAGGCAAGTCCACCTCGCTGGTGTTGCGCATCCTGCTGCTGCGCCATTATCTGGGTTACGAGCTGGACGCGATGACCGTGGTCACGTTCACCCGCGAGTCGCGCAAGGACTTCATCAAGCGCCTGGTGCAGGTATTCGCCCTGTGGCAGATCAGCCTGCAACCGGTGCAGGCTCGCGAACTGGTGCGTACCTTCCATTCGCGCATCCTGCCGCTGGTACGCAGCCTGCCGGGCTTCGGCCAGGTGCGCGCCTTCGAGACACTGGGCAACGAGATGCCTGCCGGGCGTGATGCCGAGGCCGACAGCAACCCGTTCGACCTGCGCCTGAACGATGCCCAGCGCCAGCAACTGAACCAGTGCTATAGCAGCGTGCTGGGTGAGAGCCCGCGTTTTGCCGAGCTGGTCGGCCTGTTGCGCAGCGAAGCCTTGCAACTCAAACCACTGGACCCGAACAACCCTGACGTGCAGAAGCGCGCACAGGTGACCCAGTTGGCCGCCCAGCGCGACGAAGAACTGTGCGACGTAATCGAGGACCTGTGGTTCGCCGCCGGCGCCTGGCCGATCAAGGGCATCGAGCCTTGCCGCGAAACTGTCGACATCCGTGGCAGCCGCTTCCATGTGCATGGCCGCCTGGCTGGCCAGGGGCCATTGGTGGTGCTGGGCTTCGACCCGGCTGAAAGCCCACAGTACCAGCGCCCCGGCGCCAAGTTGGCAGTGCGTGCCGAGTGGGCGGTCAAGCGAACCCTGTTGCAGGCCTTCTGCGACCGGCCGCTGATCTGGCTCGACAACTATGCCATGGCCCGGCGCCTGGCGGCCTCGTTGGCTGGCGATGCCGTGGCCGGCCCGGGGTTCGAGTACAAGGTCAAGGGCGAACTGGCACCGGCGCCGTTGCTGGACGCCTTTGTCGGCGCGGCCAACTTCATCGAGAACCTTGGCCTGGACGTGAACAACGCGGTGGCGGCGATGAGCTTCCCGCCCGGCGACAGCGATGCCTTGTTTTTCGAGGCCCTGGCCCTGTACTGGAAGGCCCTGGAAGCACACCTGCTGGACCAGTCGCCGCCGGTGATGAGCTACAACCGCATGTTCGCCCTGTTCAGCGAGAACAACCCGGAAAACCTGCAACTGCTGCCCGACCCGTTGTTGCGGCCTCTGGCGCACCTGATGATCGACGAGTTCCAGGACGTGTCGCCGCAGATCGTCAGCTGGCTGCGCGCCAGCCTGGCTGAAATCCGCCGGCGTGGCCCGACCATGCACACCGGGCGCCATGCCCAGCATTCGTCGCTGCTGTGCGTGGGTGACGACTGGCAGTCCATCTATGGCTGGCGGGGCAGTTCGCCCAAGTACTTCATGGAATTCGCCAAAGCCTTCCCGTCGCCGGCCAACACGCGGGTGATGCTGGTCGACAACTACCGTTGCCAGCAGCAGGTGATCGACGCGGCCGAACACCTGGTCAAAGGCACCCCGGCGATTGCCGGCAAGAAAGCCCGCGCCAGTGGCCCGGCAGCCGAATTGCCGGGCTCTGCGGTCAAGGTGTTCGACCGTGACGAGGCCGCCTTGGGTGAAACGCTGATCGAGCACTACCAACGGGGTGAGACGGTCATGATGCTGTACCGCAAGGGCAGCGACAGGGCCTTGATGAGCGACCACCTGCAGAGCGTGCTGCACGCCGAGGCGGCGTTGCCGGCCGAGCAGCGCCGGCTGCGTCAGTTGACCTACCACAGTGCCAAGGGCTTGCAGGCCGATGCGGTGTTCATGCTGGGCGACTGCCAGTACCTGACCAGCTCGCCCTACAAGAACCAGGTGTACCGCCAGGCGGGTCTGGGCAAGGCCGGGGATGCCCAACCGTTCGATACGGCGCAGAAGGAAGAAGTGCAGCGCCTGGCCTACGTGGCGGTGACCCGCGCGGTGCAGCACTGCTACTGGCATGTCGAGCCCGCCAATGGTGATGCGGCGGCTGCCCCAAGGGCGTCGAGCCAGGTGGATGGCAGGCAGGCCTTCTTCGAAGACCTGCGCGGGCAGTAGGCCAAAGTCCAGGCATTACTGGGGCTGCTCTGCAGCCCTTCGCGGGCATGCCCGCTCCCACAGGTTCAGGAATGCGCCGTCCTGGTGGGAGCGGGCGTGCCCGCGAAGGGCCGCAGAGCGGCACCAAATGGCTTGACTGAGAGACTTCAGTTGAACCTGTTCAAAAGAGCGGTTCAGTTGTTCGGATCTTGCGCGCGGGTGAGTGATTCAAACAACGCTTCGCGCTGCTGGTCAAGCCCGGCATTCAGGCGCCGGCAGGCCTGTTTGAAGACCTGCGCGGCGACTGAGTGCGGTTTAACTGCCGAGTGTCTGCAGTTGGCGAGTGAGGCTGGTCAACAGACCGGTTTCAACCTGTTGCTGCTCGGCGGTCAGCATGTCCACGCCCTGGCGATACTGCTGCTCGTTGATCGCCACGCGTCGCAGGATGCCGCTGGCATCTAGTGGGCTTTCAGGCATGACGCTGGCCAGGGCTCGCAGCAAAGAGTTGTCCAGGGACGTCACCGGGTCTGCGGTTTCATCCAGGCAGTAATACAGGTAGTCCAGCCCTGGCCGCCAAAAGTCGGTTATCAGGCTGAATTGCGCTGCATGCTCTCGCCTCAGGTACTCAACCCAGCCCGGCTGCCGGTTCAGCCATTGCTCTCGAGCGGTGGCATCCGTATCCAGTTCAAGGACCGCAGCTTTCACCTTGTCGATGATTGTCTGGTTGATCCTGGCCGTGCTGCGGTACAGCATGCCGCTGCTCGGCTCAGGGTAGTCCAGCACGGTAGCCAAGGACTGGCGCAAGGCCAGGCGCAGCTCGATATCGTCCACCAGCCCGGTTGCCAGGGCGGAGTCCGGAAAGGCAGAGGGTTCGTCGAGCACATCGTATGAGGGTAGATCTTCATCGAAACCATCATTCAGTAGCGCCTGCTTGCGCAAGGACCGTTTCCAGCTGATGCGGTCCGCCAGTTGATTGACCTGATCGCGACGATACAACTTTCGATACAGGTTCAGCAGATCGGCTGGCCGACTACCGGCATGGCCGGCAGCGTCGTGGGCCAGCACTTCTATCTCCAAGGCACTGAATGCGTCGGCACCTGCGTCGCCGCAGGTTGGGGGGAAGTCCCCGGCCACTGTCGCGAGGCGTTCGCGCAACACGGTGTCGTGGGCAGCGTCATCCAGCAGCTCCCATACGCGCTCCCTCAGGGCCTCGGCATCACGCCGCGCCTCTGCCGACTGGGCAACACGTTCAAGCACCCCCAGCAACGCTGCGTTTTCACCTTGGTCAAAGAGGCCGCTCCACAGCTGCTCTTCGGCACTGCTCGCGCCGCCACGGAAAAAACCTTGCCACGGCGGCACGTCTTCTGCGTGCTCGAATACATTGACGCCACTACTGCCCAGGCGCGCACGTGCCTCGGCTTCCAGCGTGTTGTAGTTGAACAGCCAGCGGCGCTCAGGCAAGCGAGCGGCGACATCGCGGGCGAACGGGGTGCGCAGTACACCTGGCAAGTCTGGCAGGGTACGAATGCGGTTGGAGGAGAGGTTCAGATAGCGCAGCTCGTACTGGGGCTGGCTCATGAGGGTTGTCAGGCTGTCGGGCCATTGCTGCAGTTCGCAGCGGTCAAGGTCCAGGTGGCTGAGGCGGGCCATGAAGCGCAGGTCTGGCGCCAGCCGCAGTGGGTTGCCCGACAGGTGTAGTACCTTGGGATGGATCATGTCCTGAAACTGGGCGGCCAGGCTCTCATCAAGTGTGATCTGGTTGCTGCCCAGGCCAAGTCCATCCAGGGGCAAACGCGTCAGGAAGGCCAAGCTGGCATTATCGAGCCGCAGCCGGTTACGGCTGAGGCCGAGCACCCGCAGGCCAGGCATCGCCCCAATGGCCTGCTGGGCAGTGGCTGAAAGGGTAGTAAGGCCATTGCCTGCCAGGCCCAGTTCGCGTAGCCGTGGTGCAGACTTGAGCGCCTCGAACAATGCTTCAGCGTCCATCTCCGGGTTACCGATGATTTCCAGGGTGTCCAGGTCAGGGAAGTTTGCCAGGAAGCCACCCTCCAGGCGTCGCATCTGCAACCCATCAAGGACGAGTTGCCGGATATGCGGCATACGGGCAGTGAACGCTGGCAGCGCTTCCAGTTGCATCTGGCTCAGCACCAGCACTGCGCGTTGCGCGCCGCCTTCACGCCGCGAAGCACTCATCAGTCGCTCGGTGAATTGCTGGCGATCAAAGCGTTCTTCAAGGGTGCGTGAGGTGCTGACCCAGCGGTTGAGATCACGGTTAAGCGTGCGCTGCTCGGCTTCCAGTTGGCTGATTGCACTACCCAGGTCGCCTCCTTGGGCAAGTTCGGTTTGCAGCGCGCTGATCTCCTGGCTGCTGAGTTCGGGGTAGAGTGCCCGAAGTCGACGCGCGGCTGGCAAGGCTCGCGTTTGCAAGCCACGGCCGCTCAGGGGATAGCCAAGCTGGCCGTTGGCCAATCGCAAGGGGGAGCGGAACCTGGGATTGATGGGTTGCTGGCCGAGCAGTGAGGCGCAGTGCTGGCGATCGCCGAGGGCGAGTTCCAGCAACAGGGCAGGGTCAGCCTGCGGGTGTTCGGCTTGCAGCGCCTGTTGCAGGCGCAGGCTGTCGTCGTTGGCCAGGCTGGGCCTGAACAGGCCGAGGAGGGCGCGGTCAAGCCGCACTCGAGCTTGCAGAAGGCGCGCTTCCTCGGCAATGCGAAGCGGCACCCGCCCGTTTGTCAGGCGTTGCCGTTCGGCGTTGCTGATGTTGGCAAGCAATTCTTCAAGCGCGCTGTCCGGTAGCCCGGGAAACTGCCGGGCGAGGGTTTGTGCGGTTGCTGGGCGTGTGGGACGGTGTCTTTGTTGCAGGCTCTCGAACAGCGCCTCGCGATGCTGTTCCAGGTGTTGCGCGAGCTTGTTGTTCAGCGCGTGCGATCGGTGCTCGGCTGGTGTGTCACCTAGCAACTGCTCAATGGCTTCTTCATCCATCTGATCCAGCACGGTCTGGCTCAGCTGGCCATTGTCCAGGTCGGTACGGGTAATTTCGATTTCCACTTGGCCCAGCGTGTACGGGGGGCCGTAGCGCACAGATTCGCCCCAGGGTTCTGGCCCTTGGTAAACCTTGAGCACGTTCCCCTCGGGCCACCCCGGCAGGCGCAGCAACTCAGGCAAGGCGAAGTTCTTGTACGCAGCCAGCGGCAACCCATGGCGTACGCAGTTGATGATCTGTTGAGTTTGATTGTCCAGTTGCAACCGCTGCAGCGCGTCGATCAACAAAGCGGGTGGGCGCAGGCCCCCTGCCTGAGCGCGGCGCAGCACGTCTGGATCGGTACCGGTACCGCGCATGGCATGGTCCAGTTCGCTGTCGTCCAGGCCTGCGCTATGGTCGCCAAGGCGGCGCATGAGCTGTTCGCGGTCCCATTCCAGAGGCTGCTCATGAGCCAGTTGCCAGCGGGCATTACCGTGGTGGAGCAAGCGTGGGGCATAGGCCTGTGCATCCTCGGGGTGGCGCACGTACCATTGCTGGTCTGCGTCCTGAAACACTTCGTACAGCGTCCCATCCAGCTGGAGAAAGGTCTTCCCATCGATGTGCACATGGCCGAGCAGGTCGGGTTGGGCCCCATCAGGGATAGCCGTTTTGCTCGCATAGGGCGTCATGTCGGGGTGCCAGAGCACTTCTTTGTCTTCATGCCACACACTCGTCAGCGCATCGACAAAGCCTGACGCCTGGACGAGCTTGGCGCCGGTAGCAAAGCCGGCAATCACTGCCGCATTGATTGCCAACGATTCCAGTTGCGCCAGTGCTTGCCGGGTATCGCCTTCTTCCCACGCCTCGAACCCGGTGAAAACCGAGCTCATCAGGTCGTAAGCGAAAACGCCGAGCATGACTGTGTTCAACCCTGGTACGAAAAACGCAGCGACGTTCAGCACATTCATGCCCACCTCGAGCCAGTGCTTCAGTCGCTTGTCGCGGGCCTTGGCGTCGACCTCGGCGGTGGGGACCGCAATGGTTCTTGCGTCGGCCTTCATCCGCGCAAGGTGGGCGTTGTACAAGGTCGCCCAAGGGTCGGTTCTGATTGGCGAGAGGGTGAAGGGGATTGCGGGCATTTTTCTGGGTTTGCGTCTGCCTGCTTCATCCTGTTCGAACAGCGCATTTTCCAGTTTGTCGGCCAGTTCCTTTTGCCTGTCTTTGTAGGCGAAATGCACCACGCTTTGGCGAAACTCGCTTTGCAACAGGCGGCTACGCAGGTGTTTGCCGGCTTCCTGGCGAGAAGCAAACTCCCTTATAGGGTGCTCGCTGTCGCCAGGCATATACAGGACGCAGGGGTTTGTCCGGTCAGGATTGTCTGGCCCGATGAACAGCATTTCGTGGACGGGGATACCGAACAGGCTGAAGTTCCAGCAATGCAGTGCCTGTTTTTCATAGGTAGGTTGAGGCTTGCCGTCGCACAGTTGCACAAGCGCATCGAGCCCATGTTCGCTCAGCAGGCCTTTGAGCTTTGCAATCAGTGCCTGAACCCTCAGGGCCTCGCGACTCGCTGCTATTGACAGGCGCTGGACTTCAGCGCGATTGGCACCCTCATGGGTTGCCAGCAGATGTTCCTGATAGCGTGCGCCCAGGTCCAGCCCCCGACAATGGTTGACGAAGTCCGCCATCGCCAGGCCCGGTAGAGGCGAATCGCTGCCAGCAGCGCTGGTGAGCCTGCTGTAAGCACCTACTTCGGCCAGGCCCTCGAAATTGTGCAGGGCAGCCTCCAGCAAGCTGCGTGTTTGCGGTTCGCCCACAGGGCGGGTGGTCAGCACATCCACCTCAAGGTCGGGGACCAAGGGCGTTTCTACGTCGGGTACGCCGACCCAGATGTTGGCGTCTGATTCAAAGGGCTGGAACACATATTGCGCCCTGTCTACGGGCACGCTCACCTTCAAGCGCTTGGTCAGCAGTGGGGTGCAGAAGCCGACGATGTCCTGGAAACCCGCCAGTGCCTGCCTGACTTGTACCAGGCGTTTGTCCCGCGTTTTGATAGCTCTGAGCAACTGCTCACGCGCTGGCTCATCGGCAGTGGCGTACCAAGAGTAAGGGGAGCCATCTTCATCCAGATACTCCTTGCGCAGGCTTTGCAGCACTTTGTGCGTATGTGCGGGCTGAAGAACCTTGCTCCATTTCGGTAATGTTCGGGTTATCTGGCTTTCATGTAACGGCGTGGGGTTGGTCATGGCAACGGTCTCTTGCGTTGGGGGCCAATAGTCCACGCTCATCAAGGCGCCATGGTGCGGTAGATAGTTGTCGTCAAGGGTCGGTGCTGCGCATGCGCGGGTCGGTGAGGGGCTAGCGGCGAGGGGGGATGTGCGAGAGGGTGAGGCAGGCCAAGACGCAGGCAGCCAAGGAGAATTGCAATGCGTTCGCTGTGCAGTCCGAAAGATCACCTGCTCGACCTCGATGGTATTGAAATAGCGGTCCGCACCTGGGGCGCCGAAGACGGTATTCCCGTCCTGGCCTTGCATGGCTGGCTGGATAACGCTGCCTCGTTCGAACGCCTGGCACCGATGCTGGACGGTTGCTTTGTGGTGGCCCCCGACCTGGTCGGCCATGGCCGTTCGGACCATCGCCGCCGCGACAGTGGCTATTACCTGTGGGAGCATGCCGAAGACATGCTGGCGGTGACCGACAGCCTGGGCCTGGCGCAATTCCATGTGCTGGCCCATGGCATGGGCACCGGTGTGGCGTCGCTACTGGCGGCCATGACCAGTGGCATTGCCAGCATGACCTTCCTCGACGGCATGGGTGCCCCGTTCACGGTGGCCGAGGATGACCGCGTGCAGCACCTGGCGCGGGCCTACCGGCTCAAACGTATGGTCCAGCGCAGCCAGCTGCCGGGCTTTGCCGAGCCGGACGTCGGCCGCTTCGACGACCTGGACACCGCCCTGGCGCAACGGCGCGAGCGCCTTGACACCGAACTGTCGGAAGGTGCCGCACGGCTGCTGGCGTTGCGCGACCTGCTGCAACTGGGCGATGGCTATTGCTGGCGCCACGACCCGCGGCTGGTGTTGCCCGAACCCATGCCGCTGACCGAGCGCGACGCATGCGACCTGCTCAACCAGATCCGCTGCCCGCTGTACCTGCTGTTCGGCCGTCAAGGGGCATTCACCGGCGAGGCTTTTACCCGGCGTCAGGCAGCCTTGCCCAGCCATGCCAAGGTTTCCTGGCATCCCGGCGGGCACCACTTCCACCTGGATGCCCCGGACCGGGCGCTGGTCGACCAACTGCTGCGTATCCTGGCGCACCATGAAGGGGGCGTGCTGCAACGCTTGGTAAACGAGTAGCTGGTTCTGTTCACTCCGGGCGAAGCTGGGCTATGGTGGCGAAACTATTCGCACTCACGGCACAAGGAGCCCGGTATGCGACCGTTCGCTATCAAGCACATAGATCATCTTGTTCTGCGGGTCAGCGACCTGCCGCGCAGTGTTGCCTTCTACACCGAGCTGCTCGGTTGCCATGTCAGCCGCGTGCGCGAAGACCTGGGCATGGTGCACCTCGCCACGGGCACGGCGATGATCGACCTGGTGGCCCTGGACGGCCCGCTGGGGCGGCCAGGCGGGGCGGCGCCGGGGCTGGAAGGGCGCAACCTGCACCATTTCTGTCTGCGTATCGAGCCGTTCGACGAGGCCGCCTTGATCGCCTACCTGGAAGCCGCCGGGGTAAAAGTGGAACCGGCAGAAAAGCGTTATGGCGCTGAAGGCGAGGGACCGTCGCTTTACTGCTACGACCCGGATGGCAACCAGGTCGAGTTGAAGGGGCCGGTAGCGGAGGCGGTATGAGCGACCTGCACATGCGCGAGCACTGGGTCGACACCGCGCAAGGCAAGTTGTTCGCCCAGGATTGGACGCCGTTGCAGGCACAGGGGGCGCCCATTGTCCTGCTGCATGATTCGCTGGGGTGTGTGCCGTTGTGGCGCGACTTCCCAGCGCAGTTGGCGCAAGCCACCGGGCACCGGGTAATCGCCTACGACCGCTTGGGCTTTGGCCGTTCGGACGCGCATCCGGGCAGTTTGCGGTGATGCCTTTGCGGACATAGTCGGTCTTGACGGCTGGCGCTCCCACAAAAGTCCGTGATGTGCCGCTACAGCTGCTGCATGCCCGCCCTCTACGCCCCACTGTTCTTCATTGGTTTCATCGCCGCAGCACTGTCATTGGCAGCCCACCCGGTGATGCCGTCTCGTTCATGCCGCCCTCTTGTGTATGGCCAGGCGGGTGGATATCCCGGCAATCCCGATTATGCTTCATTTACCTTGCTGCGATCCGAGGCGGCCCGCCTCGTCGTGCTTCGCGCAACCAAAGCAAGCCCCAGGGCCTGGGTGCGACGGTGAAGTGGTTGTGAGGTGCTCCGGCCTGTATGACGACATGACGGAGGCAACCCATGGCGGTTCTCGACAGCGCATCCACGGGCAGTAGCGCGCCCCAACGCGGTATCACCAAGGAGGAGCGCAAGGTCATCTTCGCCTCATCCCTGGGCACGGTGTTCGAATGGTACGACTTCTACCTGTACGGCTCCCTCGCCGCGATCATCGCCAAGCACTTCTTTGCCGGTGTCAATGAAACCACCTCGTTCATCTTCGCCTTGCTTGCCTTTGCCGCCGGTTTTGCCGTACGGCCGTTCGGGGCAATCGTGTTCGGCCGCCTGGGTGACATGATCGGGCGCAAGCATACGTTCCTTATCACGATTGTGATCATGGGCCTGTCTACCGCGCTGGTGGGCCTGCTCCCGAGCTACAGCGCGATCGGCGTGGCCGCGCCGGTCATCCTGATTACCTTGCGGTTGCTGCAGGGCCTGGCCCTGGGGGGGGAGTACGGCGGCGCGGCCACCTATGTGGCCGAACATGCGCCCAAGGGCCGTCGCGGCTTTTTCACCGCCTGGATCCAGACCACAGCCACGTTGGGGCTGTTCCTGTCGCTGCTGGTGATCATGAGCTGCCGCACGGTCATGGGTACTGAGGTGTTCGAGGCCTGGGGCTGGCGGGTGCCGTTCCTGCTGTCGATCCTGCTGCTGGCGATTTCGGTGTACATCCGCATGCAGCTCAACGAGTCGCCGGTGTTCATGAAGATGAAGGCCGAGGGCAAGGCATCCAAGGCACCGCTGACCGAGTCGTTCGCCCGTTGGGACAACCTCAAGGTGGTGATCATGTCGCTGCTGGGCGGCACCGCCGGCCAGGCCGTGGTGTGGTACACCGGGCAGTTCTATGCGCTGTTCTTCCTGTTGCAGATGCTCAAGATCGAGCCGCAGACGGCCAACCTGCTGATTGCCGGCTCGTTGCTGATCGGCACGCCGTTCTTCATCATCTTCGGTAGCCTGTCCGACCGCATTGGCCGCAAGAAGATCATCATGGCCGGCTGCATCATCGCTGCGCTGACCTATTTCCCGATCTTCAAGGCGCTGACCGAGTACGGCAACCCGGACGTGTTCGTCGCCCAGGAGCAGAACCCGGTCGTGGTAGTGGCTGACCCTGGTCAGTGCGCGTTCCAGTTCGACCCGGTGGGCAAGGCCAAATTCACCAGCTCCTGCGACATCGCCAAGAGCCTGCTGGCCAAGCGCGCCATTCCCTACACCAACCAGGCGGCCGAACCTGGCAGCGTGGCGCAGATTCGCATTGGTGAGCGGGTGCTGCCGAGCTTTGAAGGCAGCAGCATGGCCGCAGCGGACTTCAAGGTGCAGAGTGAAGCGTTTACTGCCACCTTGAGTGGTGCGTTGAAAGAAGCCGGCTACCCGGAAAAGGCCGACCCGGCGAAGATCCACTACCCGATGGTGCTGTTGCTGCTGACCATTTTGGTGATCTACGTGACCATGGTCTACGGCCCGATTGCTGCCTGGCTGGTCGAGCTATTCCCGGCGCGTATCCGCTACACCTCGATGTCGCTGCCTTACCACATCGGTAATGGCTGGTTCGGCGGCTTCCTGCCGACGGTGGCGTTTGCCATGGTGGCGGCGACCGGGGATATCTATTACGGCTTGTGGTACCCGATTGTGATCGCGGTAATGACGGCGGTGCTGGGGATCTTCTTCCTGCCGGAGACCAAGGACCGGGATATCAACCACA
The DNA here is from genome assembly GCF_000412675.1 of Pseudomonas putida NBRC 14164. Classification (NCBI taxonomy): domain Bacteria; kingdom Pseudomonadati; phylum Pseudomonadota; class Gammaproteobacteria; order Pseudomonadales; family Pseudomonadaceae; genus Pseudomonas; species Pseudomonas putida. Next base: position 3,736,907 of record NC_021505.1, on the reverse strand, counting down.
CCTGAGACTGATGGGGCAGTTGTGCTGGCCTCTTCGCGGGCTCGCCCGCTCCCACAGATACAACACAGATTTCACGGCTTGTGTTGTACCTGTGGGAGCGGGCGAGCCCGCGAAGAGGCCGGTACAGCCCACTAATCAATCGAAGTAGCCGCGCAGGCCAAAGGCATACCCGGTATCCACCTGCGCGGCCTCACCCCGGCTCCAGCGCTTCTTCAGCACGAACTCGAACGCCGGCTCGTACAACCCGTCGCGCACCAGCGCCCCCGCCAGTACCTCCACGTCATACCAGCCATTGTCCAGCTCGATGATCGGCCGCCCCGGCACCTGGTAGCGGGCAATCAGGTCACCCAGGGTCTTGGGCGTGAAGTGCTGCAGGATGCGCCAGGTGTACAGCATCAGCGCACCGTGCTCGACCCGCAAAACATAGCCATTACGCCGGTGCTTCAGGCGGCTGCCAGCTTCGCGCAGGGCCGGGGTATGGCCATCGAGGGTGAACAGAATGCGGTAGGGCAGGTTGTCGACCCCCGCCAGCGGCAGCACGACGCCTTCGCGTACCGCCTTGTCGCCGATGTCACCATGGGTAAAGGCGTAGGCGAGGTCGTCCGGTAGCTCATGCTCCTGCTTGAAACGTTCGAGCAACTGGATATCGCCAAGCAGAAAGTAATCGACCAGGTCGTTCAGTACTTCGCTGAATTCGTGGCGCATCTGTTTTCCTTATTGGTGCGCGTGGGGCTGTCTGTGTTTCTGGGCGATCTGGATCAGGTTGCCACAGGTGTCATCGAACACGGCCACGGTGACGGGGCCTAGGTCGGTGGGCGGCTGGGTGAACTGCACACCCGCCGCGCAGAGGCGGGTGTATTCGGCCTGTATATCGCGCACGCCAAACGAGGTGGCGGGGATGCCATCCTGCTTGAGCGCCGCCTTGTACACCTTGGACGCCGGGTGCGCGTCGGGCTCCAGCAACAGCTCGACGCCGTTGGGATCGTTGGGGGAGGTCAGCGTCAGCCAGCGGTGCCGGCCCATGGGGATGTCGTGCCTGGGCTCGAAACCGAGTACGTAGTGGTAGAAGGCCAGGGCCTTGGCCTGGTCGTCGACAAGAATGCTGGTGACCACGATCTTCATAGGCGTACACCGTAATGCTGAGGCCGTTGGGTATCAGTAAAGACGTTCGGGAGTATTTGGCCAGCAGCTGTTCCCCGGCTCGGGCGATCGCTCTACAAAAAAACTGCTCAAGCCATAGGTAAATCCTTCATCACCCGGCCCCCGTCCGCCAGCCAGCGGGGTTAAAGTGTCAGGCATGATCCCTGCGCGCCCAAACCGGCGTCAAAGAGGTGCCCGTGGCTGCCTATACCCTGCGACAACTCAAGTACTTCGTCACCACCGTGGAGGCCGGTAGCGTTGCCGAAGCCTCTCGCCAGCTGTACATCGCCCAGCCGTCCATTTCCACGGCCATCAAGAGCCTGGAAGAAAGTTTCGGCGTGCAGCTGTTCATTCGCCACCATGCCCAGGGTGTGTCGTTGACGCCCAGCGGCAAGCGTTTCTACGCCAAGACCCGATCCCTGCTGCAGATGGCCCACGAGTTCGAGCAGAACGCCCTGGCTGACAACGACACCGTCGCCGGGCAGATCGACATCGGCTGTTTCGAAACCGTGGCACCGTTGTATCTGCCGCGCCTGATCGCCGCCTTCCGCCAGCGTTACCCAGGCGTGGATATCCGCCTGCGCGACGGCGAGCAGCAGGAGCTGATCCAGGGCCTGACGGCCGGAACGTTCGACCTGGCGTTTCTCTACGATCATGACCTGGACGGCACCATCGAAGCCGAGCCGCTGATGCCGCCGCAAAAACCTTACGTGCTGCTGCCAGAAAACCACCGCTTTGCCGGCCAGGCCCAGGTATCGCTGCGTGACCTGTGCCCGGAGCCGATGATCCTGCTGGACGTGGCTCCCAGCCGCACCTACTTCGTCAGCCTGTTTAACGAGATGGGTTTGACGCCGAACATCGTCTTCAGCTCACCGTCGATCGAGATGGTGCGGGGCATGGTCGGGCAGGGTTTCGGTTTTTCGCTGCTGGTGACCCGACCGCATTCGGAATACACCTACGACGGCCAGCGCCTGGCCCTGCTGGATATCGCCGAGCCGGTGGCGCTGTCGGGGCTGGCGGCGGCGTGGTTGAAGCGGGTGCAACTGACCAAGCCTGCACAGTTGTTTGTGGAGTTTTGCCGGGAAGAACTGGCGAAGTTCTGAGGCTGGCACGCCATGCTGCGCGATCCAGGAGCATGGCGTGCCCGCTGATCAAGGGTTGACCTGATAACCGCGCCCTTGCAGGCAACCGCTGTAGGCACTGGCATGGGCCTGGGTTTTGGCCTGGTCCTGGCTGCGCCGATCCTGTCGCCGGTCCTGACGCTGGCGCATGCCGCCTACCGCCGCACCGGCGGCGGCCGTTTCGCCGGCACGGTTCTGCCGGTATTGCTGTTTGGCATCGTCACTGGCCCGGTCATACAGCTCCTCGTGCTGGTTGCCGCGCACTTGCGCGCCCACGGCACCTGCGGCGGCGCCTGCTGCTGCCCCACGCACCCGGCCACCGACATGGGCTTCGCTGGACGTCGCGGTGCTGTTCGCGGCGTTGGTAGCGACGGTATTGCAATCGTTGATGTCCAGTTGCATCTGCTGGCTGCTCTGGCCCTTGAGCGGCACTACCGACTGCGCCTGGGCTGCGGATGCGGCACACAACAGCACCAGCAGGTAACTCCACGTGAACGTACGCATGGCACACCTCCACCGGGCAGAAAGCCCGTTTCACAGGATAGTCCGTCATCGGTTGGGGATGGCGGATTTGTCTGCATGGTCTACAGGCGTGCTGTACCGGAAAACAGCCGAGGCGGTGCGGGGCAGTGCCGCTCGGGGTAGCTGCTCGCCATCTGCCTGAAGGCCTGTCGACCTGTGTTCACGCCTGCGTGGCCTTGCGCAGCGGCACCTCGCGCAGCAGCCAGGACAGTGCGAAAGCCACGCTGGTGATCACCCCGGCCAGCAGGAACACACCATGCATTGCCCCGGAAAACGCCTGCAGGTAACTGTGCTGCAGGGCCGTGGGCAGGGCATGCACGGCGGCCGGCGAAAGGCTCGCGGCACCCCCGGCACTGGCGGCGAAGTCACTGCCCAGGCCGCCCAGCAAGCTGTGCGAGAACAACGCGCCGAACAGCGACACACCGATGGCGCCGCCAATCGAGCGGAACAAGGTGGCCCCGGAGGTGGCCACGCCCATGTGGCGCAATTCGACGCTGTTCTGCACGGCCAGGATCAGCACCTGCATGACCATACCCAGGCCGGCCCCCAGCAAGCCCATGTACAGGTTCATCAGCGCCATGGGCGTGTCCAGCTGTAGCCGGCTGAGCAGGCCCAGGGCAATCACTTGCAGCAGGGTGCCGATGATCGGGAACACCCGGTAACGCCCCCAGCGGCTGATCAGCCGCCCGGTAACCGCCGACACCACCAGCAGGCCACCCATCAGTGGCAGCATCTGCAGCCCGGCACTGGTGGGCGTGGCGTTCTTCACCACCTGCATGTACAACGGCAGGAAGGTGACGGCGCCGAACAGCGACACCCCGACGATGAAACCGATCAGCCCGGCAAGCACGAAGGTCCGGTGACGGAACAGGTGCAGCGGCATGATTGGCTCGACGGCGCGGCGTTGTTCCAGGACGAAGCCGACCAGGCCGATCAAGGCGAACAGCGCAAGGCACAGCATGTCCAGCGACTTCCACGCCAGCAGGCTGCCGCCGAGGCTGGTGATGAGCACCAGGGCAGCCAATGCCACGGTAAGGAAGAACGCGCCGATGTAGTCCACCGTATGCCGTACCAACGCCACGTGCGGGCGGAACACGCTGCCGATCACCAGCAGCGCCAGCAGGCCCAGGGGCAGGTTGATGTAGAAGATCCAGTGCCACGACAGCTGCTCGACCAGAAAACCGCCGATCAGCGGCCCTACCACGGTGGCCAGGCCGAACACGCCACCGAACAGGCCCTGGTAGCGGCCACGTTCGGCAGGCGGGATGACATCACCGATGGCGGCCATCGCCACCACCATCAAGCCGCCGCCACCCAGCCCTTGCAGGGTGCGGAAGGCGATCAGCTGGGCCATGTCCTGTGCTGCGCCACACAAGGCCGAGCCCAGCAGGAACAGCACGATGGCCACCTGCAGGACACGCTTGCGGCCGAACTGGTCACCGAACTTGCCATACAGCGGTACCACTACCGTGGAGGCCAGCAGGTAAGCGGTGACCACCCACGACAGCCAGCGCAGCCCGCCGAGGTCGCTGACGATGGTTGGCAGTGCGGTCGAGACGATGGTCTGGTCGAGGGCGGCCAGGAACATCACCAACATCAGCGCTGCCAGCAGCAGTGGAATGGAGGTTTGCGCATCCGTTGCGGCGGGGGAGGTATCAGTGGATACAGGTTGCACGGTGCTTACCTCAGCTGGGGGGGGGGGTGGCCTGGGCATGCTGCTGGCCAGCGTCTTGCAGGCCAGCAAGGGCAAAGCGGTAAAGCTGCGCTGCAACGGCCTCGCCGGGCATCTGCAGAATCTCGTGCAGCGCCCCGGAGCCGCCGCGCGGGCCGATCAGCAGCATTGCCCACGGCGCTGTGACGCACAGGATGCAGCGGGTCAGGGCCGGTTCGTCGACGGGGATGGTGCTGACCTCGCTGAACAGCCCCTTGAGCAATGACAGGCGCAGTGGTGCGGCGGCCTGCAGATGCGCCTGGCCGTGAGGGCTGGGCGCGAGGATTTCTGCGGCCAGAACCCGCAAATGCCAGTTGTCCCGATCCTGGGTGGCCTTGTGCACCACCAGTTCCACCAGCACGCGCAGCTTTTCGGCTGGCGCGTGGTTGCCTTGAGTGATGCGCTGCAGGTCGCTGAGGTCGAGGAAGCGTTTGCGGGCCTCGTCAAGCACGGCCAGGTACAGGCCGTTGCGGCTGCCGAAGTGGTAGTTGATCGAGGCCAGGTCGACTTCGGCCTTGGCCGCAACGGCCTTGTTGCTGGTTTCGGCATAGCCGAGCGCGGCGAACAGTTCGCCGGCGGCTTCGAGGATGCGGGTGCGGGTGACGGCGCCGTCCTTGCGGGGTTCGCGGGGGGCTGCGGACATGTTGGGTACTCTGCAAACCAGGAATATGGGCAGAGCGTGGTCGAGTCTTAATTTAAAATCAATTTAAATTTAATTTATACGGCAAACGGCCTATCGCGATTCTTGCAGGAGCAGCCTTGTGCTGCGAAACGGCCGGTACAGGCCACACATCCGTATGCCTCCAATACCGGCCTGTTCGCAGCACAAGGCTGCTCCTACACGTGACGATCTACGGGTGATTACTGGCGGTTTCCTGCACCCGTTCGGGCTTGTCCAGCGGCAGGTGGTCGAACTCGCGCAAGCCATCCTTGCGGTACGGGTCGCCGATCCAGCGCGGTGCCACCACAAATTGCGGGCTCACCAGGCTCTTGACCGGCTCGAAGCGGTCATAGCTCAGCCCGGCCAGGTCGGACAGGGTATGGATCAGGTGCGAGCTGCTGTAAGGGCGGTTGGCCATGGCCTGCAAATCACGTGGGTGCTCGGCCTGCCAGCTGGGCGAGGTCCACAGCAGGAACGGGATGGTGTACATCGGCCGGGTCGGCGCGCCTTCGTTGCGCCCCAGGCGGTCGTGGTTGCCGGAGCTGTACACGTCTTCGCCATGGTCGGACAGGTACAGCAGGAAGCCATTGGGGCTGCCGGCCGAGTAACGCTTGATCAGGCTCGATACCACGTAGTCGTTGTAGCGCACCGCGTTGTCGTAGAAGTTGTAGGTTTCTACCTGGTCTGGCGTCAGCTCTTTCGGTACGCCCTGGCTGTCGGTGAAGTGCGCGTAGTCGTTCGGGTAGCGGAAGCGATAGTCCATGTGCGTGCCCAGCAGGTGGACGATGATGAACTTGTTCGGCGCAGGGTCTTGCAGGGCCTTCTCGAACGGTGCCAGCACCACGTCATCGTACTGGCTGGCGTTCTGGTTGCGCTGGTTGTTCAGGTATACCGGCGCGTCGGTCTGCTGCGAGAACGTGGTCAACATGGTGTTGCGCTTGGTCATGGTCTGCTGGTTGGTGATCCAGAAGGTCTTGTAGCCTGCCTGTTTCATCAGGTTGATCAGTGACGGGTCGGTGAGGAAGCGGTCCGGGTTCTGCTCGTTGCCAAAGGTGAGGATCTGCTGCATCACTTCGATGGTGTACGGGCGCGGCGATACCACGTCGCGGAACACCGTCAGGCCCTTGTCGCTGGCGGCCAGCGCGTCGAGGTTGGGCGTGGTGTCGCGGTTGTAGCCATACAGGTGCATGTGCTCGCGGGTGGTGGACTCGCCCAGCACCAGCACCAGCGTGCGTGGCGCCGTACCGCTGCTGTCACTCAGGTTTTGCAGGGGCGGCAACGCGGCGTTTTGCGCCAGTAACTTCTGCATGTTGTCCAGTTGCTGAAGGTATTGACGGTAGCCGACCAGCAGTTGCCAGGGCACTGCGGGCTCCATGCGCTGCTGCACTTTTTCGGCGGCATCGGCGAAGTTGCGCTCCTGCGTCACCATCTGCTTGTAGAACGGGTACACCAGGTTGGCGACCAGCAACAGGGCCACCACTGGCAGGCGGCTGCGCAGGGGCAGGCTGACCGGACGCACGCGCTTCCACAGCAGCACCGCCACCAGCGTGTACAGCAGCAGCGCCAGGCCCAGCCACACGCTGAAGTACTGGCTGAAGTACTCACCGGCTTCGGCGGTGTTGGACTCGAACATCACGAAGATGACGCTTTGCGAGAACTCCTGGCGATAAATGCCGAAGTAGCTCAAGCCCACCAGCGATGCCGCCCACAGCACCAGGCCGATGACGGCCGCCGTGGCGCGGGTGAAGCGGGGCAGCAGCAGCACCGGGGCCAGCCACAGGCTACTGAGGAAGAACGCATCGCGAAAACCGGCAAAGCCGGTAGTCCCGCTGAACAGCAGCAGCGCCTGGGTAACGCCGGAGAAGTACCAGAAGAACAGCAGCAGCCAGCCCAAGCCGGCCCAGTCCACGCGCGTATGCGCGGCGGGGGATGTAGTGTGTGACACGTATGCCTCGTCGTACCTTGGCGGCCAGCGGATGTGCCCGTGACCGGAAAGGGCGTGACGCTAATCTGCGGCGTGTGAAAATAACGTCAAGGTGGCGAGGAACAGGGGCCGGCGGGTAACCCAGCGCCATGTGACTGGCGCAATGCGCAGGCCGCACAGGTATGATGTGGTCAGCAAAACCGCACTGACAGGCCCTGTGGACTATGAACCGTCGTAAGAAGATCAAGCAGCTATTGGAGGCGCATGCCAAAAAGGCCAATGCCAAACTGGCGCCGCGCAAGCCCAAGTACATCTGCAAGGCTGACCGCTTGAAGATGGAGGCAGAGGCGTCGGGGGATACTCCTCAGCTGGCCGATTGAAACGGACCGAGCGGCCTTGTGTCACGATCGGGCCGCAGAGCGGCCCCTGCGATCTGTGCATCAATATTGAAATTGTGGGGCCGCTTTGCGGCCCGATCGCGACACAAGGCCGCTCCTACAGGGATCGTGTAGGCTTCAACGGCGGTAGTAACGATGCTCGTCATGGTGGCGCTGGTGCATGGCCCGCTCATGGCGGCGCTCCCAATCACGGCGCCGTTCCCAGTCACGCCGCCGCTCCCAGTCCCGCCGGGCTTGCTCGCGCCGCCACTGCTCACGGCGCCAGTCGCTTCTGTGGTCATGCCAGCGGTCGTCGTCGTGCGCCAGCAGCGTGGCCGGCTGTGTATCGGCCACACTGGCCACCCTCGACCACGGGCTGCCGGCAGGCTGCAACGGTGACTGAACAGCCGGTGCCGGCGCCACCGGTGCTTTCATTTGAGTTGCTGATGCCGTGCCCACCGCCGCGAACGAGAACAGGCCGAGCAGCACCAACCTTGCGACATGTATTTTCATGAGCGAAGCCAACCTCTGATAACAATTGAGCCATCTGGCCAGCAGGTGTGGGGCGAACCTTTTCTCGCGTGCCGCGACCTTTCTGTGCCTCCCACATAGACCGGTAAACGGGAAAAAGTTCGCTGCAGCAACAACTTGTAGAACTTTTGACGCCTGATTACCCCTGTCCAGACCCAATGCTCATCGGCCTGCGAATACTTCTCGCAGGTGTGCCCGATAACTGTCGAACGCAGCAATCGCCCCCGTCACAACTTCTGCTTCTTCCTCCTCGTCCAGCACCAGGCCATCAAGCCTGGCCACGAACTCGCGCCAGTGCAGTGCACGACCATCGGGGTGCGGCGCCAGGTGGCGGGCACCCTCATTGCCATTCAGGCCCAGGCGCTGGGTCTGCTTGAACAGGAACGCGGCACCCAGGTTGGAGCCTTCACTGCAATACAGCCACCCCAGGGCCTGGGCCGGGCTGGCACTGACCGGTTGGGGGGGCGTTGGCAGCGGCAGGCCCAGATCGAGCAGGTCTTCCTCGACTGCGGCAAAACGCGACAGCTCAACCAGCCCCGGCAGCCACCGGTTCAGCTGCTCGTCCTGATACAGCGCCAGCAGGCTGCCGTGAAAGCGGTGCTGTACCTGCAGGAAGTGGCCATAACGCTCACGGCTCTCGAAAGGTCGCGCCGCCATCACCAGTTCGTCGACTTTGTCATGGTCGCTGCTGCTGGCCGCTTTCAGGCGTTTGCAGCGTCCTGGCGCTGTGAGAGGGAGTGGGGCAGCGGTCATAGGCGTGTCCGTGAGCGAGTAGGCAATGCGCCAATGATGCGTGCCATCCCAGGTAGGCGGCAAGCACAACGCTACTGGTTTACCATGCTTGACGCTTTCACGTTTCCAAGGAGTCAGCCATGAATACCCCGCAGTTCCGCACCCCCACTGTTGCAGACGCCGAGCGCTGCTACGCCATTGAAATCGGCGCCTATGAAGGGGATGAAGCGGCCACGCTTGAGAAGATCCGCACCCGCATCGCGCAGTATCCGCAAGGCTTCCTGATCCTGGAAAACGCAGGTGAGATCGTTGGCTTCATCAATAGCGGTTGCGCCCACGAAGTCGTCATGTCTGATGAAGACTTCAAGGAATTGATCGGCCATGACCCGGCAGCACCGAACGTGGTGATCATGTCGGTGGTGGTGGACCCGGTGCACCAGGGCAAAGGTTACGCCAAGCGCTTGATGGACGAATTCATCGTCCGCATGAAGGCCTCGGGCAAGCAGACCATTCACCTGATGTGCAAGCAGCAGCATGTGGCGCTGTACCAGAAGATGGGGTATCAGTACGTGAAACCGTCGCCGTCGGATCATGGCGGCATGGCTTGGCATGAGATGGTCATGGCGCTGTAACCACACGAATACGTCAGGCCGGTCGACCGAACAGGCCGTGGATCACTTCCCTGAGCCAGCGGTTGCCGCTGTCCTGGTGGTAGCGCGCATGCCAGTGCTGTTTTACCGTGAAACCCTCTACCGCAAATGGGCAATCGTGTACCTGCAGGTCATGCATGTCGGCAAGGGTGTGGCCGATATGCCTTGGCAGAGTGGCGACCAGGTCGGTGCTGCCAACGATCATCCCCAGCCCCAGAAACCCTGGTAGCTCCAGCACGATCCGGCGCTCGATACCGGCCCGGGCCAGGCCGGCCTCCAGCAACTTCTGGCCGGTCCCCGCGCTGATCTGTACATGGCCCTCGGCGTGGTAACGGGCCACGTCCATGCCGTGTGCCAGGCGCGGGTGCTGGCGGTTGCTCAGGCACACCCAGTCCTGCTCGAACAATACCTGCTGGTACATCCCGCCACCCAGCCAGGGCACAAAGCCAATGGCCAGGTCGGCCTCGCCCGACTCCAGGGCACTTTCGCTATTGCCGTCGATGCGCGCTGCCTCCAGGCGAATGCCTGGGGCATGGTTGCGCAGGTGGTTGAGAATACTGGGTAGCAAGGTGATATGGCTGGCATCGCTGACACACAGGCGAAAGCGCCTCTGCGCGGTGGCAGGGGTGAACTGTGGTTCCCACGCCGTCAGCCGACGCAGTGATTCAAGCACTTCGCGACAAGGCCCGATCAACTGGTCGGCGCGCGGAGTTGGGGCCATACCACCTGGGGTGCGTACGAACAACGGGTCGTTCAGTTGCTGACGCAGGCGGGCTAGCCAGATGCTGACGGTTGGCTGGCTCTGGCCTAACTGTTCTGCAGCGCGGGTGACGCTGCGGCAGTGATAAAGCAGGTCGAACAGTTGCAGCAGCTTGGGTTCAGGCAGTACGTCGGCGGCACTCATTATTGTAAATCTCAATGGGCGTATTAAGGTCATTGTATAGCCCCAATGAGCTGCCCTGCATAAGGTAATCGCAAACCACTGGAGGTCTGCGATTTGAAAATCTGCATTCTGGGTGCCGGCGCCCTGGGCTGCGCGATTGGCGCGGCATTGAGCGAGGCAGGGCACCAAACCTGGCTGCTCAACCGTAGCCGCGAGCACGTCGAAGCCATCAACCTGCACGGTTTACAGGTGCAGGACGAACACGGTGAGCGGCAAGTGCGTGTCAATGCCACCACCGATGCCAACGACGTGGGCGTGACTGACCTGGTCGTGGTGCTGGTGAAGTCGTTCCACACCGCCGAAGCGATTGCCGGTGCCACGGCGCTGCTCGGCCCGCAAACGCTGGTGCTGTCGCTGCAGAACGGCCTGGGCCACGAGGACATTCTGGCCGAGGTGGTCGGGCCGCAGCGAGTACTGGCTGGCAAGACCTATGTGGGCGGTGTGCTGCTGGCACCGGGGTTGATCCGTGCTGGCGTGGCGGGCAAACACACATACATCGGCGAGCTGGACGGGCAACTGACACCCCGCGCGCAGGCCATCGCCGAAGCCTTCAACGCTGCCGGGCTGGCCACCACGGTCAGCGACAACATCCTCGGCACCATGTGGGACAAGCTGCTGGTCAATGTCGCTACCGGCGCGCTCAGCGGTATCACCATGCTCAGTTATGGCCAGCTCTACACCGAGCCTTTGCTGGAGCAAACGGCCAAGGCCGCCGTGGCCGAGGCCATCGCCGTGGCCCGCAGCGCCGGTATCCGCTTGAGCCTGAACAGTCCTGATGCCGCCTGGCATCTGGCTGCCGAAGGTCTGCCATCGAGTTTCCGTACCTCGATGCTGCAAAGCCTGGAAAAAGGCTCGGTCACCGAAATCGACTTCATCAACGGCTCCGTCGTGCGCTGGGGCCAGCGTCATGGCATCGCTACACCCGTCAACGCCACCTTGGTGGCCTGTATCAAGGGCATCGAGCGCGCGATGGCCGATCACCAGAAAAGGGACAACGCATGAGCCAGCCAAAAGCCTACCTCGAACACGTCGCCTTCTGGGTGCGTGACATCCAGTGGCACATCCGCTTTTTCAGTGAAGTGTGTGGCATGACCCTGCGCGAAGTGCAGGGCAGCATCGAGCAGCCCGCTCAGTACTGGACGCTGGGAGGCCTGCAATTCATCCATCAGCCCGATTTCGACGGCCCGGAAGGGCGCATGGCGCACCTGGGCATCATGTGCGAAGACCTGGAGGCGGCGCTGGCTGCGGCGCAGCGCTTCGGTGTCAGCGAAATGCCCCAGGGCCGCAACTGGTTGCGCCTGCCTGATGGCCTGGCAGTGGAATTCATCCAGGCGCTGCCCAGGGCCTGTGTCGCGCAGGCATTGGCGATTGACCCGCGTGCGGAGGTACAGGCATGAGCGTGATTGAAAAGTACTGGGACGATGCCCGCGAAGGCGATGAGTGCATCAGCCCGACCTACACCGTGACCCGCGAGCGTATCCTGGCCTACGCCGACCTGACCGGGGACCACACCCCGGTGCATGTGGACGAGGCCTACGCCAATGCCAGCCACTTTGGTTGCCTGGTCGCCCATGGCCTGTTCGGCCTTTCGATTGCAGATGGCTTGAAGACCCAGTGCGCCTACCGCTTCCTGCCGGGCATGTCGCTGGGTTGGACCTGGGACTTCGTGTTACCCATCAAGGTGAACGATGTGCTGCACGTGCGCATGCGCGTGGGTGCGATGCGCCCGAGCAACAGCCGCCCAGGCTGGGGCATCGTGGTGCTGCCATCGGAACTGATCAACCAGCATGGGCAGGTCGTGCAGCGTGGCGAGCACCGGTTGATGGTGCCGCGGAGGGTGCAGGCATGAGCCAGGCATTGCCATTGGCGGGTATCCGCGTCATCGATTACAGCCACTTCCTTGCCGGCCCTTATGTCGGGCGTTGCCTGGCGGCGCTGGGCGCCGAAGTGATCAAGGTCGAACGACCGGGTAGCGGCGATGCCGGCCGCCAGCACGCGTTTACCCTGGACGATCAGCAGAGTGGCTACTTCCTGCAATTGAACATGGGCAAGCAGGGGGTCAGCGTGAACATGAAGGACCCGCGCGGCAAAGCCTTCATGCAGCGCCTTGCCGACTCGGCCGATGTGTTCATCGAGAACTACCGGCCCGGCGCGCTGGACAAGCTGGGGTTGGGCCATGCCGAGCTGTCGGCGCGTAATCCGCGCCTGGTGTATTGCTCGATTTCCGCCTACGGCCACACCGGCCCGGATGCCCATCGCGCCGGCTTCGGGCTTATTGCCGAAGCCAAGAGCGGGATCATGCAGATGGTCGGCGTGCCGGGTGAAGCGCCGCCACTGCTGCGCATTTCGCTGGGCGACATGTACACCGGCATCCACGCTGTCGCGGCTATCAACGCGGCGTTGCTGGGGCGGGTGAGCAGTGGTCGCGGCCAGCACATCGACATGGCCCTGTACGACACGCTGGTGTCGATGCATGAATACGCCGTGCAGTGCTACACGCTGTCCGACGGCACCGTGCTGCCCGAGCAGACCGGCCATGACATGCCCACGTCCACCTTGTATGGCGTATTCCGCGCCGCGGATGGCGACCTGGTGATTGCTGCCCAGGTCGATGATGCCTGGCAGCGTTTTGCAGCCATGCTCGAAGCCAACGGCGGCCCTGCAGGTTTTGGCAACGACAGCCGTTACCACAGCCTCAACGGCCGCAATGCCCACCGCGAGGCGATTCTGGCAGTGGTCCGTGATTGGGTGGGCGCGCGTTCGGTGGCTGACATCCTCGCCCTGCTCGACGCCATCGATATCCCCAGTGCCAAGGTCCAGCGCATCGACGAGGTGCTGGCCGACCCGCAAATCCAGGCGCGCAATATGGTCATCGAGCAGCAGCACCCGCGTTATGGCACCTTGCGCCTGCCCAACCTGCCGTTTCGCTTTTCCGACTGTGACACCACGATCCACCAAGTGGCCCCGGACCTCGGCCAGCACAATGCCGAAGTGGCCGCGGCGCTTGGCTTCAGCCCTGAAGAAATCACCGCCATGCAGGCAGACGGTGTGCTGTTTACCCACGGAGATGCACGATGAGCGACCGTTACGCAGTGATCGGCCGGCCGATCAACCATACCAAGTCACCGCTGATTCATGGCCTGTTCGCCCAGGCCAGCGGCCAGCACCTGGACTATGGAGCCATCGAGGGCTCGTTGGAAGGCTTCGAGGCCCAGGTGCTGCAATTTCGCGGTGACGGCGGGCTGGGCATGAACATCACTGCGCCGTTCAAGCTGCGCGCCTTCGAGTTGGCTGACCGGCGCAGTGAGCGTGCGCAATTGGCCCGTGCTGCCAACGCACTCAAGTTCGAAGATGGCTGCATCGTGGCCGAAAACTTCGATGGTATCGGGTTGCTGCGCGACATCGAAGACAACCTCGGTGAACCGCTGCGCAACCGCCGCGTGTTGGTGCTCGGTGCCGGGGGTGCAGTACGTGGGTCACTGTTGCCCTTTCTGCAGGCGGGGCCCAGCGAGCTGGTGATTGCCAACCGCGACATGAGCAAAGCCCTTGCGTTGCGCAACGAACTGGATCACCCGAGGTTGCGTATCAGCCGATACGAAGCGCTGCAAGGGCAAACCTTCGACATTGTGGTCAACGCCACTTCCGCCAGCCTGGTCGGGGAACTGCCGCCGTTACCTGGCGCGGTACTGGGCGAGACGCGGCTGGCCTATGAGCTGGCGTATGGCAAAGGCCTCACGCCGTTCCTGCACCTGGCGCGGGAGGCCGGTGTGGCACGCGTTGCTGATGGCGTGGGCATGCTGGTCGAACAGGCCGCAGAGGCGTTTGCCTGGTGGCGAGGGATACGGCCCGAAACCCGTGCTGTGATCGATCGCCTGACGATCCCGCTGGAGTAAGCCATGGCCGCCAATGTCCTGATGCTGCACGGCATCAACCACAACATGTTCGGCAAGCGCGACCCGCGCCAATACGGCTCCGCGACCCTGGCCGACATTGATCAGGCCTTGAAGGCGCTGGGAGAAGAGCTGGGGGCGATGGTCGAGAGCTTCCAGACCAACTTCGAAGGTGCCCTGTGCGAACGTATCCATCAGGCCGTTGAGGACCGGGTGGATGCGGTGCTGATCAATGCCGGGGCGTGGACCCATTACAGCTATGGCATTCGTGACGCATTGGCCATTCTCGAAGCGCCGGTGGTTGAAGTACATATGTCCAACATCCATGCTAGGGAGCCGTTCCGACATCATTCGGTATTTGCCGAAGTGGTGCGCGGGCAGATCTGCGGGTTTGGCGTCGAGACTTACCTGCTCGCATTGCGTGCGGCCATGCGCATGCTCTAAGCCCTGACACCGACCTCTGTGGGAGCGGGCGAGCCCGCGAACACCGGCAAAGCCGGTGCCATGCAACGTGGTGGCTGCTTCGCGGGCATGCCCGCTCCCACAAAGGCTGCACAAGGCCCATGACTGATTACCAACCAAAAGGACCCGTAACCTTGGCCAGCCTGGCAGCAACCAACACCCCCCGCCAAGCCACCTGCATCGCCTTGCTGGTCGCTATCACCTTCTTCATGGAAAACCTCGACGCCACCGTGATTGCCACGGCCTTGCCGCAAATGGCCAGTGACTTCGGTGAAAGCGCTGTCAGCCTGAACATCGGCATCAGTGCCTACTTGCTGGCAGTTGCGGTGTTCATTCCGCTCAGTGGCTGGGTGGCCGACCGCTTCGGACCGCGACAGGTATTTACCGGGGCCATCGGCCTGTTCACCGTGGCGTCGTTGCTGTGCGGCATGGCCCCGACCCTGGAAACCTTCGTCGCTGCCCGGGTGCTTCAGGGCATTGGCGGCGCCCTGATGGTCCCGGTGGGCCGGCTGGTGGTGCTGCGCACGACCGAGAAGAAGGACCTGGTGAACATGCTCGCAGTGATCACCTGGCCCGGCCTGGTGGCGCCAGTATTGGGCCCGCCACTCGGTGGCCTGATCGTCACGCATTGGTCGTGGCCCTGGATCTTCTACCTGAACATCCCCCTCGGGTTGCTGGCCATTGCGGCTGCCTGGGTGCTGATTCCTAATGCGCGGTCAGATGAAAAACGCCGTTTCGACACGCTGGGGTTCGTTTTCCTGGCATCGTCTTGTGCAGCGTGGCTGGTCGGTCTGGAAATGCTTGGCTCGCTGGCGGGTGGCAGCTTGGGCGCCGGGCTGGGACTGGTGTCGCTGGGCGGCTTGCTGACCTGGTTGGCAATCCGCCATTGCCGGCGTCATGCTTCGCCGCTATTGCCACTGGATACCCTGTCTATTCCCACGTTCAGGGTCAGCATCGTGGGGGGGACGTTGTTCCGCCTGTCGATCAGCGCCTTGCCGTTCCTGATCCCGTTGCTGCTGCAGATTGGTTTCGGCTTGTCGCCAGTGGATGCCGGGCTGCTGGTGCTGGCGATCTTCGCCGGCAACCTGGCGATGAAGCCGTTTACCACCGGGTTGCTGCGCCGCTATGGTTTCCGCCGCGTGTTGCTGGTCAACGGGCTGATTGGGGTTGGTTGCATTCTGGCCTGCCTGGGCTTGCAGCAAGGCATGCCGTGGTACTGGATGGCCGTGGTGTTGTTCGTGGGCGGGCTTTCGCGCTCGATGCAGTTCACCACGTACAACGCTGTCGGTTTTGCCGATGTGCCCAAGCAGCAGATGGGCGAGGCTTCGACGCTGTTCAGCATGTGCTTCCAGCTGGCGATGGCGTTGGGTGTGGCGGTGGTGGCACTGCTGTTGCGCGTGGCGATGATGGTGCGGGGCGGCGAAGGCGAGATGACAGTCAGCGACTTCCACTGGGCGTTGATTGGCGTGGCGTTGATTGCCTGCGTGGCGTTGGCAGATGCCATGCGCTTGCCGAGCAATGCCGGGGAACAAGTGCTGCGTACCTGAGACCATGGGCCTGCTTCGCACCCCATTCAACCCTGCAACGTATCGCGTAGCTTGACAACGCCAGCAAGCGCCAGCGCCTGGGCCGAGTAGCACAGGCCGATGCGCCGGCGAAGGTCAAGCTGTGGCAGGGGCTCGATGCGCACGCCGGGGTGCTCGGTGGCCAGCGATTCTGGCACGATCGCGGCACCTAGCCCCGCCGTAACCAGCTCCAGGGCCAGGGTAAAGGTGTCTGCCTCTGCCACCAGAATACCGCTGTAGAAAGGTTGCAGGCGCTGATGGCTGGGCTGTGACGGGCAGGTGATCCAGCGCGCTTCGGTGGTTGCCTGCTGCGCAATCGCCAGCACGAACGGGTCGCTGTGCAGCGGCAAAAACAACTCATCCTCACAGCGCAGTTCTTCGCTGGCCAGGCGCACCGCGCCCATGCAGCCGGTCGCCAGTTGCAAGCGCACCGGGGGCTGCATGGCAGCGGCTGCCAGTACAACCTTGCCCAGTACCGCCGCACTCACATCCTGCTCCACGCCGATCTGCAACGGCGCACGCTCACGATCACCCTTGAAGCGGCCGAGCAGGCGATTGGCGTCGGCGACCATGCGCTGCGCTTCGGGGTAGAGCGCGCGGGCATCCTCGGTCACCTCGACGCCGCGGGCCTGGCGCACGAACAGCGTGGTGCCCAAGGCCTGCTCCAGTGCCCGGATGCTGCCGGAAAGCGCCGGTTGGCTAAGGTGTATCGAACGCGCGGCGGCAGTAATGTTGCGCTCTTCGAACACGGCGATGAAGGCGCGAAGCTGACGATAATCCATGGGTTACCCATAAGTGATGCCGATGGCTGCGAAAAGAATTTCCCATTTTTCGCAAGAAAAACCAGCTTCTATACTCGCTCTACTTCTTACCCCTAGGCAAATCGGATAACAGTATGGTGACCATGACCAACACCCTTAAACCTTTGGTAGTCATTACCGGTGCCAGCTCCGGTATCGGCCTGGCCACCGCCAAGCTGCTATCCAGCCGTGGCCACGCCCTGTTGCTGCTGTCCCGGCGCCTGGCGCCGATGGAGCAACTGCAGCTGCCCAATACCCTGGCACTGGCGGTCGATATCACCGACCGCGCTGCCGTGCTGGCAGCCGTCGCCGAGGGCGAAGCACGGTTTGGCCCGGTGGACGCGATCATCAACAATGCTGGGGTGATGCTGCTGGGCAGTATCGCCACCCAGGACCCGGAGCAGTGGGACCGCATGCTCGACGTGAACGTGCGCGGCCTGCTCAACGGCATTCATGCGGTCGCCAGCGGTATGGTCGAGCGCAGGCAGGGCACCATCATCAACGTCAGTTCCGTGGCCGGGCGCAAGGCCTTCCCCAACCATGTCGCCTACGTCGGCACCAAGTTTGCTGTTACCGGCCTGTCGGAAAACCTGCGAGAAGAGCTGGCACCGAGCAATGTGCGGGTGATCACCATCGAGCCGGGTGCAGTCGATACCGAATTGCTCAGCCACACGACCGATGCCGCCATCAAGGCGGGCTACAACGACTGGAAGCAGGAGATGGGTGGGGTGCTCACGGCCGAGACCATTGCCGAGACCATCGGCTTTGCCTATGGCCAGCCGCAGTCCGTGTGCATCCGCGAAATCGTGGTGTGCGCTACTCGCCAGCAGCAGTAAGCCAGGGCCCGCGGTCTGTCGCCGTTGTTGTGGGAGCGGCCTTGTGTCGCGATAGGGCTGCGCAGCAGCCCCACAAGTTCAGCGACGCGGCATAGATTGCCGGGGCCGCTTTGCGGCCCTATCGCGACACAAGGCCGCTCCCACAGGGTGCACGTCAGCCTTGGTGAGTAGGTGTCAGTGCATAGCAGGCACCTTGGCCGGTTTCAAATGGCCCTCATCAGGCTCCATGATCGGAACCTCGTTGCCATCGCGGTCATACAGCTTGCCATCACGGAACACATCACCTTCATTCAGCCCGGCGATATCCCGGTAGCGCAGGGTGCGTTCGCTGGCGGCAACGAACACCGACTGCTGGTCGGAGTTGCCGGCGCGCAGGTGGTTGAACAGCAGGTTGAGCAGAATCGCCATGATCGCCGCCGAGCTGATGCCGGAGTGGAAAATGGTCTCGAACCAGGTCGGGAAGTGGTGGTAGAAGCCCGGCGCCGCAATCGGGATCATGCCAAAGCCGATCGAGGTGGCGACAATGATCAGGTTCATGTTGTTGCGGTAGTCCACCTGGGCCAGGGTGCGGATGCCGCTGGCCGCGACCGTGCCGAACAGCACCAGCCCGGCACCGCCAAGCACGGCAGTAGGCACCGCGGCGACCAGCCTGCCCATCACCGGCAGCAGCCCCAGCGTGACCAGTATCAGGCCGGCGCTGGCCACCACGTAGCGGCTCTTCACCCCGGTCACGGCGACCAGGCCGACGTTCTGCGCAAAGGCACTTTGCGTGAACGAGCCGAACAACGGCGCCAGGGCGCTGGAGATCATGTCGGCACGCAGGCCATTGCCCAGGCGCTTGGAGTCGACCGGTGTGCCGATGATTTCACCCACGGCCAGGATGTCTGCCGAAGTCTCGACCATGGTCACCACGATGACGATAAGCATCGACAGGATCGCCGCCACCTGGAACTGCGGTGCGCCGAAGTGCAGAACCTCGGGCATGGCCACCCACGGCCCCTGCAGCGCCTGGGAGAAATCGGCCATGCCGGTGGCCATCGCTGCCAGCGTGCCGATCACGATAGCCAGCAGGATCGACAGGCGCGACAGGCTGGCACTGCCCAGCTTGCTCAGCAGCAGTACCGAGGCCAGGGTGAACGCCGCCAGGCCAATGTTCGCCGGGCTGCCAAAATCAGTGGCCTGGCTGTTCCCGCCCATGGCCCAGCGCGCGGTAACCGGCATCAGGGTCAGGCCGATGGTGGTGATGACGATGCCTGTCACCAAGGGCGGGAAGTACTTGATGATGCGTGAGAACAGCGGGGTGATCAGCAGGCCGACCAGTGACGACACGATCACTGCGCCGAACACCACCTGCATGCCGCCGGTGCCGTCATTGCCGATGATCGCAACCATGGTGGCGACGCTGGCAAAGGAAACCCCCTGCACCAGCGGCAAGCGGCAACCGAAGAAGGGAATGCCCAAGGTCTGCAGCAATGTTGCCAGGCCCCCTGCGAACAGCGAGGCGGCAATCAGCAGGCCGACATCGCCAGCGCTGAGGCCTGCGGCCTGGCCGATGATCAGCGGTACGGCGATCATGCCGCCGTACATGGTCAGTACATGTTGCAGGCCATAGGCCAGGTTGGCGCCCACGCCGAGGTTCTCGTCTTCCGGACGAGGTGAAGCGGGAGAAGTCATGGTGAGTAGCTCGCTTTGTTATTTTATGCGTCTAACAGCACGGTCTCAGTCGCATTCGTTGAGTTTTGAATGGGAGGTGTGGGCTACTGCAACCGGCCTTGGCCGCAGCAGCCCGGGTCTATCAGTTGCCGCTGACCAGCTGGTGTGCCAACTGGTTGTGGCGCTCCAGCACGCGTGGCAGGTCGACGGTGGCCAGCTGGCCGTCCTTCACCACGACGCGGCCGTTGATCACGCTGGTGTGCACCTGGGTCGGGGTGCAGAACACCAGTGCCGCCAGCGGGTCGTGGTGGCCACCGGCATAGGCGACGTGGCCGAGGTCGAAGGCGACGAAGTCGGCGACCATGCCCGGGGCAAGGGCGCCGATGTCATTGCGGTTGAGCACCTTGGCGCCGCCGAGGGTGGCGATTTCCAGTGCTTCGCGGGCGGTCATGGCGTCGGGGCCGAAGCCTACCCGCTGCAGCAGCAGGGCCTGGCGCACTTCACCGATCATGCTGGCGCCGTCGTTGGAGGCAGAGCCGTCGACCCCAAGGCCGACCGGTACGCCGTGGTCGCGCATCTTGCGTATCGGGGCAATGCCCGAGGCCAGGCGCATGTTCGAGCATGGGCAGTGGGCGACGCCGGTGCCGGTGCGGGCGAACAGCTCGATGCCGTGCTGGTCGAGCTGCACGCAGTGGGCATGCCATACGTCGTGGCCGACCCAGCCGAGGTCCTCGGCGTACTCGGCAGGGGTCATGCCAAACTTCTCGCGGCTGTAGGCGATGTCGTTGACGTTCTCGGCCAGGTGGGTGTGCAGCGACACCCCGTACTGGCGCGCCAGCACGGCGGCTTCACGCATCAGGTCGCGGCTGACCGAGAAGGGCGAGCACGGCGCTACCACGATGCGGCGCATCGAGCCGTGGCTGGCATCGTGGTAATCCTCGATCAGGCGCTGGGACTCCTTGAGGATGTCAGCTTCCTTTTCCACCACCGAATCAGGCGGCAGGCCGCCCTGGCTCTGGCCGACGCTCATGCTGCCGCGCGCGGCGTGGAAGCGCATGCCGATCTCGGCGGCGGCGTGGATGCTGTCGTCGAGCTTGCAGCCGTTGGGGTAGATGTACAGGTGGTCGCTGGAGGTGGTGCAGCCCGACAGGATCAGTTCGGCCATGGCGGTCTGGGTCGACACCGCGATCATTTCGGGGGTGAGGCGTGCCCAGATCGGGTACAGGTTGGTCAGCCAGTTGAACAGCTCGCCGTCCTGGGCTGCCGGCACCACGCGGGTGAGGCTCTGGTACATGTGGTGGTGGGTGTTGACCAGGCCTGGGATGACCACTTTGCCGGCCATGTCGAGGATGACGTCGGCCTGTTGTGGCAGGGTATCGGTGGGGCCGACTTGTTTGATCAGGTTGTCTTCGATGTACAGCCCGCCGTTCTTGATCTCGCGGCGTTGGCCGTCCATGGTGACCAGAAGTGCAGCGTTTTTGACGAGGAGGGTTTTCTTACCGGTTGCAGATAACATGGCTTAAGCCCGTTGCAATACGCCTTGGCGATTACCGAGGTCGTAGGCGAGGGATAATGTAATCAGGAACCCTGTAAGTTGTATACACTCAAGTGCTATTGATGATTTTGCTTCATTTAATTCGTGAAAAATAACCAGAAATAGGAATTTTATTTATCAATAGACTGGCAGGATCTTTTCTGGAGCCTGTTTCGATGTCTGCTTTTGAACCCCGCCTTGGGGCTACTGCCACTGGCCGTACTGCTGAAATCAGCGTCGCGGTGCTTGCCTTTTCGGCCTTTTTGATCGTGACCACTGAATTCCTGATTGTCGGCTTGTTGCCCGCGCTCAGCCAGGACCTTGGGGTATCCATTTCGATGGCGGGCCAGTTGGTCACGCTGTTTGCCTTTACTGTGATGCTTGCCGGCCCGTTCTTGACGGCGGCATTGGCGCACCTGGACCGCAAGCGTTTATTCATCACCATTCTGCTGGTATTTGCCGCAGCCAATGCATTGGCTGCGGCCTCGACCAGTTTCTGGGTGCTGGCCATTGCGCGGGTCGTCCCGGCACTGGCGTTGCCGGTGTTCTGGGGCACGGCCAGTGAAACGGCTGGCCAGTTGGCCGGGCCCGATAAAGCAGGGCAAGCCATTTCCAAGGTGTACCTGGGCATCTCGGCGGCGATGTTGCTGGGTATTCCGTTGGGCACCGTGGCGTCCAATGCCGTGGGTTGGCGTGGCGCATTCTGGATACTGGCCGCGCTGTCATTGCTGATGGCGCTGGCCATGTGGGTGTGGATGCCGCACGTACCCCGCGCGGCAAAAGTCGACTTCATGCAACAGGCACGCATTTTCAAGGAGCGCTATTTCCTCGCCAATGTCCTGCTTTCGGTGGTGGTGTTCACCGCGATGTTCACAGGCTACAGCTACCTGGCCGAGCTGCTGCAGCGGGTCGCGGATGTACCACCCGCACATACCGGTTGGTGGCTGATGGGCTTTGGCGCAGTGGGCTTGCTCGGCAACTGGATCGGTGGACGGGTCGTGGACCGTTCACCGCTCAGGGCGACGGCGCTGTTTCTGATGTTGCTGGCCATCGGCATGGCGGCGATCGTGCCGCTGGCCCATGCAGGCCTGGTGTTCTGCCTAGCACTGGGGGTGTGGGGTGTGGCCAACACCGCGCTATACCCCATCAGCCAGGTACGGGTGATGGGGTCTGTGACACATGCCCAGGCTTTGGCCGGTAGCACCAATGTGTCGGCGGCCAATGCGGGCATTGGCCTGGGCGCCGTCCTCGGTGGCTTGACCATCCCTGGCCTGGGTATCGAATACCTGGGCTACGTAGCCGCAGGCGTGGCCGTGGTGGCGCTGGGGCTTGTGCCGCTGGTCGGCGGCCTTGGGCGTCAGCGCGCATCGCTGGCCCGGGTACCATGAGGCGCCAGCCGAGGCAGCAGGTAGTCGAGCAGGGCGCGGACCTTGGGTAGCCCCTCGCGGCTTTTGAGCCACACCAGATTCATTGGCAGGCCGTCGGTGGCCAGCCCGGGCAACACTTCGACCAGCCGCCCTTGATCGAGGTGTTGCTGGGTCAGCCAGGTTGGTAGCTGGCCGATACCATGACCGGCCAGCACTGCTGCAACTTCACCTTCACCGTCCCCCACCGCGATGCGGGGTTGGACGCTGCGTCGTTCCATTTCGCCAGGTTGGCGGCCCTTGAACAGCCAGGGGCTGACCATGCCATCGGTATGGCCATAGCCGACGCAGTGGTGGTATTCCAGGTCGCGTTCGTCTTGTGGCACGCCGTGCTTTTCCAGGTAGGCGGGTGCAGCACAGAACATCAGGCGCTGGGCACCGAAGTACTGGTGGCCAAGTGCGGCCGGCCAGGCATCCGGGCCACCGATTCGCACCACGATGTCGATACCTTCGTGCACCGGGTCGACAAAACGGTCGGAGAAAGACACGTGCGGTTGCAGCAATGGGTGCAGGCGGATGAAGTCCAGAATCAAGGGCAGCACATGCAGGCGGCCGTAGGAGGCTGGCAGTTCTATCCGGACCTTGCCATGGGGTTCGTTGTCGCTGGCGACCAGTGCGTGCTCGACCTCTTCCAGGTCGGCCAGGACCGAGGTGCAGGTACGGTAGAAGATGACGCCAGCCTCGCTGAGCGACAAGGTGCGTGTGGTGCGGTTGAATAGCCTTGCGCCCAGGCGGGCCTCCAGCCGGGCCACGCTCTTGCTGATGGCCGAGCTGGTGAGGTTGAGCCGCTCTGCGGCTGCCGTGAAGCTGCCCAGATCAGCGACGGCAACGAATACGTCGATGCCTTTAAGGCGTTCGGAGGAGTACATGGCTGGCCTTGTTGATGAATTGGGTTCCATTGTCAGTGCAGCATATTGAATGCTGACAAGGGCATTTCATCAATGGCGTATGTGTGTATCAGCCCTTCGCGCAGAAGCGGGTTTGCCCGCGAAACGGATAACGCGTTGTTCGCGGACAAACCAGGCCATGCCGTCAGGTTCAACAGCCTTGCGGCATTTCTCCACGCGCCAGGCGGGCATTGATATCGGCGATGACGCCAGGCAGTTCGGTGATGGTGTCGATCAGGTAATGCGGTCGCGCACCTTCGAACAGGCTGCCAATGCGCCGGCGTTGCTGTTCCAGTTCCGCTTCAGGCAGGGCCTTGTATTGCTCGTAGGTCAGCCCGAGAGCGTTGCCTGAGCACGTCAGGGCCACGGTCCACATTCCCGCGCTGCGGCCCTCGAGAATGCCCGGCCAAGTGTCGTCGACCTTGACGCAAGCCGCTACATCGCTGACCCCCAGGGCAATCACGTTGGCCAGTGCCTGCGCGGGGTAGGGGCGACCATTCGGTACCTCATCGGTCGCCACCACGTGGTCGGCGCTGTAGCCGTTGCTCAAGGCCAGGGCCACCACCTTTTCCATCACCACTGCAGGGTAGCCTGAGCAGGAGCCGATTTTCAGCCCTTGCCGGCGTAACTGGGCAATGACTTCCAGGGCCCCGGGAATCAGCGCCGAATGGTCGGCGATCTTCTCGATTTGCAAGGGCATGAAGCGCTCGTAGATGGCTGTTACATCATCGTCGCTTGGCATATGGCCGAATGCGGCCTGGTAGCGCGCAGCAATGGCGGGCACATCGCACAGGGTGCGTATATGGTCCCACTTGCCCATGCCCATGGGCCCGCGGGCTTCCTCCAGGCTGACCTGCACGCCGAACTCGGCAAAGGCCTCGACGAAGATCTGGGTGGGGGCGAACGAGCCGAAATCCACCACGGTGCCGGCCCAGTCAAGAATGGCGGCCTGCAGTTGCTTGGGGTGCTGATAGTGCATGGCAAAGCTCCAGTGGGTAAAAACTCAAGGTGAGCGCGGCCCGCCCGACGCATTGGCAGGCTCGCTGTAGTCAGTGGTGCATCAGTGCGCGCTGAGCGCGTCGAACAGTTCGGCAATGATCGCCCGGTTACGGCGGATGCCCAGGCAGCACAGGTAGTAACTGATGTGGAACGGGTCTTCGATAAAAGCGACAGAACGCGTGCCGGGCCGGTCGGCATACTCCACCGCCGAGACAAAGCCCACGCCGATGCCGTGCACCACCGCATGCACAATGGCTTCGCGGCTGTTCAACTGCATCGCGCAGTCCAGTGAAACGCCATGCCGACGGCAGCCTTCCTCCACAAGCTGGCGGGTGCGCGATGCCGCCTCGCGCAGCACCACGCGCTGACCGGCAATGTCCTTTACGCTGACACTCGTCTGCCCGGCCCAGGGATGGTCGTCGCGCACCACCGCCAGAATCGGGCAGGTACGGTACAGCCGGGTGTTCAGGCGCTGGTCGAACTCCGACAGGGCGAGGATGGCCAGGTCGATGTCGAAGTTGTACAGCCGCTCCAGTGTCCCGGCTTCGCTGCTGAACGAGGTTTCCAGTTCGATCTGCGGGTAGCGCTGCATCAGCTCGTACGTCAGGCTCATGGCGATCGGCGGCGACACCGCGCCGATGCGCAGCATGCCTTGCTTGCGTTGCTGGAAGCTGTGCAGCAGTTGCAACGCTTCGTCCTCCTGGCCGAACAGGCCCTGGGTAATTTCGTAGAGCTGGTGGCCTGCCGGGCTCAGCTCGATGAAGCGCCCGCGGCGGTGGAGCAGTTCCACGCAAAAGCGTTTTTCCAGGCCGCTGACCTGCTCGCTGACAGTCGGCTGGCCGATGCTCAGCAGCTCGGCGGCCTGGGTGAAACTGCCGGTCCGCGCCACGGCATGGAAGGAGCGCAACCACTTGTGGTACTGGTACATGACACCTCTCTGGCAATGGCACGGACGACATGGCAGGCAACCTCAGCGGCGCACGAACAGGGCCACCAGGGCACTGCAGGCGCAGGCTGTGGTGACCACGACGAAGATCAGCGACGTATTGCCGGTGGTATCGAGCATACGTCCGATCAGCGGCTCCGCCAGCCCGGCGAACAGGTACGAGGCGAAATTCATGATTCCTGTGGCGGTGCCGGCCCGGCGGGCGCCAACCAGGTCCGGGCACAACGCCCAGAAGCTCGATGCAGGGCCATAGACAAAGAAACCGCAGAGGAACAGCGCCAGCAGGCCGACCGCGCTGTGTGCCGGCAGGCTCCACATCCACAGGCTGGTGAGCGCGCCCAACACCATGTACAGCATGATTGCCTTGTAGCGCTTGCTACCGAACAGCTTGTCCGACACCCAGCCGTTGCTCAGCGCGCCCACGGCCATGCCCACCGGCAAGGCGATGGTGATCCACTTCGGGTCGATGAAACTGTCGCCTTTCTGCCAGTTGGCACCCAGGAAATGCACCGG
The DNA here is from genome assembly GCF_000412675.1 of Pseudomonas putida NBRC 14164. Taxonomy (NCBI): domain Bacteria; kingdom Pseudomonadati; phylum Pseudomonadota; class Gammaproteobacteria; order Pseudomonadales; family Pseudomonadaceae; genus Pseudomonas; species Pseudomonas putida. The sequence goes on along the minus strand of NC_021505.1, from coordinate 3,711,086 downwards.
TACCCAGACGATCAGCCCGTAGCGCGCAGCGTTCTGGAAGCCCAGCGACACTGCGGCCACCAGCAGGCGCGGGTTTTTCAGAACGGCTAGGTAACGCTGGCGCGAGGTTTCTTCGCCGCCCTGGGTGGCCGCGTTGGCGCTGTCTTCGGCGTTGGCTACGCCGGTGTCGTCCAGCGCGGGGTAGCCCATGTCCTGCGGGCGTTCCCGGGCAACCAGGTAAAAAACGATGCCACCGGCCAGCATCAGCAGCACCGGCAGGCGGAAGATCCACCGCCACTCCAGGTGCAGTACATCAATCACCACTACCGAGGTGACGTACGACAGCACCGAAGCGCAGCCGGCGGCGAACACATAGAAGCCATAAACCTTGCCGCGCTCGGCAGCGCCCCACCAGTTTGACAGCAAGCGGCTGCCGGGCGCCCAGCCCAGGGCCTGGAAGTAGCCGTTGACGCCCCACGGCAGGATCAGGCTGAGAAAACCGCCAGCAAAGCTGGTGACCCAGTTGGCGCCGCACGACAGCACGGCGCCGATGCTCATGATGCGCCGGCCGCCGAACTTGTCGGCGAGGTTGCCATTGATGGCCTGGCCAATGGCATACATCCACAGCATGGCGGTGGAGGCCCAGCCGAGGGTTTCCTTGCTCAGGCCGAACTCGGCCTGGATCCCGGGGATGGCGAAACCGAAAGTTTGGCGCCCGGTGTAGAAGAACAGGTAGCAGAACATCGCGGCCAGCAGCATGCGCCATTGCGCGAGGCGAAACGGCATGGTGCTGGGCAGCGCGCCAGTCAGGGTTTGTGCACGGTTCATGACGGTTTCCTTTTGTTCTCTGGCGCCGGCCCAAGGGGCACGGCGAGTCGGCACTCTTGAAAGGTGCTACAGGAAAAACGCGGGATGTCAGGCGGCTTGGGCGCCGATGAAATTGCGCCCACGGGCGCCCTGCATGGCGGCGTCGATCATCGCCTGGGCCTCGGCGGCTGTCACGCCGTAGTCTGCGAATTCGGTGCGCACGCCCAGCTGATGGAGAAATGCTCGCAAGCGCTGTTGGGCCGCTGCCAGGTCGCGGCCGAAGGCCTTCTGCAGGATCTGGTCACGCCCGGCATCACGGCCCCAGGCCAGGCCCAGCACCAGCGGCAGGGTGAACGAGCAGGCGATACCGTGGGGCAGGCCGTGGCGCAAGGTCATTTCGTAGGAAATGGAGTGGGCCAGGGCAGTCTTGGTGTTGGAAAACGCCAGCCCGGCCTTCAGTGCAGCCAACGCCATGCGTGCCCGCAGCTCGCGGTTGCCCAGGTCCTGCTGCAGGCGTGGCAGGCAGTCGAGAATGTCGTCGATGGCCGACAGCGCGAAGGTATCGGAGAGCGGATTGGCGTTGTGGTTCCAGATCGATTCCAGCGCGTGGGACAAGGCATCCAGCCCGGTGGATACCGTCACCCCGGCCGGCACGCTGAGCATCAGTTCCGGGTCGATAAGCGCCACGCTGGGCCAGGTACAGCTCAGGTGCAGCGAGTACTTCTTCTGCTGGCCCGCGTCCCACAAGGTGGCCCATGGCGTCACCTCGCTGCCGGTGCCTGCCGTAGTCGGCGCGGCCACCAGCGTCTTGTGTCGGGCCGGGGAAAACGGTTTGCCGCTGGCCAGCAGCTCAAGCAGTTCATCGAAGTGGCCAGAAGCGGTACCGACGATCAACGCCTTTGCGGTATCGATGGCGCTGCCACCGCCCAGCGCCAGCACCGTATCGCAGTCGCCGTGCTGTGCCCAGAACGCTTCATGCACACCGCGCAGCCAGGCGACATCGGGGTTGGGTTGCACGTTGTCGATCACGCACACCAGTCGCTCGCCCAGCAGGCTGCGCACCCGCGCAACCAGGCCGAGCTGTTCGGCCTCGGGGAAGGTGACCAGGGCGACTTTGCCGGGGCAGTGTCGGGCGATCTGGTCCAGGCTGCCACCGCCGAAAACGGTGGTGACCGGGTTGTGGAAGCAGGCAGGCATGGGCAGTTCCTTATTGTTGTTGGAAGGTGCAGCCATGCTCGTCGGCTGGCGGGTTTCGATCCAATCGATTGATTGCAGGGTGCTATCGGCTGAGCCGATAACGGACACAAAGTGCATGGGCTTGAGCTCCAGGCATGGTCTGCCCGTCGCGCGCCCAGCGGGCGCACGTGGCAAGGGGTTAAATGGGCGGCGAATCAGTGGCGGGCGTTGCCCTGAATGGCATGCCGCAGGCGGTTGGAGATGAGGTCGGCAAGCACCACCATCACAGTGATTACCAGGATGCAGGTGGCGGTTTCCTGGTACTTGAACAGCTTCAGGCTGCTGACCAGCTCGAAGCCCAGGCCACCTGCACCGACCATGCCCAGCACCGTGGCCGAACGCAGGTTCACCTCGAAGCGGTACAGCACCACGGCGATCCAGGCGGTGATCACTTGCGGCAGCACGCCGAAGGCGATCACCTGCAGTGGCCGCGCACCGGTGGCCCGCAGCGCTTCAATGGGCCCCTGGTCGATTTCCTCGATGCTTTCGGCAAAGAACTTGCCGAGCATGCCCACGCCATGCAGCGCCAGGGCCAGCACGCCTGGGAAGGGCCCCAGCCCTACCGCCGAGACGAACACCAAGGCCAGGATCAGCTCGTTGATGCTGCGGATCACGTTCAGCAGCTGCCGGGTGGCCTGGTACAGCCAGCGGTTGCCATGCAGGTTGCGCGCGGCCAGAAAGCCCAGCGGCACGGCGAGAACGATCCCCAGCAGGGTGCCCCATAGCGCGATTTGCAAGGTTTCCAGGGCCGGGCGCCACAGACTGGGCATTATGCTCAGGTCTGGCGGTAGCGAGCGGCCAAGGAAGTCGCCGATCTGTGGCAGCCCGTTGGCCAGTTCGCCCCATCTCAGCTGTGCCCCTTCGGCGCTCCACTGCAGCACCAGGACGATCGCCAGCAACAGCGCGCCAGCGCCCAGCCAGCTGCGAGCGCGAGTGGGTGTGTTGACCAGCCATTGGTGGCTCTGCGGGTTCATGCCGAGGCTCCTGTGCCAGTGGCCAGCATTGGCCGTGGTGCAGCCATTGCCTGCCCGGGCTCATTGGCAGAGGGGGTGTGATAGATGCGCTGCAGCGCGGCTTCGTCGAGCTGACCGGGTGGGCCGTCGAACACCAGGCGCCCGTTGGCCAGGCCGACGATGCGATCGGCGAATGCCCGCGCCAGTTCCACCTGGTGCAGGTTGCACACCACGGTGATGCCGAGGGTGCGGCTGGCTTCGCGCAGGTACTGCATGACCACATGCGCGGTGTTCGGGTCGAGGCTGGCCACCGGTTCGTCGGCCAGGATCACCTGTGGTCGCTGGGCCAGCGCACGGGCGATACCCACCCGCTGCATCTGCCCGCCAGACAGCGCATCGGTGCGCGACCCGGCCTTGTGCTCCAGCTCGACCCGGCGCAGGCAATCACGCGCCAGGGCCACGTCGTCGCGGCGAAACAGCTGTAGCAGCGAGGCAAGGGTGCTGCAGTGGCCGAGACGGCCGGTCAGCACGTTCTTCAGCACCGACAGCCGCGCGACCACGTTGTGATGCTGGAAGATCATCGCTACCTGCCGGCGCAGTGCGCGTTGGTCGGCTGCACGCATGGCGTTTACCCCGGCCACCTGCAACTCGCCGGTGTCGGCCTGGGCCAGCCGGTTCATGCAGCGCAGCAGGGTCGACTTGCCGGCGCCGGACTGGCCGAGGATCACCACGAATTCACCGGCCTGAACATCCAGGTCGATGCCGCGCAGTACCGGGTTGTCGGCGTAGCCCTTGGTCAGCTGGCGGATACGGATCATTTCAGGCTCCGCAGGTCGAGGTCGAGCACTTTGGCGGTGTCACGAACCACGTTGTAGGCCGCGTCGGTGGTCGGCTGGAAGCCATTGAGCATGCCCTGATCGCCCCATGGCACGTCCTTGATCCCGGCAAACGCGGTGCGCAGCCTGGCCTGCAGTTCGGGGTCGAGGTTGTTGCGCCAGACCATCGGTGATTCGGGAATGTCCGGGGAGGTCCACACCACCTGGAAGTCCTGTTGCTGAACCTGTCCGTTGTTCACAGCCCCGGCCAGGATACGGTCGGCCACGGCCGCTGCATCAACCTTGCGGTTTGCCACGGCAAGAATGCTGGCATCGTGCGAGCCGGAGAAGATCACCCGTGAGAACAGGGTTTTCGGGTCATGGCCAGCGTGCTCGAGGCCGGCCTTGGGGAACAGATGGCCGGAGGCCGAGCTGGGGTCGACGAAGGCGAAGGTGTGGCCCTTGAGGTCGTCGAGCGTTCGAATGCCGCTGTCCTGACGGGCGATGATCAGGCTGTGGTAGGCGCTGCCGGCAGTCTTTTTGGTCACCGCCACGGCAAACGCTTCGGCACCGGCGATCTGGTTGGCCAGTACGTAGGAAAACGGGCCGAGATAGGCCACGTCCAGCTTGCCGGCGCGCAGGGCTTCGATCACACCGTTGTAGTCAGTAGCGACGAATGGCTTGACCGGCATGCCCAGGCGCGCTTGCAACTGGTCGAGCACCTGCTGGCTGCTCTTGATCATGGCCTGGGAGTCTTCCGACGGGATCAGGCCGACGGTCAGCACCTGCTGTGCCTGCACGGCGGGGGCGAGCAGCAGTGGCAGCAGGGCGAGGCGGGCACAGCGCAACAGTTTCGGGAAGGGTGTCATGGCAATACCGGAGTGGTTGTTGTCGGTAACGCCAAAGCTAGGGCTGTCATGTGACAGTCACAGCATCAATTCAATATGCGTTTGGCCAGCCAACCATTCAAAGGATCTATGGATGTCTACCGCTCGCCTGCGCACTTTCCTTGCCGTGGCCCGGCACGCCAGCTTCAGCGCCGGGGCCAGGGCCATCGGCCTCAGCCAGCCGACCGCGACCAACCAGATCCAGGGGTTGGAACGCGAATTTGATGTCGAGCTGTTTCACCGCCGCGGTCGGCGCATCGAGCTGACCGCAGTTGGCCGCGCCTTGCTGCCCATTGCCCAGCAGATGTCGATGCTCGAAGCCGAGGCGACCAGCCTGCTGCGCGACAGTGGCCAGCTAAACCGTGGTGAGCTGAAGATCGGTGCAGTGGGGCCGTTTCATGTGATCGAAATGGTCGACCGCTATCGGCAGGCGTACCCCCAGATCGACGTGTCCATCCGCGTGGGCAACTCGGCGTCAGTGCTGGCCGATCTGCAGGGCTATGTGACCGACATCGGTGTGTTGGCGGGGCTGCACCATGATCCGGCGTTTGTCGCACAACGTTATGCCAGGCACCCGGTGATCCTGTTCGCCCGCGCCGATCACCCTTTTGCCCGCCACGATCAGGTGCCGCTGCAAGCCCTGCAGGGGCAGCCGTTGCTACGCCGTGAGCAGGGTTCGACTACGCGGCTGGCGCTGGACAATGCGCTGGAAGCGGCGCAGGTAACACCGCGCATCGCCATGGAAATCGGCAGCCGCGAGGCGCTGCGCGAGGCGGTGATCCGTGGCATCGGCATCGGCGCGGTGTCCGAGGCGGAATACATTGGCGACCCGCGCCTGAAGATGATCCGCATTGCGCAGGACCCGGTGTACACGGAGACTTACCTGTATTGCCTGGCTGATCGGCAGAGCAGCCAGGTAATTGCGTCTTTCCAACGTTGCCTGCAAGCCTGGCACGGCTAAGCTGCACCGTGCCTGCTCAACATGCGCCGTATCACACTGCGTCGCGGCTGTTCACGCCATCGAGCAACCGCGCAATCCCCAGCGGGTTTGCGTTTTTCAATGCATCCGGCAGCAGTGCATCGGGGTAGTTCTGGAAGCACACCGGGCGCAGGAAGCGGTCGATGGCCAAGGTGCCGACCGAGGTGCCGCGTGCGTCGGAGGTGGCCGGGTAAGGCCCGCCATGCACCATTGCATCGGAAACCTCCACACCGGTCGGGTAGCCGTTGAGCAGCAGGCGCCCGGCCTTGCGCTCCAGCAACGGCACGAGCGAGGCGAAGGCGTGCAGGTCATCAGGCTCGGCAATCAGCGTGGCGGTCAGTTGCCCTTGCAGGTGGCGCAGCGCTTCGGCCAGTTGCTCGGCGTCGGCCACCTCCACCACTACGGTGGTCGGGCCGAATACTTCTTCCTGCAGCAGCGGGTCGCCCTTCAGCAGCAGGCTTACGTCTGCCTTGAACAGCTGTGGCTGGGCCTGGTTGCCGGTGTGTGGCTGCCCGGCCAGGTGCTGGATACCCGGGTGCGCCAGCAGGTGCTGCACACCGTTCTGGTAGCTGCGCAGGGTGCCGGCGTTCAGCATGGTCTGCGGGCCCTGGTCGGCCATGCGTGCCACCAGCGTTTGCACGAAATGCTCGAATTGCGGCGACTGGATGCCCACCACCAGGCCAGGGTTGGTGCAGAACTGGCCGCAACCCATCACCACCGAGGCAGCCAGTTCGCCGGCTACCTGCTCGCCACGGGCTTGCAGCGCCTGGGGCAGGACGATCACCGGGTTGATGCTGCTCATTTCGGCAAATACGGGGATTGGCTGCGGGCGTGCCGCCGCCATGTCGCACAGGGCGCGGCCACCGCGCAGCGAGCCGGTAAAACCGACCGCCTGGATGGCCGGGTGCTTGACCAGCGCTTCGCCCACGCCGGCACCGTAGATCAGGTTGAGAACACCCGCCGGCATACCGCTGCTGGCCACCGCGCGGTCAATGGCGCCAGCCACATGGGCGGCAGTAAGCATGTGCCCGCTGTGGGCCTTGAACACCACCGGGCAGCCACCGGCCAGCGCCGAGGCGGTGTCCCCGCCAGCAGTGGAGAAGGCCAGCGGGAAGTTGCTGGCACCGAACACGGCCACCGGGCCCACGCCGATGCGGTACTGGCGCAGGTCCGGACGCGGCAGCGGGGTACGCTGGGGCAGGGCACGGTCGATGCGCGCGGCGTAGAAGTCACCTCGGCGCACCACCTCGGCAAACAGGCGCAGCTGGTTGCTGGTACGGCTGCGTTCGCCACGGATGCGGGCTTCGGGCAGCGCGGTTTCGCGCATCACATGCTGGATGAAGTCGTCACCCAGTGCGTCCAGCTCGTTGGCAATGGCGTCGAGGAAAGCGGCACGCTGGGCCGGGCTGGTGCTGCGGTAGGCGGGATAGGCGGCGTCGGCGGCCTGCACGGCAGCCTCTACTTCGTCGCCGGTCGCCTGGTGGAAGGCGTAAGGCAGCGGCTCCCCGGTGTGGGCGTCGACGCTGTTCAGCAGCACGTCACCGTTGCCGCTGAGTTGGCCGGCGATATGGTTCAGGCGATGTTCGATGGACATTTCGTTTCCCGTTGGCAATGACAGTCGTTGCACTGGGACTGTAGGGGGCGAACGGGGGGCTGAATAATGATTAATGCGGATCGGGTGATAACGACCAGTTATCACCCAGCGTGTAGCATCACTCCGCCATCTGCAATTCCGGCAGCTTCACCCGAAACGCGCGGGTCAGCCCCATCAGCACCACCAGGCCCATGCCCATCCAGCACAGGCCGATGGTGAACGACAGGCTGGTCAGGCTGCTCCACAGCCACAGCGTGCTGAGAAAGCCCAGGCCTGGGATGGCGCCGTACAGCAGGTAGTTGCGGCCACCGCGCGGTTTCTGGTCGACAAGGTAGTGCTTGACCACCGCCAGGTTCACCGCCGAAAAGGCGAACAGCGCGCCGAAGCTGATCATGTTGGCCACGGTGTCGAGGGTGATCACCAGGGCGATCAGCGACAGCAGGCTGACCACCAGGATGGCAGTGGCTGGCACGCGTTTTTTCGTCACCAGTTGGCCGAACGCCCGCGGCAACGCGCCGTCGCGGCCCATGGCGAACAGCACGCGCGACACGCTGGCCTGGGACACCATGGCCGAGGCGAAGCAGCCGGCCACGTAGGTGGCAGTGAAGGCCGTTACCAGCAGTTCGCCGCCGACACGGCGCATCACATCCACCGAGGCCGAATCCGGGTCGGCGAAGCTGCCCCAGTCGGGGAACACCATCTGCGCGCAGTACGACACCACCAAGAACAGCAAGCCGCCGATCAGCGAAACCGCCAGGATCGCCACCGGAATACGGTAGGTCGGGTTGGTCGTTTCTTCGGCCATGGTCGAGACGGCATCAAACCCCAGGAAGGACAGGCACAGCACGGCAGCGCCGGTCATGATCAGCGGCACGCTGAAGCCTTCGTGATGGAAGGGGGCGAGTAGCGACACCGGCTCCGCGTGCCCGCTGAGCTTGAGCACGGACAGGGCGACGAAGACGATGATGAACACCAGTTGCACCACTACCAGGATCCAGTTGACCCGGGTGATGGACTCGATGCCGATCAGGTTGAGGAAGGTGACCAGGGCAATTGAGCCTGCCACCCACACCCAGGCGTGGATAGCCGGGAAGTATTCCGACATGTAGATGCCGATCAGCAGGTAGCTGAGCAGCGGCAGGAAGATGTAGTCGAGCAGCAGTGTCCAGCCGGTAATAAAGCCGATGTGGCTGCCGAAGGCCTTGCGCGTATAGGTGTAGACCGAGCCGGAGTAGGGGTGGGCCTGAACCATGCGGCCGTAGCTGTAGGCAGTCAGCAGCATGGCGGCGAGGGTGAGCAGGTAGGCGGTGGGCAGGTGCCCTTTGGTCATCTGGGTGACCAGCCCGTAGGTGGTGAATACGGCCAGGGGCACCATGTAGGCCAGGCCGAACAGGACCAGGGCAGTCAGCCCCATGGACTTGCGGAAGCGGCCGGTGTTGGCGCAGGGATGCGCGGCGGTGTCATGTGAGGGGCTATGGGCTGTACTTGTTGTTGTATGCATTGCTAACTCCTGGAAGGGGATGCAAGACACCGCGGTACGCGAGCTGGCTCGTTACCGGTGGGTGAAGTGCAAGGAGGTCGAGCGGAAGGCTCGCAGCGCTGGGGCGGGTTGATGCTCCCACACCCTGCAGGTACCCGGAATCACCCTTTGGGGTGAGCGGGTACAGCCTTGCCCGGCTCACCCCAAAGGGTGATTTCGGCGTCTGCGGTGGCGTGGGAGTATCTGGTCAACAACGCACCGCACTGGCGGCGGTGCCACTGAATAGAAACGGCAGGCCCACAGTGACTAATCAATTGCTTTCAGAACAGTGGTTCGAGCACCTGGCCAAGGTCACCGAGGCAATCGGCCGACCGGGCTTTGCCGCCAACCTGTTTGCCGCACTTGGCGTTATCCGGCCGATCCAGGCGACCACGGTGTACCTGTACCCGCACGACGGCATGCCTTGTGCGCTGTTCGAGCAGGACGACAAGGCGCCCTGGCAGCCTGAGGGCAATGTCAGCCGCTACTTGTCCGGCTTCTACCTGCTCGACCCGTTCTACGGTGCCTGTGTGGAGCAGGTAGCGTCGGGGTGCTATGGGTTGTTCGAAGTGGCACCCGACCATTTCGAGGTCAGCGAGTACTACCAGTCGTTCTACCGGCACTCGCACCTGGAGGATGAGCTCAACTACATCCTGCAGGTTGCGCCGGGGCAGAGCCTGGTGGTGTCGCTGGCGTTCACCGACAAGCTGGATGCACACACCCGCGAGCTGTACGGGCGCATCACGCCTTGGGTGCTGGCGGTGCTGAGCAAGCACTTCGCCGGGCTGGACAGCCGCGCCGCGCGCTTCGAGAACATCCTCGAACAACGCATCCACGCCGCGCTGAACAACTTTGGCAGCTCGCTGCTGACCGAACGTGAATGCCGTATCGCCCAGTTGATCCTGCGTGGCCACTCGACCAAGTCGCTGGCCGAGCGCCTGGGCGTGTCGGAAGACACCATCAAGTCGCACCGCAAGAACGTCTACGCCAAGCTCGACATCGGCACCCAGTCCGAGCTGTTTTCCCTGTTCATCGACGCGCTGGCCAATGCCCAGGGCGTGCTGGGCAAGGACCCGCTGGAAAGCTACATGGGCAAGCTGCGCTGAGCGCCAGCCACCCTGCAACCCCACCGCAAAGGAAAACCAACAATGAATGCGCCTTTCGCCCCGCAACGCCAGACCCGCGACTACCAGGCAGCCGATGCCGCGCACCATATCCATGCCTTCCTCGACCAGAAGGCGCTGAATGCCGAAGGGCCGCGGGTGATCGTCGGTGGCGAACGCCTGCACCTGTGGGACAGCGAGGGCAAGCGCTACCTGGATGGCATGTCTGGCCTGTGGTGCACCCAGCTCGGCTACGGGCGCCGCGACCTGACTGTCGCTGCCGCCACGCAGATGGACCAGCTGGCGTACTACAACATGTTTTTCCACACCACCCACCCGGCGGTGATCGAACTGTCCGAGCTGCTGTTCAGCCTGCTGCCCGGCCACTACAGCCATGCGATCTACACCAACTCCGGCTCTGAAGCCAACGAAGTGTTGATCCGTACCGTACGCCGCTACTGGCAAGTGGTCGGGCAGCCGAACAAGAAGGTCATGATTGGCCGCTGGAACGGCTACCACGGCTCGACCCTGGCGGCCACGGCGCTGGGCGGCATGAAGTTCATGCACGAAATGGGCGGGCTGATCCCGGATGTGGCGCACATCGACGAACCGTACTGGTACGCCGAGGGTGGCGAGCTGACCCCGGCCGAGTTCGGCCGCCGCTGCGCCTTGCAGCTGGAGGAAAAAATCCTCGAACTGGGCGCCGAGAACGTTGCCGGCTTTATCGCCGAGCCGTTCCAGGGCGCAGGCGGCATGATCTTCCCGCCGGAAAGCTACTGGCCGGAAATCCAGCGCATCTCCCGCCAGTATGACGTGCTGTTGTGCGCCGATGAGGTGATTGGTGGCTTTGGCCGCACCGGCGAGTGGTTTGCCCATGAATACTTCGGATTCGAGCCCGACACCCTGTCGATCGCCAAGGGCCTGACCAGCGGCTATGTGCCCATGGGTGGCCTGGTGCTGAGCAAGCGCATTGCCGAGGCGCTGGTGGAACGTGGCGGGGTGTTTGCCCACGGCCTGACCTATTCCGGCCACCCGGTGGCGGCGGCGGTGGCGATTGCCAACCTGAAGGCGCTGCGCGACGAAGGCATCGTCACCCAGGTGAAGGATGACACCGGGCCGTACCTGCAGCGCATCCTGCGCGAGGTGTTCGCCGACCACCCGTTGATCGGCCAGGTGCAGGGCGCCGGGTTGGTGGCAGCGTTGCAGTTCGCCGAGCACAAGCCGACGCGCAAACGCTTCGCCAACGAGAACGACCTGGCCTGGCAATGCCGCACCTTTGGTTTCGAGGAAGGCGTGATCATTCGCTCGACCCTGGGCCGGATGATCATGGCACCGGCCTTGATCGCCAACCACAGCGAGCTGGATGAGCTGGTAGAGAAAACCCGCATTGCCGTGGACCGCACCGCTCGGTTGGTTGGCAAGCTCTAAGCCGTTGCCAAGGGCAACCGGTTTCCCCTGTAGGAGCGGGCATGCCCGCGAACACCGGCGAAGCCGGTGCCATCCTTCGTGTCGCCTGATTCGCGGGCACGCCCGCTCCCACAGAGGAGGCGCGGCGTGCTTGCGGACTGTGTGGTACCTGTTACTTCCGCAAAAATGATCGCCACTGCGGTCGCCTGGAGTACAAATGTACACCCTCGAATTCTGGCAACAACGCGCCTCGGACCTGTACCTGCCATCCCAGGCGCTGATCAACGGCAAACCCGTCAACGCACAGGATGGCGCCACGTTCGCCGCCATCAACCCCGCAACCAACACCGTACTGGCCCAGGTCGCTGCCTGCGGCCAGGCCGAGGTCGACCTTGCCGTGGCCAGCGCACGTCGGGCCTTCGAACAAGGCCCCTGGCCGCGCATGGCCCCAGGCGAGCGCAAGAAGGTGCTGCTGCGCCTGGCCGAGCTGATCATGGCCCATCGCGAAGAACTGGCATTGCTTGACTCGCTGAACATGGGCAAGCCGGTGATGGACGCCTACAACATCGACGTGCCGGGCTCGGCCCATGTGTTCGCCTGGTACGGCGAGGCGCTGGACAAGCTGTATGACCAGGTGGCGCCCACTGCTGCCAATGCGCTGGCTACCATCACCCGCGAAGCCCTCGGCGTGGTCGCTGCCGTGGTGCCATGGAACTTCCCGCTCGACATGGCCGCCTGGAAGCTCGCCCCGGCGCTGGCTGCCGGTAACAGCGTGGTGCTCAAACCTGCCGAGCAATCACCGTTCTCGGCCCTGCGCCTGGCCCAGCTGGCGCTGGAAGCCGGTGTGCCGGAAGGTGTGCTGAACGTGGTGCCTGGCTTGGGCGAGCGGGCTGGGCAGGCGCTGGGCCTGCACCCGGATGTGGATTGCCTGGTGTTCACCGGCTCCACCCAGGTGGGCAAGTACTTCATGCAGTACTCGGCGCAGTCCAACCTCAAGCAGGTGTGGCTGGAGTGCGGCGGCAAGAGCCCCAACCTGGTGTTCGAAAACTGCCAGGACCTGGACCTGGCGGCGGAAAAGGCCGCATTCGGTATTTTCTTCAACCAGGGCGAGGTGTGTTCGGCCAACTCGCGGCTGTACGTTCAGCGCTCCATCCATGACGAATTTGTCGAGCGCCTGCAAGCCAAAGCCCGCCAGTGGTTGCCGGGCAACCCGCTGGACCCGGCGAGCCGTGCTGGTGCCATTGTCGATGCCGAACAAACCGGCCGCATCGAAGCCGCCATTGTGCGCGCCGGGCAAGAGGGCGCACGGTTGGTGTGTGGCGGTCGGCGCCTGACCATCGAAGGGTCGGACAACTACATCGAGCCGACCATTTTTGCCGGTGTCCATGGCCGCATGAGCCTGGCGCGGGAGGAAGTGTTCGGGCCGGTGCTGGCAATCAGCGCCTTCGACACGGAAGAAGAGGCGGTGCGCCTGGCCAACGACAGTATCTATGGCCTGGCGGCTTCGGTGTGGAGCGATGACTTCAACCAGGTGCACCGGGTAGCGCGGGCGTTGAAAGCCGGTACCGTGTCTGTGAATACAGTCGACGCGTTGGATGTGACGGTGCCTTTCGGCGGTGGCAAGCAGTCGGGGTTCGGACGCGACCTGTCGTTGCATTCGTTCGATAAGTATTCGCAGCTCAAGACCACCTGGTACCAGCTGCGCGGCTGAGGTTCGCAGAGCACCTGGTCGGTTGCAGGAGCGGCTTGTGTCGCGAAAGGGCCGCAGAGCGATCGGAGAGGAAGCGGGGTTGCCTGAGGGCATGCAGGCGCTGATTGTCGGGGCGTTGGTCATGCTGGAACAGCGGGTTTGAAGCTTATGTAACGACTGTGCGGCTTTTACTGGCCCAGGTTAATTTTTTTTGCCATCCCGGCAGAAAGCCCACGTGCGCTCTACACTGCTGCCAAGATGGACCAGGGCTACTTGCCACCATTCGGCCCGTCACGCTGCCTGCGAATGGCCCTGGCCTGCATGATCGTTCTGGCTGCTCCTTCAAACTGCCACACATGGAGTACCTGGAATGGGCTGCGTGTCGAATGGCCGTGTTGCCGGTAAAGCCGGGCGTGGCATCTCGCTGCAATGGCTGGTAGCGCTGGCCGTCGTGCTGGGCATGCTGTTGCTCGGCGCCGCCCTGGCCTGGCAGGGTTATTACGGCATTCGCCAGACCCTGGTAGCCGCCGCCGGCGATGCCGCCCAGCAAGTTGGCAAGACCATCGACGAACGCGCCCGGCGGCTGATCGACCCGGCACAAAGCAGTATCCGCCTGCTGGCCCACAACCCCGCTGCACATACCCAGGCACAGCGCTTCGAACGGCTGCCACAGCTGGTCGAGACGCTGGATGCCAACCGCATGCTCAGTGCTGCCTACATCGGTTACACCAATGGTGATTTCCTGCTGGTGCGCCGGCTGCGGGACCCACAGCTGCTGCAGCGCTTTGCCGCGCCGGCGGGCACGGCGTTTCTGGTGCAGAGTGTCAGCCGGGGTGAAGGCGGGGTGGTACAGGGCGAGTGGCGCTACTACGACAGGGCGTTGAACCTGTTGCAGGCTCAGGCCAAACCCGATTACCGCTACGACCCACGCACGCGCCCGTGGTTCGCCGAAGCCAGCGCACAGCGCGGTACCGCGCTAACCCCGCCCTATGTGTTCTTCACCACCCGCGAGATCGGCCTGACCATGGCGCAGCGCAGCGTTGACGGTGGTGCAGTGATCGGCATGGATGTTTCGGTCAACGACCTGGCCAGCGAAACCCAGGGGCTGCGCATCACCCCCGGCACAGAGATTGCGGTGGTCGACGACCAAGGCAGCGTCGTGGCCTACCCGAACCTGCAGCGGGTAATCGTGCATGAAGGGCAGGGCCTGCGCCTGTCGCGTGTCGGCGAACTGGGCGTTGCAAGCCTGCAACACCTTTACGCTGACCAGCAGCAAGGCACCCGGGCACAGCCCTATCAGGTGCAGGGCCAGACCTGGTATGGCATGCGCATCCCGCTGACCAACCTGGCCGGGCAGGACCTGCAGGTGCTGATTGCCGTGCCGGCCCATGAGTTGTTGGCCGGTGCGCGCAAGGTGCTGTTCGAACAGTTGCTCTGGACCGCTGCGCTGATGGCCGTGCTGCTGGTGCTCGGCGGGGTACTTGGGCGGCGCATCGGTCGCCCGTTGAAGGTGCTGGCCGAGCAGGTGCAAGGCTTGGCCGGCTTCGACTTCAGCCGCGAAGTGGGGGTGAAGTCGCGGGTGACCGAAGTACGCGAACTGAGCCATGTACTGAGCCGCATGTCTGGCACCATCCGCAGCTTTCAGGCCATTACCCTCGCGCTCAGTCGCGAGCGCGACCTCGAGCACATGCTCGATGGCGTACTCACCCACCTGGTGCATGCTGCCGGGGCCGATGCTGGTGTGGTGTACCTGTTTGACGCCGAGCACGCGCTGCTGCGCCTGGCCGCCTCCTGCCGCGGTGAGCAATACCCGGCCGAGCTGGCCGTGGATGAAGCTGCCCGGCCCACGCTGCCCGCTGCCGTGAACCAGGCCCTCGGCCTGCACGAGCGCAGCCTGGCTGTGGTGCTGAAAGACCGTAGCCAGGCGCTGTTGGGCATCCTGGTGCTGCAACTGGACGACGACCAGCTGGGCCAGCCGTTCCGGCAGTTTGTCGAAGAGCTGTCGGGTGTGGTGGCTGTGGCCATCGAGACGCGGCAGCTGGTCGAAGCCCAGCAACGCCTGATGGATGCCATGATCAAGCTGCTGGCCGACGCCATCGATGCCAAAAGCCCCTATACCGGCGGCCATTGCGAGCGGGTGCCGCAGCTGGCGCAGATGCTGCTGGACCAGGTAGTTGCCGCCGACACCGGCCCCTATGCCAGCTTCAACATGACCGAAGCCGAGCGCTATGAATTTCGCGTGGCGGCCTGGCTGCACGATTGTGGCAAGGTCACCAGCCCCGAGTATGTGGTGGACAAGGCGACAAAGCTGGAAACCCTGCACAATCGCATTCACGAGGTGCGCATGCGCTTTGAAGTGCTGTGGCGCGATGCCGAGCTCGCGTACTGGCAGGGCCTGGCCAGCGGTGCCGATCAGCGGGCGCTGCAAGCCAGCCTGGTACAAAGCCAGGATCGGCTGCAGAATGACTTTGCCTTCGTCGCCCAGGCCAACATCGGCGGCGAGTTCATGCAGGACGCCGACATCGAGCGTTTGCAGCAGATTGGCCAGCGCCGCTGGCAGCGCCACTTCGACAACCGCCTGGGCATTTCCCGCGACGAGGCGGAGCGTTTTGCAGGTTTACCGCAACCTGCACTCCCGGTAGACGAACCCCTGCTGGCCGACCGGCCGGAGCACCGCGTGCCCTGGGGTGAACGCAAACCACCGGTGGCCAAGGGCGACCCGCGCAACCACTGGGGGTTCGACATGCGCCTGCCAGCCCATGCCAGCGACCATGGCGAGCTGTACAACCTGTCGATTCGACGCGGTACGCTGAATGACGAGGAACGCTTCAAGATCAATGAGCACATCGTGCAGACCATCATCATGCTCAGCGCGCTGCCGTTTCCACGCCAGCTGAAAAGGGTACCGGCCATTGCCGGCAACCACCACGAGAAGATGGATGGCAGCGGTTACCCGCGCCGGCTGGGCGAGCACGACCTGGGCATTGCCGAACGGGTGATGGCGATTGCCGACATCTTCGAAGCGCTGACCGCTGCCGACCGGCCGTACAAGCCACCGAAGACGCTGTCCGAATCAGTAAAAATCCTGGTGTTCATGGCCCGCGACAGGCACATCGACGGGCAACTGCTGCACCTGTTCTTGAGCAGCGGGGTGTACCGCCAGTATGCCGAGCGTTTCCTGCGCGCCGAGCAGATCGACGAGGTCGATGTGCCTTACTGGCTGGCGCAGATATCCGCTTCGAGCGCAGCAATGCCTGCCACCTGATGCAAACCTTTCGGCGTACCTCACTCGTACCCTTGCACCCCGGCAATGTGCCGCCCGGCCACATAACCAAAGGTCAGCGCCGGGCCCAGGTTGATGCCACCCGACGGGTACCAGCCCCCAAACACGCTGGCCATGTCGGTACCTGCAGCATACAACCCCGGGATCGGCTGCCCGGCCTCGTCCAGCACGCGGGCATTGCCATCGGTGCGCAGCCCGGCAAAGGTGCCAAAGCAGCCAGGCTTCACCTTCACCGCGTAGAACGGCCCATGCTCAATGGGCGCTACACAAGGGTTGGGCCCTTTGTGCTGCGGGTCGCCCTGTTTGCGGTTGAACGGTGTGGAACCACGGCCGAATGCCGGGTCCTGGCCGTTGCGGGCGTGGCTGTTGAAGTCATCGACCGTGGCGCGTAACCCGGACGGGTCGATGCCACACGCCTGGGCGAGTTGTTCGAGCGTGGCGCCGCGCTTGAGGTAGCCGCTGCGCACATGCGGCGCTACCGGCAGCGGTGCCGGGCGGGCGTAACCCAGGCCATAGCGGCGCAAGAAGCGATGGTCGCAAACCAGCCACGAGCACACTTCCTCGTCCGACGGCACCGCCGCGACCATGGCTGACACATAGTCGTAATAGCCATGCGCTTCGTTGACAAAGCGCTTGCCGTTGGCCAGCACGCCAATGATGCCGGGCTTGCCGCGCTCGATGATGTGCGGGAAGTGGCCGACGCTGCCGTCGCGGTGCGGCACCTGCGAAACCGGTGCCCACGCCACTGGCGATTTGAGGTCGGTGGCAACCACGCCCCCGGCCGACTCGCCCAGGCGCAGGCCGTCACCGGAACAACCCTGCGGCGGCAGGGCCAGGTTGTCGTGGCCGCTGGCATCACGCGGGAAAAGCTGCCGGCGCCGGGCGCTGTCGTTGGGGAAGCCACCTGCCGCGAGTACCACGGCCTTGGCCCGGATCTGCCGGTCGCCCTGCGGTGTGCCCACCAGCACCCCACGTACCTGGCCTTCTTCGACCAGCAGGCGTTTGGCCGGCGCCGACTCCTGCAGGTGCACGCCCAGGTCTTGTGCCGACTTGGCCAGGCGCGCCACCAATGCCACGCCGTTGACCAGGTGCATCGCCCGGCCATGCCGGGCCAGGTGATACAGGTGGCGGCCAAAGCGCTTGCACACGTGCAGCAAGGCCTTGGGCGAGCGGGTCATGTTGAGGAAGGCGGCCAGGTCTGCGCCGGCCATGATCGGCATGCCCATGAATGAGGTTTCGCGCAGGGTCTTGCGCAGGCGCGGCAGCAAGGCGCCCACCTGGCGGGCGTCGTACGGCGCGGCAATTACCTGGTGGCCGCCCTGGGCCGCACCGGGTGTGTCGCCATGCATGTCCGGGATGCCGTTGCCGTCGGCAAACTGCAGCGCTGTGTGTTTTTCGAAGAACGCCACCATGTGCGGGCAGGCTTCGAGAAAGGCATCCACTCGCTCGGCGTTGTAATTCGCCCCCAGTTCATTGCGCAGGTAGGTGCGTGGCTGCTCGATGTCTTCCACAATGCCAGCCCGCTGGGCCAGCGGGTTGCGTGGCACCCATGCCCAGCCGCCCGACCACGCGGTGGCGCCGCCAAACACGGGTTCCTTCTCAAGCACGATCACCTTCTGCCCGTGCCAGGCAGCTGTCACGGCCGCAGCCAGCCCGGCGGCGCCAGAGCCTATGACCAGTACATCGTATTCGGTATCGAGAGCAGCAGAAGGCATTGCGGCGTTCCTGTTTTGTTATTAGAACAAGGTTCCATATTTTTATCCGCAGTGGGTCGGCCCGCAATGGCCTGGCAGCCTGGAAGGGCAACTACTGGGCGATAACCGGACATTTCAAGGGAGGCTGGCTGCGCGCTCTACCGCTCATA
Source organism: Pseudomonas putida NBRC 14164 (assembly GCF_000412675.1). NCBI lineage: Bacteria > Pseudomonadati > Pseudomonadota > Gammaproteobacteria > Pseudomonadales > Pseudomonadaceae > Pseudomonas > Pseudomonas putida. The sequence goes on along the minus strand of NC_021505.1, from coordinate 3,692,970 downwards.
TGGAATCATCTTCTAGAATCCGCAAAAAAATCAGGGAACTGTGTCATGGCTGGTAGTCAGATCGAACGCGCCTTCAGTCTTGTAGAGAGCCTTACCGGCGAACCCCAGGGGCTGCCCTTGCAAACCCTGGCCGAGCGCCTGGACATCCCCAAAAGCGCGGCCCACCGCATGCTCACCGAGCTGGTGCGGCTAGGCTACGTGCGGCAGAACCGCGACAACAGCCGCTACCAGCTGTCGGCCAAGCTGGTGGCCCTGGGCTTTCGTTACCTGTCCAGCAACGGTGCCGACATCATCCAGCCGATTCTCGACCGCCTGGCCCAGGACAGCGGCGAGCTGGTGCGCCTTGGCGTGATCGACGGTACCCGCCAGACCTGGATCGCCAAGTCCCAGGGCGCCCGCTCCGGGCTGCGCTACGACCCCGACATGGGCCGCGATGCTCCACTGTTCTACACCGCCTCCGGGCATGCCTGGCTGGCCAGCCTGGACGATGAACAGGCGCTGCAGATGGTGTTGCGCCAGGGCATTGCCGACCCTGCGCAGTTCGGCCCCAACGCACCACGTTCCACTGAGGAACTGCTTGCCTACCTGCACCGTGCCCGCGAGCAGGGGTATGCCTGGGTGGAGGAAACCTCGGCCATCGGTACCTCGGCCCTGGCGGCGGTGGTGCGTCGCCCGCAAACGGACGAGGTGATTGGCGTATTGAGCATCGCCGGGCCTAGCGCACGGATGGCGCAAAGCCGCCTGGCAGAGCTGGCGCCGCTGTTGCTGGCGGCGGCGCAGGAGCTGTCTGCAGCCAGCCGGGCAAGCGAATTGTTTGCCTGAAGGCACATTACTGGTCGATTACCGCACAGTCTGTTCTAACAGTTCTTCTGAAAAGCTGAACTTGGTTCTAAATTGTCGAGTGTTGATTCTGGAATTCGGTTTCAGAATCTGCCAAAAAACAACGACAAGAGGACAGGCTGTTGAATGCACCCCTTCGTATTGCCTTGATTGGCGCCGGCATCATGGGCCGCCAGCACTATCAGCACCTGCGTAACGTGCCGCAAGCCCAATTGTGCGCGGTGGCCGACCCGGGCCCGCAGGCCGAGGCCTTTGCCGCCGAGTGCGGCGTGCCCTGTTTTGCCGACCACCGGCAGATGCTGGAGCGTGTGCGCCCCGAGGCGGTGATCGTTGCCAACCCGAACAACCTGCATGTGGCTACCGCGCTGGATTGCATCGAGGCCGGCGTGCCAGTGCTGGTCGAGAAGCCGGTGGGCGTGCACCTGGATGAAGTTCGTGCATTGGTAGAGGGCTCGCGCAGCCGGGGTGTGCCAGTGCTGGTCGGCCATCACCGGCGGCACAATCCACTGATCGCCAAGGCGCACCAGGTGATTGCCGACGGCAAGCTGGGCCGGCTGATCAATGTCACCGCACTGTGGCAACTGCAAAAGCCAGACAGCTACTTCGACACCCCATGGCGTCGCGAGCCAGGGGCCGGCTTCTTGCTGACCAACCTGATCCACGACCTCGACCTGCTGCGGCATCTTTGCGGCGAGGTGGTGCAGGTGCAGGCGTTCACCCGCAACGATGTACGCGGTTTTGCCAATGAAGACAGCGCCGCGGTGCTGTTGCAGTTCGCCAACGGCGCATTGGGCAGCCTGACCGGCTCCGACGCGGTGGCCGCGCCGTGGAGCTGGGAGCTGGACTCCGGCGAAAGCCCGATCTACCCGCGCCAGGATGGCCAGCCTTGCTACCTGCTGGCTGGCACCCAAGGGGCGCTGAGTATTCCCCAGCTCAAGCGCTGGCACTACGCCGAGGCGGGGTCTGGCTGGCACACGCCGCTGCTGCAGAGCGAAGAAACCATTCCTGATGGCGAGGCATTGACCCTGCAGTTGCAGCATTTCGTGCGGGTTGCCCGCGGTGAGCAGGCGCCACTGATCGACGCTGCCGACGGTGGCCGCACGCTGGCGCTGATCGAAGCCATCCGCCAGGCGGCGCAAAGCGGCCGGGCCTGTGCCCCCGAGCAGATTGCCTAAGCCGACCTTGAGTTATTTTTGGTGACTAACAATGACTGATCGAATTTTCTCCCTCGCCGCCCTGACGGTGCTCGAACTGTCCCCGCCGGACATGGTTGAGGCAGCTGCCCGCGCCGGTTACAGCCACGTTGGCCTGCGCCTGGTGCCGGCCACCGAACAGGAGCAGCACTTCCCGCTTGTGGCCGACGCCGACCTGCGCCGGCAAACCCAGGCGCGCCTGCGCGACACCGGTATCAAGGTGCTCGACCTGGAAATACTGCGCCTGAAGCCCGAAACCTGCGTGGCCGATTTCGAACCGATTCTGGCGGTAGGCGCCGAGCTAGGTGGCACAGAGCTGCTGGTGGCCGGCAACGACCCGGATGAAGCCCGTCTGACCGAGCGCTTCGCCGCGTTGTGTGACCTGGCAGCGGGGTATGGCATTTACCCGCATCTGGAGTTCATGCCCTGGACCGATGTGCGCGACCTGAGCCGGGCCATGCGGGTGGTGGCCAACGCCGACCGCAGCAATGGCTGCGTACTGGTGGATGCCTTCCACTTCAATCGTTCCCGGTCTTCGCTGGACGACCTGGCACAACTGGCGCCGCAGCGCATGCGCTACGCCCAGCTGTGCGACGTCGCCGGCCCGGTACCCGCCGACATGGACGAGATCCTGCGGCAGGCGCGAAACGAGCGGCGCTTCCCCGGTGACGGCGATGCCGACCTGGTCAGCCTGCTGCGCGGCCTGCCGCCCACCGTGCCGCTGAGCCTGGAAATCCCCACACGGCAGCTGCTGGAGCAAGGCGTCAGCGGCGAACAGCGCGCGCGCATGGCGCTGGAGAAGGCCATGGCGGTGCTGGCCATTGTCTGATTTCGGAACCATCACGCAGTCTCCCGCTTCACCCCTGTAGGAGCAGCCTTGTGCTGCGAAGAGGCCGGTAAGGCTAAAGATTATCCTCGGCTGCAATGGCCTCTTCGCAGCGCAAGGCTGCTCCTACAGGACTTGTGATTCCCTTGCAGTCAACGCTGCCCCACAGAAAACGCGCTTTCACGGTCTGATCATCAGACCAAAAAAAGGGCCCGCAAGGGCCCCGTAGAGGTAAGTGGCTAGCGCCCTCAGGCGCTCTCGACCTTGCGTGGTGCCATGAAGTACATCCACACCAGCGCCAGGAAATACATGGCCGGAATCATCGTGAACAACACGGCATAGTTGTTGTTGGTGGCGGTCAGCACGCTGCCGACGATCTGCGTCATGAACATCCCGCCAATCGCCGCGCACATGCTGCCGAAGCCGAACACCGTGCTCACCAGGTGCTTGGGCGTGTAGTCCATCACCAGGCTCCAGATATTCGCTGTCCACGCCTGATGCGCGCCGACCGCCAGCGAGATGGCGGCCACTGCGACCCACAGGCCACTGGCGTTGGCGGCAAAGACGACGCTGACCATGGTGCAGGCAAAGATCAGCATCGACACCAGCCGTGCGGTGGTGGCCCGCACGCCACGGCCGATCAGCCAGGACGACAGGATGCCGCCGCCGATGCTGCCAAAGTCCGCCGTCAGCCAGATGATGATCAGCGGGATGCCCATCTGGGTCACGTTGATGCCCAGGCTGTATTGCTGGTTCAGAAACGGCGGCAGCCAGTACAGGTAGAACCAGAACACCGGCGCGGTGATCGCATAGGCCACCGCAAACGCCCAGGTGCCACGCAGGCGCAGGATACGGCTGAACGGCACGCGGGCAGGCTCGGGTTCATCGTCCTGCTGGATGTACTGCACCTCGCTCTGGCGCACGCTGGGGTGGTCTTCAGGGTTGTAGTACTTCAACACCCACAACACCACCCACACCAGGCCCAGGCTGCCCATGGCGATGAACGCGGCCTGCCAGCCCCACACGGCGAGGATCAGCGGCAGCAGGGCCGGGGTGACCATGGCGCCGACGTTGGTGCCGGCGTTGAACAGGCCGGTAGCGATGGCCCGTTCACCCGCCGGGAACCACAGCCGCACGGTCTTCACGCAGGCCGGGTAGTTGGCGGCCTCGGTCAGGCCCAGGATGAAACGGCAGACCATGAAGCCGGCTGCCGAAGTGGCCAGGCCATGGGCGCCAGTGGCCAGGCTCCACAGCAGTACGGCGAAGAAGAAGGCGCGTTTTACCCCAACCTTGTCGATCAGCCTGCCCTGCAGCAGAAAGCCGATGGCATAGCCGACCTGAAACCAGAAGTTGATGTTGGCGTAGTCCATCGCCGTCCAGCTCATCTCCTTGGCCAGCACGGGCTGCATGATGCCAAGGGCGGCTCGGTCGATGTAGTTCAGGGTGGTGGCGAAGAACACCAGGGCAAGCATGCCCCAACGGGTCTTGCCGACGCCGAAGGCGCCACGAAGCTTGTCGCCAATCGAACCCTGGTGCATCCGGGGCGCGGCGGGGGTGGTCTTGGTGTGGTTCATAAACTGCTCGTTTCTTGAAATTGTATTCAGCTGCGGTACTACAGGTGCGTGACCAAGTCCCAGGCAGGGGGCACGCAAGGCCGGTGCATGGTGCGCAGTGAAGACGGCAGCGTCAATTCGAGAGACGGGCTACTGTTCGGTTACCGAACGGTTGCGTTGCCCTGTGGGCGCGGCAGGGATTCACGTCATTAAAGGTTAGAAGGCTTTCACCCTTGTTGCTTGATGGGCGCAGGCCAGGCAGGGAAGGGCAGGCTGTGCTGCACAGCAATGGCTACAGGCCAGGTTTGTGCGTGCACACCGACCATGCAGTTGCCCAGCTTTCGACCTCGGCACGGCCGTACTGCTTTATCCACAACCTTACGGTTTTGTGCAGGGTGCTTTTTGCTTCTACTTCCTCCCCGGTATGAGGGTTTATGTAGTATTTGCTTTGCCGAGCCCTGTAACGTGCGGGCGATACGACCGGGGGCGGTTGTTGATAGACACCGTAACCCTGGGTTGCGATTTCACTCTCGATGATGGCCAGTATGTTCGAGAGATTGAACTGATATTCGGCAAGCAGGTTGTGGAGTTTGCTTTCGAACTCGAATTCGCGGATGAGGCGCGGGTCGATTTGTATGAATGAGAGTTCGGACTTTTTAGTCGCGAGTAGTCGTTCGAGGGCGCGGAACTCGGCGAGGCGGGACATGGTTAATCTCCATCGACTGATGGGGTTAGTGTTAAGGGTTGCCGAACGGAAATGCAAGCGGCGAAATAATTTGAAGGATTTTTCTTGGTTAACCACCATGGCTTTGTGATTCGTGGAGTTGTTTAGTTTTATGAGCTTTGTGTAAGGATATTCTGACGCCGGAGGAACTATTGGTATCAGGGAATTACCGTTGGTTAAACTGCCTGTGAGCGCTTGTTGGGTGATTGGGCCGAAAGACGGCCTAATCACGTGACTGACAGGTTTAGAGTTAGGGGAATGATCTCGTTTGGGTGCTGGCGTGTATTCGGGCAAAAGGAAGCGCGCATGACTAACGCCTCCGTCAGCAATGCCACCTCCGGCCCTGCCTGCAGCGCACGCATCTCTGTAGGTGCTGGCCTAGTTATGTCTTTCGAGAACACGCTAGCCAACCAAAATAACATCTCACTGCATCTCGCTTACAGCGCCAATCAAGGGTTAGACAAAGACAATGAGACCCATACAATCTTTCGTCTGGAGCGCTGATCATGACAACCACCTGGATATTTAGCCCAACCTCAGACTCCCGAACTAAGCCGGCCATTGGCGGACAGCTTCTAAGCTTATCCGGAGACACTTTATGCCTGCGAAACCCATGGGTGACAGATTCCGTATTCATGGGAAAACTGTACTGCGCATTGATAATAGTATTGATAATTTTCCTCTACCCTGATTTGCTATCCAACGAAGCTTGGGAACCATACACTTTCAGCCCAATCTTGCTCATTGGAACGGCAACAGGCCCTTTCATTTTCCTTCCATTTCTAATTTACCGAATATATTTCATTAAACACTTATCAAGTTTCTGCCTCAATCGCTCAACTCAAAAAATCTACTACCGACGCTTGAGCAAGGTATTAGTCTTTGAGTGGAGCAACACCGGAGGTGGTATTTTCAAGCGCACCGAATACGGCGGTTCATCATTCAGCACCGGTTACGCCCTCGCATTCACTCGCGCAGTGGTGGTCAGTTCTATCGATATTGTCCGGCTACCCGAGATGCGCAGTTGTTTCATTTCCTCAACCTGCGCCATACCGCTCTTCAAATACTTCTGTGCCTCCTGGCTAAATGGATTGTCCGTGATGGTCTGTTCGGTGATTCGATAGCGCGCTGCCAACAGCCCCAACGCCTTCTCGGCATTCGCCTCCCGTGCCGCCAACAGCACCTGCTGACGCAGGCCATGACTGGCAGCCCACCGCGTCTGGCCACGCAGGCGCTTGAGCGCTACGGTATTGACCGCCTGGGCGGTAAGGTCGGTGATGTCGGCCATGGCCGGGAAGCGACCCGCCAATCCTTCGATGACGTTGTCGCTGGCGCCGAACAAAGAGCCGGCCGAATTCGTCGAGAGCAGCTGCCTCCAGCTGTGCCGCGCCCTGTTGCTGCAGGTGATTGAACGCCGCCTGCGCCGCCGCTGCATGAGTAGGACTAAAGGTGAAACGGTCAAGACGCGGTAGCGCCTCGACCAAGCGGCTGACTACCAGGCCAACCAGCTTGCGCTTGCCCAGAAAGCCTTTCGGCCCCGGCTTGGGGTGAGCAGGTTCCCAGTAGCACTCGATCATGCCGGCCAACAGCGCCAGGCTGAATCCCCAACGCTCCCAGCAGCCGCTACGCAGCCATGCGGCACTCAGGTGCGCAACAATTCGCAAATGCTTGCATTGCTGGCTCAGGTACTGACGGGACGCTTCTTCGATGTAGACCCAGTCGATCGAGGCGTGCTGCAGCCCGCCTTCCTCTGCGAGGGCGACTTGTACCTGTTCAGCTGCGTGCTCGCCCACTTCTTCGCCCTGTACGCCAGCATCAACTCCTTCCATCAGCTGGAAGTGATCAACACCACCAATAACGAGCACTACACATGGCCAATACAGACCGGCAAGCAACCGCTGATCTAGCCGACAAGCTGCTCTCGGAGGCGCATCAGTACAACTTCTTCCAGTTGCTGGAGCGGCTGCACGGGCTGCATGGCGATGACCTCGAACCACGTTGGCCGGACGAAGTCACCCGGCGGCGGGTGCGCCTGGCCTGCGACCCACGGCTGAGCTTCCCGGTGTCAGACGTGTACAAAGCCCAGAGGATACCCGCTGAGCAAGAACGCTACCGCGTCGTTGCCACGTTTCTGGGCTTGCACGGCACCGATTCGCCATTGCCCACCTACTACCTGGAACAGGTGGCCTATGAACATGCGCAGGGCAGCCCTACAAGACGAAACTTCCCCTGCGTGAGGGCAAGGCGCAGGGCAAGGCGTTGGTCTACTTCATCCAGCAAGCATTCAGGCGGGTTATCTACCAGGAGGCCGGCCTGGCGGGCGACAACGTCCGGGTAGCGCGCAGCAAGCGCCAATTGCTGTGGATTGGTTCTGGCGTAGGCCTCCTGGCGTTCAGTATCGCCATCGCCAGCTGGCAGCGCTACTTCGATATCAATAGCTCCAAGGCTGCCAGTGTGTTCGCCAAAAGCCAGGAGTACAGCCGTCACGAAGTCGATCTGCGGCTTGATCCGACCGGGCGCAACCTGCTGGAGCCACTGGACCAGATTCGCGATGCGGTGGCGGTGTTTGGCGACTATCGCGCGGCGTGGCTGGGTGTTGCCGATTTTGGTCTGTATCAAGGGCGCAACATTGGCCCCCTGGTTGATGAGGCGTACCTGAGCTTGTTGTCCAGGCGTTTCTTGCCGGCGTTGGCCAGTGGTGTGATCGATGCCATGAACGCAGCGCCCTCTGGCAGCGAGCAGCAAATGGCCGCGCTCAGGGTTTACCGGATGATCGAGGATCGCGACAGCCGCCGGCCCGAATGGGTCGAGGACTGGATGGCCCGTCATTGGCAACGGGCATTTCCTGGGCAAGGGCAACTGCAGCGTGACCTCATGCAGCATTTGAAGTACGCCTTGGCCTATGCAGACACGGATTTGCCGCAGTACCGTCAGCGTGTCAGCGAAGTGCAGCAGGCGTTGCGCAAATTGCCGTTGCCACAGCGGGTCTATGCAGTGCTGAAGCAACAGGCGCAAGAGCAGTTGCACAGCGGTCTGGACCTGCGCCACCAGGTAGGGCCTGCGTTCGATGTGGTGTACCAGCCGTCTTCCGGGGCCAGTCAAGGGGAGAAGGAGGTACTGCTGGCCGCCATGCTTACCGCCAAAGGCTTCAGGGAATACTTCGAGCCGCGCAGCCAGCGGTTCGCTGAAATGGCGATGGTCGATCAGTGGGCCTTGGGCGAGCGCAGCCAACTCGACTATTCGGACGTCGACCGCAATGCGTTGACCGAACGGCTGCATAACCTCTACAGCGCCGATTACATTGACAGCTGGCGACGCGCCTTGAATGCATTCACCGTCGCCGACTTCCGTGATCTGGACCATGGTGTCACGGTCCTGCAGCAGTTGACCGGCCCAGCAGCACCTTTACAGCGGCTGCTGGATACGGTCAGGGATAACACCTCACTCGCTTCACCGGCTGGTGTTGAAGTAACGGGTGAACTGAATACGCTGCCCTCAGCAACGGGCAAACACGAGCAACAGCAAGCGTTGGCCATCCAGCGGGCGTTTGCAGGCTTGGGCGCGATGCTGCAGGCGACAGGAGAAAAGCCGAGCTACTACGATGAAACCCTTGGCGCTGTTGCGGCCCTGCTGGACTACGCCAAGGCCGTACAGGACAGCCCGGACCGCGGCAAGGCCGCACTGCAAGCTGTGCATCAGCGCTTTGCGATGACCGGGCATGACCCGATAGGCACCCTTCAACGTATTGCCACAGGCTTGCCGGAGCCCATCAACCACCAGGTCCGAAAGCTCGCCGACCAGACCGCCCAGGTGCTGAACGTTGAAGCACTGCGCGAACTGGAGCGGCGTTGGGATGCTGAAGTGTACAGTTTCTTCCAGCAACGTCTGGCAGGCCGCTACCCCTTTATGGTGAAGGCACCCGATGCTTCACTGGATGACTTCGAGGCGTTCTTCGGGCCGAAAGGGAGGCTGCAGCAGTTTCATGATCAGTACCTGGAGGTCTTCCTGAAGGAGAACCTTGAGGCCTTGCAGTCTGCTCAGCACGGGCAATCCTTGATTCGCGCCGACGTGATCGAGCAACTCGAGCTGGCGGATCGCATCCGCGAAACCTTCTTTGACCAGCGCGGCAAGTTGAGTGTGCAGTTCAGCATCGAGCCGTTGGGGCTCAGCGCTAACCAGCGCACCAGTCTGCTGGACCTCGATGGTCAGCTGATTTCCTACACCCATGGGCCAAGTCAGATCACCGGGATCGTCTGGCCCAATACTTTGGGGCAGCAGGTGCGCAGCAACCTTACCTTGCTGAGGCAGAACGGTAACAGCAGCAGCCTGGAGTACCGCGGGCCATGGTCGATGTTCCGCTTGCTCAGCCGCGGCTCACTCAATGGGCGGACGCCAACCAGCGTAGACCTGAGCTTCCGGACCGGTGATGGCGTGATGCGCTATCGACTGAATGCTGAAAAAGCCTTCAATCCCATCACCCAGCAACCGTTCAAAAGCTTCCGGTTGCCGCGAGGGTTGTTGCAACAGCCGCCCAAGGTGGCTCAGGTAGAGCAGGCGCATGGGCAGCCTTTATGAAAATCAGCCCTTGCGGTGTTCACTGTGAACGCAGGCCACTTAACGCTTTACCGGCCAGATACCCAAAGGTCATCCCCGGGCCAAGGGTAATACCACCACTCGGGTAATACCCGCCCATCACGCTGTGCATGTCGTTACCCACCGCAAACAGCCCGGGTATCGGCTGCCCCGCGTGGTCCAGCACCCGGGCCGAGGCGTCGGTGCCCAGGCCAGCGAAGGTGCCAAGGCTGCCTGGCAGCAGTTTAACCGCATAAAACGGCCCCTCCAGCAACGGCCGAAGCGACGGGTTGGGTGCCTGCTGCGGGTCACCCTGGGCCCTGTTGTAGGCCGATGCGCCGCGCTGGAAGGTCGGGTCTTCACCCTGTGCCGCAGCGTGGTTGAAACCGTCCACAGTGCGTTGCAACTGCGCGGCATCGATCCCGCAGCACTTCGCCAACTGTGCCAGCGTAGCGCCGCTGTGCAGGTAGCCACAGCGTTGGTAAAAGCGGGTGGGGAAGGGAAACGGCTTGGCCCAGCCGATGCCGTAGCGGCGTTGCGCGGGGTGGTCGCAGATCAGCCAGGCCTCAGGTGGCTCGCCTTGCGGCGTGGCAGCGAACAGTGCGTTCATGAAGTCATGGTAGCAATCGGCTTCGTTGACGAAGCGCCGGCCATCGCGGCGCACGGCGATGAAGCCGGGTTTGGCGCGGTCGATCAGGTGCGGGAAATGGCCGAAGGTACCATCTTTGCGTGGTACCCGCGAAACCGGTGCCCAGGCACCGGATTGCGCCAGCTTGGTACTTACCAGGCCACCGGCCTGTTCACCCAGGCGCAGGCCGTCGCCGCTGTTTTCTTTGGGCGCTGCAGAGTAATGCCGGGTGCCATCCGGCGCATGCGCCATCAATTGAGCGATGCGCTTGCGGTCGTGCGGGAAGCCGCCACAGGCCAGCACCACACCCCGGCGTGCTTGAATCGCCTGGCCATCGGCAAACAGCGCGCCGCTGACCCGGCCTTCCCCCAACAGGCGGCTGGCCGGCTTGTCGGTCAGCAGCGTCACACCCAGGTCCAGGGCGCTGCGCAGCAGGCGTGCCACCAGTGCGTTGCCGTTGACCAGTTGCTGGCCGCGTCGGTGCAGCAGCAGGTCGCGCCCGTGGCGCAGCAGGCGTTTACCTACATGCAACGCTGCCTTGGGCGAGTGTGTGGCATTGAAAAAGGCGGCCATGTCGGCGCCGCCGGCAATGCCCATGCCGGCCAGGCTGACGATGTCCAGCGGCGGGCGCAGCTTGTGCAGCCAAGGCCCGAGCAGGCGGCCGTCGTAGGGCAATGCGCACAGCGAACGGCCGCCGTTTGCGCTGCCGTCACCTTCGCGCATGTCAGGCATGCGGCTACCGGATTGAAACTGTACAGCGGTGTGCTGTTGGAAAAACGCCACCATTTCGGGGCCGTAGCGCAGGAACGCACGCTGGCGTGGGTCCAGCTCGTGCGTATGGGTTTGCGCACGCAGGTAGCGTTCTGGGGCATCGTCGTTTTCGACGATGCCTTCGGCAACGGCCAGCGGGTTGCGCGGAACCCACAGCCAGCCCCCCGACCAGGCGCTGGTGCCGCCCAGCTGGCGGGCTTTTTCCGCAACGATCACGTGCAGGCCGTGATGCGCGGCGGTAACGGCGGCCGCCAGGCCAGAGGCACCGGAACCGATAACGAGTACGTCGCATTCGAGGGGTTGCATGCAAGGGTTCCGCTCAGGCGTTGGCAGGAGATGGCTTACGGTTTACTGCAGCGGCGAAAATCCGGTGGGCCGCATCAGCCGCGATTGCAGGCGTACTACTGCCGCCAGTTCGCGGTTGCGCCGGGAGAATTCCGCCCAGCGCGGGTCGGCTGCCATCGCGGCGCGGCGAGCGATGCGCTCGTCGAGGCTGGCATAGCCCCAGATGTGCACCACCTGGTTGACGTCGCCGAACTCGCTGGTGAAAAAGCCCACCAGGTTACCCAGGTGCTCGCTTTGCACTTCCAGCGCATGGCTTTGGTACAGGGCCAGCCAGTCGGCCATTTTCAGTGGGTCGAGGGTGTAGGTTCTCAGTTCGTAGTACATGCCGGGGTCTCCGTTTGGGTGGCCGGCGCCTGCAGGCGCGCGGTGATGTGGTTGGCAGCGAGCCAGCCGAAGGTGAGGGCGGGGCCCAGGGTGATGCCGGGGCCGGGGTAGGTGCCTTTCATCAGTGAGTTCATGTCGTTGCCGACCGCATAAAGCCCGGCAATTGGCTGGCCGTCGCGGTTCAGCACGTTGGCCTGGGCGTCGGTCACCAGGCCGCAGGCCGAACCGAGGTCGCCGGTGTGGATACGGATGGCGTAGTACGGCCCGCTGGCAAGCGGCGCCAGGCATGGGTTGGGGGTGTGCTGCGGGTCGCCCATGTAGCGGTTGTAGCTGTTGCCGCCTTTGCCGAACGCGCGGTCGATGCCGTTGCAGGCGTCGGCGTTGAATTGCTCCAGGGTGTGCACGAATACCTGCGGGTCGACTCCGATGGCCTTGGCCAAGGCTTGCGGTGTTGCCGCCTGATACAGGTAACCGGCGTCGATCAGCGCCTGGTTGTTCACCGGCTTTGGCCGCGCCAGGCCCAGGCCATAGCGGTTCATGGCCTCGGCGTCGCAGACCAGCCAGCAGCTGGAAAGGCCGTTGGCGAACATGGTCTGCACGAAGTGGTGGTAGGAGTCGGATTCGTTCACAAAGCGCCGCCCGGCCGGGTTCACCGCGATCACGCCGGGTTTGGCGCGGTCTGTAACCAGATGCGGGAAGCGCTCACGCTCGCCACTGGCGTGGCGCAGTTCGGAAACCGGCGCCCAGAAGAAGTTGGCCGCCAGGCCCTCGCCCTGCGCTGCCGAAACAGCCCGGCCAAGGCGCAGGGCAGCGCCGTCGTTGGCAGCGGGTGACATGGTCAGGTGCGGTGTTTGCTGGGCTGGCCGGTAGCCAGCGGCGAGTGCGCCCGCCGCGAACCCGCCCATGGCGCACACCACACCGCCGCGGGCCAGTACCCGTTCACGGCGCCCCTCGTGCTGTACCACCACGCCCGTGACCGCGCCCTGTTCAACGATCAGTTCCAGGGCCTCGCTGCGCAGCCACAGCTGTGTGCCATGGGCAAAGGCACTGGTGGCCAGGCGGGCGATCAGTGCGTTGCCGGTAGTCAACCGGGTGCCACGCGGGTGCTGCAGGCGGTCCCGTGCGTAACGTGCCATCAGTTTCAGGCAATGCCACAACGACCTGGGCGAGCGGCGAATGCTGAGGAAATGCTGGATATCCACGCGGTTGACCATCATGCCGCCGAACAACAGCATGCCAGGCGGTGGCATTTGCAGGTCCTTGAAGCGTGGGCCGAGGTGCTTGCCGTCGTACTCGACCATTTCCAGCGCCCGACCAAACTGGGTGGCGCCAGGGGCGTCGGGGTAATAATCCGGGGAGTGCGGTCGAAGGGCGTAGCGCAGCTCGGTGTGCTGTTCCAGCCAACGCAGTGCCTGGTGGCCATGTTCGATGAAGGCGTCCGCGAGGGCTGGGTCGTAGCCGTCGCCGATCACATGTTTGAGGTAGGTGCGCATGGCCTCGGGTGAATCCTTGGCCCCCGCGGCGCGAGCTTGATCGGTGCCATACAGCCACACCGCGCCGCCGGATATCGCCGAGGTGCCGCCAAAACGTTCGGCCTTTTCCACTACCAGCACCTTCAGCCCGCGGCGAGCCGCCGTGGCGGCAGCGGCAAAACCACCGGCGCCGCTGCCCAATACCACCAGGTCAAAGCTGTGTTGTATGTGTTCAAGAGTCGCCATGGCCTCAGATCTCCTGCGGCGTCACGCCCATGAAGGCGCCAAGGTGGCCGAGTTGGGCGAAGGCCATTTCCGGGCCGGTCTGGATCGCGCAGCCTACTTGCCGGGCGCGGTTCAGCAGCGGGGTGATTTCGGGCGAAGTGACCACGTCGGCGACCAGGGTGTCTGGCTGCAACGTGGCCAGCAGGGCAGCGGACAACGGCAGTTCTGCGCCTGTGCCCATGCCGACCGGGGAGGCGTTGGCCACCAGATCGAAGTCTTCCAGCCCACTTAACTGCGTGCTGACCGAAAGCCCCGGGAAGGCATTGCCGAGCAGTTCGCACACAGCGCCCATGCGCGCTGTGCTGGGGTCGCTGAGGGTAATGCTGACGATACCTGCCTCGCCCAGTGCGTAGCTGATGGCGCTGCCAACACCGCCGCAACCGATCACCAGCGCCCGTTTGCCCGCCGGGTCAAAGCCGTGCTTGCGCGCAGCACCGAGGAAGCCGGCGCCGTCTACGTTGTCACCCAGCAGGCGCCCGTCGCGCTCGCGGCGTATTACATTGACCGAACCCAAGGCAGCCGCACGTTCGCTCAAACCGTCCAGGCGGCTGGCCAGGGCCTGTTTGTACGGCACGGTGACCACGCACCCGCGCAGGTTCTGCCAGCCGCGCAGGCTGTCGGCAAAACTGCCCAGCTCGGCTTCGTGCAGGTCGATGGGCAGCATGGCGACGTTGCAGTTGTTGTTGGCGAACCAGGTGTTGAAGTTCTCGGGGGACTTCACCTGGGCAATGGGCGAACCGACGATGGCAACCAGTTCAGTGGAACCACGAATCATGCTGACCTCCTTATTGATGTTGTTGTGGAGGCAAGCGTGATGCAGCGGCGCAAGAGCAACAATGCGTTGATCGAGCTTTTGATGCGATAATCGCAATCATGATCCGGTTATCGCAGTAATCGGCTGTTTTTTTTCACTTGCGAGTCGTAAAGATGAACACGATCCACCCCCGCGACTTGATCGCCGGGTTGCAGAAAGGCCTGGCCCTGATGCAATTGTTCAGCGCTGAGCAACCGCGCCTGAGCGTGCCGCAGGCGGCCAGGTTGTCTGGCCTTACGCCGAGTGCCGCACGGCGTTTTTTGCTGACTTTGGTGCACGAGGGCTTTGCCGAAACTGACAGCCGCGAGTACTGGCTGACGCCCAAGGCTTTACGTATTGGCCAGGCGTACGTGGACTCGGCGCAACTGCCGCGCATGCTGCGGCCGATTGTCGAGCAGGTGGCGCGCCAGACCCAGGAGCATGTGTCGGTGGGTACCCGCGATGGTGACGAGATCATCCACCTGGTGCGCAGCCGGTATAGCCATGTGGCGTCGTTGTCGATCAGGCCCGGTTCGCGGGTGCCAATGTATTGCACGGCCGGCGGGCGGATCTGGCTGGCCTGGCTGGGTGAGGGGGAGCGAGGTGAGTACTTTGCACGCAACCCGTTGCGGGTGTTGACGCCCTACACGCTCACAGACCGGGCACAGCTGGAGGCGGAATTGCACCGGGTGAAGGGGCAGGGCTTCTGTATTGTTGATCAGGAATATGAAATCGGTATGCGGGTGCTGGGTGTACCGTTGCTGGACCGTGCCGGGCAGTTGAAAGCGACGCTGACCATCACGACTCATGCCTCGCGGTTGAGTGTTGATGAAATCCGCATGCGTTATTTGCCGCCACTGTACGAGGCGCAGGCGCTGTTGCGGCCAGTGCTGGATTGAGGCGCCATGCAGGCGGGGTTGCGGTGCCCGCTGGCCGGCACCTGGGGCGCCGGCAGCGGGCCAGGGGGCCTCGGCCTATCGCTCGATCTGGCGATTCCAGCGGGCGTTCCATTCCGGGCGCTGGGTGTTGACCTGGTCCCAGTCGATGGTCACGGCAGTTTGCAGGTAGGTCTGCATGGCCTCGACCTGGCCACGGGTCTTGTCGCTGGTCGGGGTATTGGGGTTGGACGGGATCTGGTCACCCAGCTCCAGTGCCGGTGCTTGCGCCTCAGGGCTGAGCAGGAACTGGGCAAGCTTTTGCGCCAGCTCCGGCTGGTCGTTGTTGGCGGTGACGCATTCGGCCTGGTTGAGCACCACGGCGCCTTCCTTGGGCGCGGCGTATTCCACCGGGATGCCCTTGAGCTTCAGCGCCGTCACCTGGGTAGGGGTGAGCGGGAACAACGCGGCCTCATCGGTTTGCACCATTTCCGAAAGCTTGGCCGAGTTTGGGATGTACTCCAGCACGTTCGGGCCAACGTTCTTCTTCCAGGCCGTGAAGCCCGGGTTGACGTCGGTATCGCTGCCACCGTGCAGGCGGTTGTACATCAGGAAACCGTGCAAGCCGAAGGTGGATGACGCCATCGACTGGAACACCACTTTGTCCTTGAAGCGCGGGTCGGCCAGGTCGTTCCAGGAGGTGGGTGTTGCCCAGCCTTTTTCCTTGAACAGGCGGCTGTTGTAGGCAAGCCCGGTCACCCCCAGGCTGACGGCGGCGGCCTTGTCCTTGATCAGGGCCTTTTCCGGCAGCTGGGCCAGCGTCGGGTTGGGCTTGAGCGTGCTGCACAGGCCCATGCCGATGGCGCGGTACATGATGCCGTCATCCAGCACCATCACGTGGATCGACGGCTTGTTCGGCGTGGCCTGGACCTTGGCCAGGATGTCGGCCGAAGTGCCGGGGACGATCACCACTTTCACCCCGTTGGCCTTCTCGAACGGGGGCAGGATGTTGTCGCTGAACAGCCGCTCCATGGTGCCGCCATTCATGCCCAGGTACAGCGTGGGTTGCGCCATGGCGGGCAGGCAGGCGAACAGGCCAGGTACGGTGCAGAACAGCGCGAGCAAACGTTGCTTGTGCGTCATGACAGGTTTTCCTTGTAGTGGTGGCTGGGCTGAAAACGGTTGATGGAGAAGGCCGCCAGGCTGATGGCCGGCGCGCCAATAAGGACGCATTGCGCCAGGGCTTCCCCGGCTGCCGGGCCAATCTGAAAACCGGCGCCGGCAAAGCCGAAGCCATGCAGCAGGCCGGGTCGGCGCAGGCTGGGGCCGATCACGGGTTCGTCATCGGGCAGGTAGCCTTCGGTGCCGCTCCAGGTGCGAATCGCCTGGGCGCCGGCCAATGCCGGGTACAGCTCGGTGGCGTTATGCAGGATGTCGAGCACTGCGGCTTGCCCCGGGCGGGCGGTGGTCGGGGTCAGGGCAAAGCCGCGTCCACCGCCCAGTACGCAGTTGCCGCGCGCCACCTGGCGGGCGTAGATACCGCCGCCTTCGACCCCGGTGCTGGCAGTCATGAACAGCGGCAGTGGTTCGGTGACCAGCATGGCCGGGTGGGCCGCCGTCAGCGGCACCGCTTCGCCGAAGTACTCGGCCAGTTGCGCCGACCAGGCACCGGCGCAGTTCAGCAACCAGGGTGCCCTGAAGCACTGGCCTGTGCTGGTGCGCACGGTGAAGCGCTGGCCGTCGTGGTCTACCTCCAGCACTTTGCATTGTTCGTGCAACTGGGCGCCGCTGTGCCGGGCCGCCTGGGCGAAGGCGGGTGACACCAGGCGCGGGTTGGCATGGCCGTCCTCGGGGCAATATGACGCGCCGACGGCGATATCGCCCACCCAAGGAAAGCGCTGGCGCAGTTCGCGGTGCTCCAGCAGTTGCAGGCGCAGGTCAAAGGCCTGGGTCCGACGGGCATAGGCCTTCAAGGCGTCGAAGTCGGTTTGGCTGCGTGCCAGCTTCAGGTGGCCGCTGCGGGTGTACTCGCCGTCGATGCCGATCCACTCGCGCAACTGCCCCCAGATGGCATGGGCACGCATCGACAATGGCAGCTGGGCCAGCGAGCGGCCTTGGCGACGGACCCCGCCATAGTTCACCCCGCTGGAATGCGAGCCACAGAAGTCACGTTCCAGCAGCGCCACCTGTTTGCCACCGCGGGCCAGGGTCAATGCAGCGCTGCTGCCGACGATGCCACCGCCGACGACAATGGCGTCCACCTCGATCCGCTTCATGGCTTGATCTCCAGGCCAAAGGGCAGGGGCTTGACCGGTGCCTGGCCACGCAGGCGCCCGACCTGGTCAATGGGCCGACCGCTTTCGCAGGCAATCAGTTCGGCGGCGGCGGCCCCGCACACACGGCCCTGACAACGGCCCATGCCGACCCGGCACATGGCTTTGACCCGGTTGATTTCCCAGTGCCCGGCGCGCACGGTGGCGCGGATTTCGCCAGCGCTGACCTGTTCACAGCGGCACACGGTCAACGGGTCCGGGGCCTGCCGCGCCCACTGCTCGGGGAACGGAAAGGCCTGTTCCAGGCCCTGGCGAAAGCGCTGCAGGGTAGCCAGGCGTTTTGCCAGCTGTTGCTGGCGTTGCGGGTTGCCAGGTTTGCCGAGGTCGGCCAGCAGCGTCAGGGCGGCGAGTTCACCGGTCATTTCGGCGCCGTCGGCACCGAGGATGCCGGCGCCGTCGCCAGCCAGGTACACACCGGGGCTGCTGGCGCGGCCTTGGGCGTCACGTACCGGTAGCCAGGCGCGGTTGAGGCTGTTCCAGGCAAACTGGCAGCCCAGCAGGTCCGCCAGCTGGGTTTCGCTGCGCAGGGCGTGGGCGAATGCCACGGCGTCGCACGCCAAGCTGTGTTGCTGGCCATTGCGCGACCAGCGTACGGCGCTGGCGCGTAGCTCGCCTTCGATGCCCAGCAGGGTCACCCCCCATGCACCGGCACGCCTTTGCGGGTGAGCCAGGCGCGGTAGTACAGGCCCTTGGCAAAGGTGCCCGGCTGCAGCAACAGGCGCGGCAGGGCGCGTACCTGGGCGCTGAACGGCGAGGTGTCGAGCACTGCGCTGACAGTGGCGCCGGCCTTGGCGTACTGGTAGGCCACCAGGTACAACAGCGGCCCGCTGCCAGCCAGCACCACCCGCTCGCCGATGGCGCAGCCCTGAAACTTCAGCGCGATCTGCGCGGCGCCCAAGGTATACACCCCGGGCAAGGTCCAGCCGGGGATCGGCAACACGCGGTCGGTAGCGCCAGTGGCGACGATCACCCGATCGAATGCCAGGCGATCGGCCAACCGGCCCTGCTGCAAGGTGTCCAGCACCTGCTGCTCGGCATTCCACACCAAGGTTTCCGGGCGGTAGTCGATCTGCTCGCGCAGTTGTTCAAGGGTGTTGTGCAGGGCCCGGGCCTTGTCCGCCTCGAAGCCGTACAACGCTTTGGCCGAGCGGCGGAAGTTGGCCGGCTGCTGGCGGTAGATCTGCCCGCCGCCACGGCTGGCTTCGTCCAGCAGCACTGGGCGCACGCCATGGGCCACGAGGGTTTGCGCGGCGCGAATGCCGGCGGGGCCTGCACCAATGATGACGGTTGCGCTCATGGCTGGCGCCCCGGTTCGCGGGTGACACAGTGGCCCGGTTCCAGAAAGGTCGAGCAGGCGCGCACCCGGCGGCCGTCCTGCAGGCGTACCCAGCAGTCCTGGCAGGCGCCCATCAGGCAGAAACCGGCGCGCGGTTCGGCGCTGAAGTCGCTGCCGCGCAGGTGGGTGGCGTTGGTCAGGATGGCGGTCAGCAGGGTGTCGCCGTTCATGCCTTGAGCCGGTTGGCCGTCGAGCAGGAAGGGCAACGGTTCGCGGTCGTGTTCGGCCACGCGCTTGAACAGCGGCATAGGGGCATTCCTTGTCATTGCTTGCCCACCAGCACGCGGTCCAGGCCATACACGCGGTCCAGGGCGATCATGGTCAGGGCGGTGACGGCAATCACCAGCGCCGAGACGGCGGCCATCATCGGGTCGATGGACTCGGTGGCGTATACGTACATGCGTACCGGCAGGGTCTGGGTGGCAGGCGAGGTGACGAAGATCGACAGGGTCACTTCGTCGAAGCTGTTGATGAACGCCAGCAGCCAGCCACCGGCCACGCCGGGCAGAATCATTGGCAGGGTGACCTTGCAGAACAGCGTGATGCGCCCGGCGCCCAGGCTTTGCGCGGCCTGTTCGGCGCTGCGGTCGATGCCGATGGCGGCAGCCAGTACCAGGCGCAGCACGTACGGAGTAATGACCACCACGTGGGCGAACACCAGCCAGGTGAAGCTGCCATTGACACCAAGCAGGGCGAACAACCTCAGCAAGGCCACACCCAGCACCAGGTGCGGGATGATTATCGGCGACAGCAGCAGGCCGTTGACAAAGCCCTGGCCAGGGAAGCTGTAGCGGGTCAGCGCCAGGCCCGCCGGCACGGCGATCAGGGTGGCCAGCGAGGCCGCCAGGGCGGCGAGTTTCAGGCTGTTGTAAAACGCGTCGAGGAAGTCGGCACGCTCGAACACAGCGCTGAACCAGCGCAGCGAGAAGCCGGCAGTGGGCAGGCTCAGGGTGTTTTCCGGGGTGAACGCCACCAGGCACACAACCCCCAGCGGGGCGAGCATGAACAGCATCACCAGGGCATGAAAGGACAGGGCCAGCGGGCCGTTACGGGTCATCGGTTCACACTCCAAGTGCACGTTTGTAGCGGCGTTCGACCAGCCGGTTCCAGCTGAGCATCACCAGCAGGTTGATCAGCAGCAGGGCGACGGCGATGGTGGCGCCCATGGGCCAGTTCAGTTCGGCCAGGTACTGGTCGTAGATCATGGTGGCGACCATCTTCAGCCGCCGCCCGCCCAGAAGGCCCGGGATGGCGAACGAGCTGGCGGCCAGGCCGAACACGATCAGCGTGCCCGA
Organism: Pseudomonas putida NBRC 14164; assembly: GCF_000412675.1. Lineage (NCBI taxonomy): Bacteria > Pseudomonadati > Pseudomonadota > Gammaproteobacteria > Pseudomonadales > Pseudomonadaceae > Pseudomonas > Pseudomonas putida. The sequence continues at coordinate 3,672,805 of NC_021505.1, read as the reverse complement.
CAGCACACCGGGCATGATCTGTGGCAGCACGATCCGGCGGAATACCGTCCACTGGCTGGCGCCCAGCGACAGCGCGGCCTGCTCGGCGGCCGGGTCGAGCTTTTGCAGCGAGGTCCACACCGGAATGATCATGAACGGCAGCATCACGTGGACCAGGCCGATGATCACCGCAAACGGGGTGTACAGCAGCTTCACCGGCTGCCCGCCGAGGGCGCTGATGCCTTGGTTGATCAGGCCGTCGGACCCCAGCAGCAGGCTCCAGCCGAAGGCGCGCACCACCACCGAAATCAGCAGCGGGGTCAGCACCAGGATCAGGAAGATCGAGCGCCACGGCGCGCCCATGCGGCTGAGGACCATGGCTTCGGGGATGCCGATCAGCACACACAACAAGGTGACCAGGGCACTGATCCAGAAGGTGCGAAAAAAGATTTCGTAGTAATAGGTGTCGGTCACCAGGCTCAGGTAATGGCTGAAAGTGTACTGGCCGGCCTGGATACCACTGGTGTAGTCGAACGCGTTGAACGACAACAGCACAGTCAGCCCCAGCGGCATCACCAGCAACGCCAGGAACAACAGCAGGGCTGGGCTGCTCAGGCCGTAGCCCCAGGTGTTGCTACGCAGTTTTGCCGTACTCATGCGGCCACCTCGGCTGTGTTCAGCACCCGCAGCAGGGCATCGTTCCAGTCCAGGCCGACCGGGGTACCTTCGTCCAGCGGCGCGCTGCCATCGTTGGCGCGCACCACCGCCAGGTTGCCCAAGGCGGTGTCAACGCGGTACAGCCACTGGCTGCCAAGGAAGTAACGGCAGCTGACGCGGCCTGCCAGCTTGCCGCTGCCGGCTGCACCCAGGCTGATCTTTTCCGGGCGCAGGCTGAGGGTCAGCGGGCCCTGGGCGGCTGCCTGCGGTAACCCGCCGGGGCCGGTGACGCCATGCAGGCGGTTTGCCTTGCCGACAAAGTCGGAAATGAACGGCGTGCCCGGGTGCTCGTAGAGACGGTAGGGGTCATCGATCTGGGTGATGCGACCGGCTTCCATCACCACTACCCGGTCGCTGATCGACAGGGCTTCGGCCTGGTCGTGGGTGACCATCAGTGTGGTGATGCCGACTTCGTTCTGGATACGGCAGATTTCGAACTGCATCTCTTCGCGCAGGTGCGCGTCCAGGTTTGACAGCGGCTCGTCCAGCAGCAGCACCGGCGGTTCGATCACCAGTGCGCGGGCCAGGGCTACACGCTGGCGTTGGCCGCCGGACAGTTCACGCGGGTAGCGTTCGGCGTGCTTGTCCAGGCGTACCAGCGCCAACGCCTGGTCGACGCGCCGAGCGATCTCGGCGTTGGCCACCTTGCGCATGCGCAGGCCGAAGGCAACGTTGTCGCGCACGGTCATGTGCGGGAACAGCGCGTAGCTCTGGAACACCACACCCAGGCCCCGGCTGGCCGGCTTGGCGTGGGTGATGTCGCGGCCGTCGAGGACGATGCGGCCACTGGTGACCTCGACGAAGCCAGCAATCATCTGCAGGGTGGTGGTCTTGCCGCAGCCAGAAGGGCCGAGCAGGGAGACAAACTCGCCTTTTTCGATGGCCAGTGACGAACTGGCCACTGCCTCCGTAGCGCCATAGCGCTTGCAAAGCTTGTCGATCAACAGAAAGGTCATGGCTGTGCTCCATCGCAAACGGAACCGGGGTAACCCGGCAGTTTCAGGGTGGGCAGAGCGCCAGCGGCGAAAAGCAAAGCTTTTACGGACGTTGGCGCTCGCTTCTATGGCGGCGGCCGATGTTGTGATATCGCCCTATGGACCGGAGAGTAGGGCAATGATTAGGATGGCGACAAAGAGTAATTTCACTGAGTGACAGCTATTTTGAAATTATTCCACTCAATGAAATTTCCAAGGGTTTAACGAAAAATGGATTCCGGTAAACGAAATGAACACGCCAAGGAAGTTGGCGTAAGTGCAGTGTCGCGTTTGTTCGCCGTGCTGCGCGCGCTAGGTCATTGCGGGGGGGAGGGCGAGAAGGTCAGCCAGCTGGCGCTGCGGGTTGGCCTGGCGCAGCCCACCACCCATCGGCTGTTGCGTAGCCTGATCGAGGAGGGCATGGTCGACCAGTGCGCCACCAGCAAGCGTTATCGGCTGAGCCTGGATTTCTTCGCACTGGCGGCCAAGGCCGGGCAGGCGGGCAACCTGCGCGATGTGGTGCGCCCCAGCCTGCTGCGGTTGTCGGCTTCGCTGGGCGATTCGCTGTTTCTGCTGGCGCGTTCGGGGTTCGATGCCGTGTGCCTGGACCGCAGCGAAGGGCCGTACCCGATCCGTACCTTTACCGGGGACATCGGCGGCCGCGTAGCGTTGGGCGTGGGGCAGGGCAGCCTGGCGATCCTGGCCTTCCTGCCAGAGGAGGAGCGGGACGAGGTGATCCGCTACAACCTGCCGCGGTTGAAGGACTTTCACCATTACGACGAAGTGTTGCTGCGTGCCGAAATCGACAACGTGCGCAGCCTCGGCTACGCCGGGCGCAACACCGGAGTGCTCGACGGCATGGCCGGCCTGGCAGTGCCGATCCTGGACCGGAACGGCCATGCGGTGGCAGCGTTGAGCGTGGCGACCATCAGCGACCGCCTGGGGCCCAACCGCATGCCCACCGTGGTGGCATTGCTCAAGCGCGAGGCGGCGGCGATTGGCGAACGGATCAACCCCTTCGACCCGGTGCTGCGCCGGCCCTCGCATGTGTTTGGTTGAAGTACCAGATTCAGGTAGGCGCGATCTCAGTGGGGGCAACTGCCTTGCACAACATCTAAAAGCTGGCGCGACCATTGGGGAGCGGGCATGCCCGCGAACACCGGCGTAGCCGGTGCCATCCATCGCATCGCCAGCTTCAGGTGAGCCTATTCAATCGCCTCGGCCACGCCCTGGTCTTCACCCAGGAACCCACCACTCTGGTGCTGCCACAGCCGGGCATAAGTACCGTTCTTCGCCAACAGCTCGGCGTGGGTACCTTGCTCGATGATGCGCCCTTCATCCATCACGATCAGCCGGTCCATGGCGGCAATCGTCGACAACCGGTGGGCGATGGCGATGACGGTCTTGCCCTGCATCATTTCGTCCAGGCTTTCCTGAATCGCCACTTCCACTTCCGAGTCCAGCGCACTGGTGGCTTCGTCCAGCAGCAGGATCGGTGCGTTCTTCAGCATTACCCGGGCAATGGCGATGCGCTGGCGCTGGCCGCCAGACAGCTTGATACCGCGCTCGCCCACCAAGGTGTCGTAACCGTTGTGGCCCTGGCGGTCGCTGAGCTGGCTGATGAAACCATCGGCCTGGGCATTGGCTGCAGCGGCGCGGATTTGCGCGTCGGTTGCGTCCGGGCGCCCATAGGCGATGTTGTCACGGATCGAGCGGTGCAACAGCGAGGTGTCCTGGGTGACCATGCCGATGGCGCTGCGCAGGCTGTCTTGCGTCACCTTGGCGACGTTCTGCCCATCGATGCGGATTTCGCCACTGTCCACGTCGTAGAAGCGCAACAACAGGTTGATCAAGGTGGACTTGCCGGCGCCGGAACGGCCGACCAGCCCCACCTTTTCGCCCGGGCGAATATGCAGGCTCAGGTCGTTGAGCACCTGGCGCTCGCCGTTGTAGTTGAAGCAGACCTTGTCGAAGCTCACCGCGCCGCCGCCGGTTACCAGCTCGGTGGCACCCGGCGCATCCTGTACCTTGGGGCCGCGGGTGAGGGTGGCCATGCCGTCCTGCACGGTGCCGATGTTCTCGAACAGCGAGGTCATCTGCCACATGATCCAGTGCGACATACCGTTGATACGCAGGGCCATGGCGGTAATGGCCGCGACCGCCCCTGTGCCGACCTGGCCCTGGTGCCACAGCCACAACGCGTAGCCGCCTGCACCAAAGATCAAGCCCACTACCAGTGCCTGGTTGACGATTTCGAACTGGCTGACCAGGCGCATCTGGCGAAAGCCGGTTTGCTTGAAGTCCTCCATGGCAGCGCGGGCAAAGTGCGCCTCGCGTTTGGAGTGCGAGAACAGCTTTACCGTGGTGATGTTGGTGTAGGCATCGGAAATGCGCCCGGTCATCGAAGACCGTGCGTTGGCCTGTTCTTGTCCGACCTTGCCCAGGCGTGGCACGAAATACAGCATGGCCAGCCCGAACAGCACGAGCCAGGCAATGAACGGCAGCATCAGTTTCAAGGCAAAGCCACCGGCCAGGGCGATGATTGCAATGAAGTACACGCCGATGCCGGGCAGGATCTCGATGAGCGTGAATAATACCTCGCGCACCGCCAGCGCTGTCTGCATCACCTTGGTGGTAACACGGCCAGAAAACTCGTCGGAGAAGAACGACAGGCTCTGGCGCAGCATCAGGCGATGGAAGTCCCAGCGCAGGCGCAGCGGCAAATTGATTGCCAGCACCTGATGCTGCACCAGGGTGCGCAGCGCCACTAGCCCGATGCTGGTAACCAGGACGATGCCTATCCCCCACAGTACGTGGCTTTCCTGTGTGCTGGCGGCGGCGCCACCGGCCTGCCAGGCCGAAAGCAGGTCGACCACCTGGCCGAGGAACGCAAACAGCCAGGCTTCGTAAATCGACACCCCGGCACTGAGCAGTGCCAAGGCAAGAATGTAACCGCGAGCGCCCCGGGTGCAGGCCCACATGAAGCGCAACAGGCCAACGGGCGGCGGCGGTACTTCGTCAGGGGGGAAGGGGTCTAGCCAGCGTTCAAAAATGCGAAGCATGCGTGTCTCCGGTAAATCAGCATCTGCCTGACAGGTAACCTTAACGCACATCCAAACATTCGCATGCAGCATCCTGCCCTTGGTGCAGCGTTCGACACACCTTTGCAATTCATTACATTTGCGGTTGACATTATTTTGCCTTGCTGCTGTAGAATTGACGCACTTAAATGGTGCGTCGGTGTTTCTGTCGTTTTTTTGACGAGGGTCAAAAGCCGTCGACGACCCATGTGCAAATCTAGCTTCAAGGCCGTTTAATTTTTTGACGTAGAGCCACTGTTTTGACTAATGGAATGCCGTTGTTGGCTATTTCCGGCATAGGCGCCGAAAGCAGCTGCCTTCATGAACAAGGACTGTACTGGGTAGCCTGTGACGCCACGGAAGACGCCACTTTGCTATGCCGCCAAGTGCTTGCAGGCATGCTCGACGACGTTCGGGCAACCTTGATCACCGATGCGCAAGCCATGGGTGATGTGCTGGGTGCGCTCGATGCGGCGCAGGGCCCGGCCGAGCTGGCACTGTACGAGACCACCCCGCAAGCCACCCTGCACCTGGTTGATGACTTGCCACGCATCGACGTGCCCGGGCGTGTGCTGTTGCTGCTGGCGCCACTCGAGGCCTGGGCGGGCGATGACGTTGCCCGTTGGTGCAATGCCCTGCGGCCCTTATTGCTGGCCGAGGCTGCACTGCTGCTGGTCATCAGCAGCGGGCAGGGTGTTGGACGGGTGGAGCAGCTGCGCGCGTTCAATCAGGGCGTAGACGGGCTGGCCCAGGTGTACCGCGGCAAAGGTGGGGTGCGCTACCTGCAGCATTTCTGGAGCAACCCACTCGGCAAGGCCGGTACCCGAGACCTGGAGCTGGCGCGCCTTGACGCCGGGTTTGCCGTTACCGGAGCGCCGCAGGTGCCATCCGACACCGGTGGTGATGAGTTGCTGTGCCTGGCCCAGCGCCCGGTGCTGGAAGGCGCGCCCGCCTTCTCCGAGCACTGGCAGGTCTGCGAAAACCTTGAAGAACTGAGCGCCAAAGCCAGCAGAGCGGTGTCTGCCACGGTGATCTTTGCCATGGATGGCGGGCAGCGCCTGGACAGCCTGGCACGCCAGCTGCACCGCCTGCGCCAGTTACGTGGCAATGCCTTGAAGCTGGTGGTGCGCGAGATGGCGCCAACCCTGCGCTATCAGGACGAGCAACTGCTGCTGGCCTGTGGTGCCACCCAGATCGTGCCGTTCGGTGCCAGCCTGTCGCGTTTCCTGACCATGGTCGAGAGCATCCAGGGTTACGTATGGCGGCGGCATCTGCCGGGCAACTTCGATGCCTTGCTCGCACGGCTGCGGCCGCTGGCCATTTGCGGGCTGGTGGCGCCCCGTGCATTTGCGCAAGCCGTGAACACCATGTGGCACGGTGTGCGCAACGGCGAAATCGTCCACCAGTTGCTGGTATTGCGCCCGGCCCCTGGCCTGACCCCGCTGCAGGCCTGTTCGCGCACGGTATTCCGCCGCGATGGTGACATTGCCTGTGTGGTGGGCGAAGTCCTGTTCCTGTTCCTGTTCGCCTGCCGCTCTGAAGGGGTCGAGCAAGCGCTTGACCACATCTTCCAGTTGTCGTGGAAAGAACTGTTCATCAGCCAAGAGGTACTCGCCGGGGTCGACAGCCTGGCCACCCCGGCCTTCCTCGACGACAGCGCACCGCAGCCACCGCGGCTGGATGCAGCGGCGCAACAGCCTGCGCACCCAAGGTCGGCCCTGGCGCCACGCCGGATTGCCCTGGGCAAGCGGGGTACAGCATGAACTTCGTGCAGCTCCTGCAAGTAATTGCCATCACTGCGCTGGTGACGTTTGCCCTGGCCTTGCTGGTGCTGCGCCTGCGCGTTGCATTGCGCGGCTGGTTGCGCCGCCGCCTTGCACCCCGTTACCTGAAACCGCTGGGCGTCCGCCACCGCGCTGCACGCCAGGAACCCCGTAATGACTAAGACCATCGCCTCCCTCCCGGTACTGGCCCGCTGGCCTGGACTGGGAGGGTGGAACCTCTATTTCCTGGCAAAATTCCTGCTGGTCGCCCTCGGCATGCTGGACTTCCAGGCGCTGCCGAACCTGCTGTTCGCCGCTTTCCTGCTGCTGCCTTTGCCGGGGAGATG